>CAYPUT010000001.1:0-52376 GCA_964413945.1 uncultured Spirochaetaceae bacterium
AGGACTAAGATGCCGAGAATTATCGATTTGAGTGTGACCACCGAAAACGGCGCCAGCGAGCCCTTTCCGCCGCAGATCGTTTACAAAGGTCACAAGGACGGAGCCGAACGGCTCGGTAAGCTGGCCGGCGTTTCCCCGGAAGAGTTTCCGGACGGAATGGCCCTTGCGACGGAGCAGTTTACGATTAGCGGCCATTCGGGGACCCACGTCGACGCGCCGTACCACTACGGCCCAACCTGCGAAGGGAAGCCTGCGAAAACTATCGACGAAGTGCCCTTGGAGTGGTTGTACGGCCCCGGGGTGGTTCTCGATTTTCGCCACCTCGACCCCGGATCGAACATCAGCGCAGATCAGGTAAAAGAGGCGCTTGAGAAGATCAAGTATGTTCTCCGTCCCGGCGACATCGTCTGCGTCCTCACGGGGGCCGACAAGTATTGGATGACGGAGCAGTACCTGCCGCATCAATCAGGGCTCTCGGGAGAGGCGACCGCCTGGATCCTCGATCAGGGAGTCAAGGTCATTGGCGTCGACGGATGGGGGGTGGATCGACCGGTCAAGAAGATGGTAGAGGCCCACAAGGCCGGGGAGGCCGACGCCCTCTGGCCGTCACACTTCTACGGAAGAAAGAAGGAATACTTACAAATAGAGAAGCTAGCGAATCTCGAGAAAGTGCCGGCTACCGGATTCACCCTCTGTGCCTTTCCGGTAAAGGTAAAGTCCGGTTCCGCCGGTTGGTGTCGAGCCGTAGCGATTATCGAGGATTAAAGGAGAAAAGAGATGAGTCAACCGTATCACACAGACAATTGGTGGGTAAGCCCCTTTAACTACATCCCGGAGGTCCGAAAGCAGCTTACGGACCTTCCGAAGAAGGTGCGGTTCCACGACGTTACCTGCCGCGACGGAGAGCAGACCCCGGGGGTCGTGTTCCGAAAAGAGGAAAAGCTCCGCATCGCCGAGCTTCTTGATTCCATGGGGGTCGACCGTATCGAGGTTGCGCTGCCCGCGGTTTCCGCCGAGGACGTCGAGGCGGTAAAGGCCGTTGTCGACATGCGGCCGAAGGCGAAGGTCTACGTCCTTAGCCGGGTTACCGAGAGCGACATCGACCTCGCCGTCGAGTGCGGCGTCGACGGAATTATCATGGAGATGCCCGTAGGTACACCCCGGCTTCAGTATCAGTTCAAAAAGTGGACCGAGGACACGGTCATCGAGAAGACCCTGGCGGGCCTGAAGTATGCCCGATCGAAGAACCTCGATATTACCGTTTTCCCCATGGACATTACCCGGGCCGAGCCGGAGTTCTTCGAGCGTTTTCTCGAGGCCATCGCCGGGAGCGATAACAAGCCCGACGGCATCGCCTGCGTCGATACAACCGGCTGCCTGATACCCCAGGCCGCCTACTACATGGTAAAGCGGATCCGCGAGATTACCGGGGTCAGCGCGGAGATCCACACCCACAACGACTTCGAGCTCGGCGTATCGACCCCCCTCGCAGCGGTAGCCGCCGGGGCGGAAGTGGTACACGGTAGCATCGCCGGGCTCGGAGAGCGGACCGGAAACACCTCGATCGAAACGGTCTCGGCAGCGCTCAAGGCGCTCTACAACGTGGAGATAGACCTCGACTTCACAAAGATGCCCTCCACCGCCCGGGAAGTGATGAAGATGGCCAAGCAGGAGATTCCTCCGAGCAAGCCGGTTATCGGTGAACGCACCTTTACCCGGGAGTCCGGCATGGGGCTCGACCTGGTCTACGAGCAGCCGTTGGCCCTCTTTGCCATGCATCCCAAGTGGTTCGGCGAACAGGCCAAGTACGTCCTGGGTAAGAAGTCCGGGGTGCTCTCGATCAACATGAAGATCAAAGACCTCGGGATGCCGGAGCTCTCGGACGAGCAAACCACCGAGGTTGTCAATCGGGTGAAGGCCCTGGGAATTCAGAACAAGGCCCTGGTTACTGATGACGAGTTTAGGCAAATCGTAGGAGAGGTTACCTCTTAAGCCATGGACACCGAGCAGGGGACCTTCGAAATAGAAGAGAGCCGCGAGCGAGTCACCGGAGCGATCAAGTACGTCGACGACGTCGAAATCGGCGGTGCGCTCCATGGCGCCTTCGTCCGGCTCCCCTGTGCCCGGGCCCGAATCAACTCCGTCGACTCCTCGCCCGCACTCGATGTGCCGGGGGTCGTCGGTGTATATACCGCGGCAGACATCTTTACCGAGATGCCCCGTTACGGTGTTATTGCGGAGGACCAGCCGATCCTTGCCTCCGGCGAGACCAAGTTTCACGGCGACCCGGTGGCTATCGTGCTTGCCGAAAGCTACGAGACAGCCCGCCGGGGAGCTCGAAACGTGGTTGTCGACTACGACGTCCTCGTGCCGGTTCTTTCGGCGGAGGACGCCCTCGCCGAGGGTGCGCCGTTGGTCTTGGACCCGGAAATCCGTCCCCAGAGCGAACTCAAAGACACTAACATCATGTACGAGTTCCGTCAGAGCTGGGGGAGCTTGGAGGACGCCGTCTCTGAGTGCGCTCTGGTTCTCGAGAACAGCTACCGGGCGCCGTACATTCATCACTTTGCGATGGAGCCCTACGCCGCCTACGCCGTCCCGGAGAACGACGGGGTGACCATCGTTACCGCCATCCAGCACCCCTTTCAGTTGCGCCGGATCGTCGCGACCATGATGGGCCTCCCGATGTCGAAGGTCCGCGTACGGGGCATGGATCAGGGTGGGGGCTTCGGCGGCCGAGGCTACCCGAAGATAGAACCGGCGGCGGCGTACTTTGCCTATCACCTCCGGCGGCCGGTCAAGATAGCCCTGACCGCCGAGGAAGGCTTTATGGTGGCCCAGCGGGAGGCCGCCCGGGTCTGGATCCGGTCCGGTTTTACCGCCGAAGGCAAGATCGTCTTTCACGATATGATCGCCGACCTCTGCGTCGGGGCGTACACCGACGTGGCGCCCCGGGTCGTCGGGAAAACCGGGATGCTCGCCGCCGGACCCTACCGCACCCCGAACGTCCGGACCCTCGCCCGGGGTCTCTTTACCCATACTGCGGCGACAACCGCATTTCGGGGTTTCGGGGCTCCCCACTCCGGGATGGCCGTCGAAGGGCAGCTCAACGAAGCGGCGGAGCGCCTGGGAATCGACCCCGTCGAGATCCGCATGCGCAACCTCCCGGAGCGGGGGGACGAGCTTATTCCGGGAGAGACTCCCGTCGACGGGCATTGGAAAGAGTCGCTTCAGAAGGCCGCCGAAGCCATGGAATGGTCCACGGCGCCTCCGGAAGGCCGAGGCCGGGGAATCGCCCTGGGAATCAAGAACTCGGTGCCGGCTACCAACTCCTTCGCCCGGGTTCGGCTGAACTCCGACGGAAGCGTAATAGCGTACGTCGGGACTACAGAAATGGGTCAGGGCTCCCGGACCACGATGCGAAAGATCGTCAGCCGGGAGTTGGGAGTACCCCTCGACGCCGTGGGCCTGGTAAACGCCGATACCGCGATGGTGCCCTTCGACACGCTTACCGCCTCCAGCCGGTCGACGGTAACCATGGGAAGCGCCCTGATAGACGCATGCAACAACCTCAAGAAGAAGATTTCGACCCTGATGAACAGCCGGCGCGGCTCCGGCGCTGAGGCGGCGGTTATCGGGTTTTCAGGGGGCGTAGTAACCGCGGGGCAAGAGAGTCGTACGCTATCGGAGCTTCTCTCCCAGGAGTTCGGTCCCGGCATCGGAGAGATAGAGGCCGACGGGGCCTTTCTCGGTCCGAAGGATCCGGCCCACCCTCTTGGCGGCAAGACACCTTTTTACGAATACCTCGTAACCGCCTGTGAGGTGACCGTCGACGAGGAGACCGGAGAGGTCCAGATAGAGAAGCTTCTGACCGTCAGCGACGTTGGAAAGGCCATCAACCCAAAGCGAGTAGCCGGCCTCGACGAAGGCGGGGCGATTATGGGTGTCGGTTTCACCATGATGGAGCAGCTGGTACTCAGCCCCGAGGGACGAATCATGAATCCGAGCTCCCTCGACTACCGGATTCCGACGATCTACGATATTCCGAAAGAGATGGTCAGTTTGACCGTAGAGAATGAGGACGGCCCCGGTCCCTACGGGGCAAAAGGCATGGGGGAAGGCGGCATCTTGGCCGTCGCCCCGGCCGTTGCCCAAGCGATCTTTGATTGCACCGGGGTTCGTATTCGCGAGATTCCTTTCTCACCGGAAAACGTGTGGCGGGCGCTTCAGACGCATAGGCTTGCTGCAACTCCGGAGAAAGACGCTGGGTAAGGAGGAACAAGCACAACCCGAACGCCGGAGAGACCTCAAGATACAGACGCTTTCAAAGCTAGACCGAGGAGGAGTTTGCTATGAGTGACGAAGCAGCGAGGAATGAACAGCTTCGGCTTCTTGAAGAAGCCGACAAGAGCTCAGGATTCGCGAAGTTTGGAAAATTGGCGAAGCTCATGGGGCCCGCGTGGTTGGCAATTGCACTGAACATCGGTGGTGCAACGGTAACCGCGGCGGTAGTGCTGGGCTCACAAACCGGATTCAAGTTCATGTGGGCGATACTGCCGCAGGTATTCACCATATGGCTTATTTGTATCCTGTTCGTGAGGTTAACTCTAGCGACGGGGGAGGGACCGGTTAGCGCGGCGCGAAAGCACTTAGGTGAAGTCGCCGCCTGGGTAACCGGCCTATCGGTATTTATCGTTAACTTGGTATTCCATGCGGTGCAGTACGCCCTTATTGGAATTACGGTTAACGCGATCTTCGGCGTGGACCAACGCATAGGAGCCGTGGTCGGCCTGGTGTTCGTCCTCGTTATCGTTCTCAATCCGGGAAAGGGCGTCCGCTACCTCAAGATCGTCGAGACAACCTTGAGGATTCTCGTCTGGGTGCTTCTTTTGTCCTTTGTGGTGATTCTGTTCCTCGTCGATATCGACTGGGGCGGCTTCTTCCGTGGATTCATTCCGTCGGCACCGGCGAACACCGGCGAAGCCATTACCTTGATCGGACTCTTGGGAGCCGCCATCGCCATCAATGTCCCCGTGCTCGCGGCCTACGGTACGCAGCAGCGGGGCTGGGGTAAGCGGTACAAAGGGATGAGCTTCTTCGAGCTGACCTACACCAACGTGATGCTGATCTTGGTCCAGGTTGTCATTTTGATGGCAGTCGGCTCTACTTTGTTCGTCGCCGGGGAAGTTGCTACCGGAGCCGTCGGCGCCGCCCGGGCCCTCGAGCCCTTCGCCGGAAGTGCGTCGGTGTACCTGTTCTCGATCGGACTCTTGGGCGCCGTCTTTACCACGATGGTGTCTCAGGTGCTCATTTCCGGGTTTATCATCAGCGATACCCTCGGTTGGGAAGTTGATCCGACCTCGGGTCGCTTCAAAGGGGCGGAGCTGGTCGTTACCTTTATCGGCGCCACGGCCCCGCTCTTTGGTTGGAACGCCTTTCAGTTCGTCATCTACGGCGCGGCGTTTAACATCAGTTTCGCACCGCTGCTAATCGTCCTCTGGATGATCATGTCGAGTCGCGACAACGTGATGGGCGAGCTTAAGACCAAACCGCTCATGAACGTCGGGCTGGTCTTCGCGATTGCCGTAGTACTGTCGGCCACCTGGCGTTTCTGGAGCGGCGTGCTCGGCGGGTAGTTGTAGTTGTCCTGCCCGTAGCGTCTGACGGGCTTGGTCTCTCTGGTGGGCGGGGCGAGAAATCGCCCCGCCCCGTTTCTTTTTGGTATATTCCCCCGGATGACCGAAATCTCCGCTGCTCAGTGGGTCGCCATGATTCCGGCGGCGATATTTCTCGGTGTCTCTCGTACCGGTATTCGGGGATCGACCATGCTCGCGATTCCGATCTTCGCCGAGATCCTCGGGGCCCGGGTTTCGGCCGGGATCGTTCTTATCCTTTTCGTGGTGGGTGACGGGGTCGCGATCCGTCACTACTACCGAAGCACCCATTGGACGACGGTGTTGCGTCTCTTTCCCTGGGCGCTGTTGGGAATCGTCGTCGGAGCGCTCGTCGGGGGGAACGTTTCGGAGCTTGTTTTCCGGCGCATCATGGGAGGGGTTCTTCTCGGAAGCTCTCTCCTGTTACTCTGGCGCGAGGTACGCGGCAGAGAGCTCTTTATTCCAGGGACTCCCCTGGTGTCCGGGCTTCTCGGGTCCGCCGGCGGCTTCTCCTCCATGGTTGGAAACGCCGCAGGCCCCCTGATGAACCTCTACCTGATGTCCAAGGGGTACAACAAGGAGCAGTTTATCGGAACGACGGCGTGGTTTTTCTTTCTGATGAACGTCACGAAGGTGCCCTTTCACCTTTTCTATTGGAAGACGGTGACCGTCGATGCGATCCCTCTACTTCTCATCTTGACGGTTCCGATACTCGCGGGAGCCGCCGTCGGCGTCTGGGTAGCCCGCACCCTCCCGGAGCGGCCCTTCCGCCTTATCGTTGTCGGACTTGCGGCAGTCGCTTCGCTTCGCCTGGTGTTATTTTAGCCTATGCCTCGTTCCGACCACCTTCGATTCGGGCACCGGCGTCTTCGCTTCTACGCCGCCTTCGCCTTTCTGGCGCCGGTCCATCTCTGCGTCACCTGGCTCTGCTTTGCCCTTGACCATCTCTTTTTCCCCGGGTTTCGCCGGGTGGAGATTCGCTCGCCGTTGTTTATCCTGGGGAACTTTCGAAGCGGAAGCACCTTTCTCTACCGCCGGCTTGCCCGGGACAGCGAAGCCTTCGCCGCATTTTCCACCCGGGAGATCTACGTGACCCCCTCAATTTCTCAGCGGAAGCTCTGGGCCCTTGCCCGAAGATTAGACGCTCGGTTCGGCGCGCCGATTCAGAGCTCTATCCATAGCTTCGACGATCGGGTATTGGAGGCGGTGCCGTACCACAGAGTCGGCCTTTCGGAACCGGAGGAGGACGAAGGGCTCCTCTTCTACCGGTGGGCGAGCTTCTTTATCTGGTTCTTCTTTCCCGGGAGCTCCCGGGCACTACCGATCGTCTCCTTCGACCGGTTGATCGCCCCGGCTCGCCGCCGGAGTCTGATGCGTTTCTACCGACGGTGCGTCCAACGTCACCTCTACGTCCACGGGCCGGAGAAGCACTTTCTTTCGAAAAACCCCGTCTTCACCGGAAAGCTGCGCTCCCTCCGTTGCCACTTTCCGGATGCAAAGCTCGTCTGCCTGGTGCGGAAGCCGGTGGCGCTGGTTCCTTCGATGATCAACTGGTTCTCCTTCGCCTGGAGCTACTTCGGAGACACGACGACCCGCTACCTCTTCCCGGAGCTTATCCGGGATATCGCCCACTACTGGTATCGCTACCCCTTAGAGGTGGCCGCCGATAACCTGCGGTTCCTGGCCTTCGAGCGTCTTACCGGTTCCTTCGGCGAGGTTGCCGAAGAGCTGTACCGTTTCGTCGGGCATCCTGGGGATCCCCACGCCCGGGGTGTGGTGCCCCAACCCGAGGAAGTTACCGAGCGGGCCCGGGGGTTGACCCCCGAGGCGGTGGGCCTTTCCACCGAAGAGATCGAGAAGCGGTTCCGGGAGGTCATGGAAGCCTATCGCCGTCTGCCGTCGGAACGCTGGATCGCCGGGTCCGGATCTTGAACACGGCTAACATCTCCACTATCATCGTGCCATGTCCACTCCAACGGTGCAGCTCGTAACCTTTCAGCTCGGTGGCGAGACGTACGGTATCGACATCATGGACGTCGAAGGCATAGTCCAGGTCGAGGAGGTGCGTCAGATTCCCCACGCCCCGGACTACGTGGAGGGGATATTCAACCTCCGGGGCGAGATTATTCCGGTCATCAACCTCCGGAAGCGCTTTCATCTCCGAGAGATAGAGCTTTCCGACGAGGACAGGCTCTTGAGCGGTTTTGTCATCGTGAACGTCCAGAAAACGCATCTGGCGATCATGATCGACCGGGTTCAACGGGTTGTAACCGTACAGCAAGAGGCCGTTCAGAATCCGCCGCAAATGATGAGCGGCATCGGAAACGAATATATCCGTGGTGTCGTACCCCAGGACGAGGCCTATCTGATCATCCTAAATGTAAACAGAATATTCGACGTCCGGGAGCTCCGGGCGTTGGAACAGGTCGGGCGATAGTCCTTGGCAACAATTCCGATCTCTAAGCCCTTTATCCGCCGTAAGGATATGGACGCGGTTCTCTCCTGTCTGGTCAACGACGAGATAGGCCCGGGGAAGGCGTCGGCTCGCCTGGAGAAAGAGGTTAGCTCGCTGTTGAAAGGGCGCTACGCCCTTGCGCTCCGGGAGTACACCCGGGCGGTGGAAATCGCGATCCGGGCCCTCGAGCTTTCGGAAGGGGCGACCATCGCCGTCCCGGCCCTCTGCCACCCCGTGTACGCCCTGGTTGCCCGATCCCTCGGGTACGGTGTCGCCGTGGTAGATGCCGAGGCGGACACGCCGGTAGTGGCTCCCGGCGCCCTGGAAGCCTTGGTGGCTGCCGAGGGAACTTCCGAGGCGCCGGCCGTCGGGGCCGTCGTCGTCGACACGCCGCTGGGTTTGGTGCCGGACCTTCCGGCGATACTTTCCCTGGGCGTTCCGGTTATCGAAGACGTGTCGACGGGGTTCGGAGCCACCTTGGAGGAGCAGCTTGCCGGGAGCTTCGGCCAGGTAACCGTTATCGGTCTCGAGGCGAGCCATATCCTTACCGCCGCGGGGGGCGCGATCGTCGTGTTTCGGGACCGGCAGGTCGCGACGAAGGCCAAAGAGCTCGCCGTCGGTCTGCTCCCCGAGAGCCGTCTCTCGGATTTGAACGCCGCTCTCGGAATTACCCAGTTAGCAGAGCTGCAGAAGCAGCTGACCCGCCGGGAGGAGCTCGCCGAGCGTTTTTCCCGGGCTCTGGGGCGGGGGCGCCATTCCACACCGGCGCAACCGGAGACGGCAAGCCCGGTCTGGCCGGTTTTTTCCGTAATTCTCGAGGGAAGCGTGAAGGACGCGGCAACCTACGCCCGTAAGTATGGGGTGGAGACCGAGAGTAGTTTTTCCGGGTCCTACCTCGCGGGGCATGCCACCGCCGAAGAGGCCGCCTCGGTTATTCGGGCTCAGGGGTTTCTGCTGCGGACCTTGAGTTTTCCGCTCTACCCCCGCCTGGGAAAGGAACAGGTGACGACGATCGAGCGGGTTTTGGCGACGCTACCCTAAGCTTTACTTCCCTTCGGGCCCCCGGCTATAGTGCGAAAGATGAGACTGACCATACGTCATGTCCTGGTAATAGCGAATACCGAGAAACCTCACGCCGACGCCCTCGCGGAGGAGGTGCGGATCTACCTGGAGGAGCAGGGCATCGACGTCGTGGTCTTCCGCTACTCCGGGAACGCGGCCCAGCCGGCCCTCAAAGACTACGATCTCGCGATCTCCCTCGGGGGCGACGGAACCGTCCTCTTTAGCTCCCGGATTCTCTCCTCCCGGAGCATTCCCATTCTTCCGGTGAATCTCGGGGACTTCGGATTTATCACCGAGGTTATCCAAGAGGAGTGGAAAGACGCCTTCGAGCAGTACCGGAGCGGCGTAATAGAGGCGGAGCGACGGCTCTTGGTCTCCGTCACCCATATTCGGGGAGGGCGGGAGATAGGAAAGTACATCGGGCTAAACGACGCGGTCATTTCGTCCGCCGGGATAGCCAAAATTGTCCGACTTTCGGTTCGTCTTTCGGAAACCTTCGTGGCCCGATATAGAGCCGACGGTATTATCGTCGCGACGCCGACGGGTTCGACGGCGTATTCCGCCGCTGCCGGGGGGCCGATTCTCCATCCGGGCATGGAAGCGATGATCATCAACCCCATTTCTCCCTTTACCCTCTCCCATCGTCCCCTGGTCGTTCCGGCGGAAGAGCAGATCGATATCGAGATAGACGAGTATCAACGAACGTCACTGGTTTTGACCGTGGACGGGCAGGCCCAGATTCCCGTTCTCCCCCTGGACCGCATCGCCGTTCGGGCTTCGGTTGAGCGTGCCCGGATTCTACGCTCCGAGAAGCGCACATTCTACGACGTGTTGCGGAGTAAGCTGAACTGGTCCGGGGGTCCCGATGCTTGAGGAGCTCACCGTCCAGAATATCGCGCTGGTCGATCGGCTGTCGATCCGCTTTTCCGATGGTCTCAATATTCTTACCGGGGAGACCGGCGCCGGAAAGTCGGTTCTCGCCGGGGCTCTCGGGCTTCTCCACGGCGCCAAGGCGGAAACGAGCCTGATTCGCTCCGGGACGGAAGAAGCCGTTGTCTCGGGCTTCTTCGGAATCGAAGAGGACGGCGAGGCGCGCCGGTGGCTGAGAGAAAAGGATATCGAGGTGGAGGAGGGGGGGATTCTGATCCGCCGGACGATCCGCCGAACCGGCCGGGGCGCCATCTACATCCAGTCGACACCCTGCACCCGCTCCCAATTGGAAGAGTTCACGAGTCTGATCCTCGATCTCCACGGTCAGCACGAGCACCAGTCCCTCCTCGTCGAGGCGAACCACCGTCGTCTCTTGGACCGCTTCGGCGGTTACGAGGCCGAAGTCGAGTTCTTCTCCCGGGAGTTCTCCGAGCTCTCCCACCGGAAGAAGCATTACGAGAAGATGGTCGCCAGCGAGCGGGAGCGTCTCCGGGAGATGGACATCCTGCAATTTGCCGTAAACGAAATTGAGTCGGCGGCTCTCAAGGAGGGAGAGGAGGAGGAGCTGGATCAGGAGCGGCGACTCCTCTCTCAGCACGAAAAACTCTTCTCCGCCCTCGAGGAGGCCTACAACGCCCTGGCGGAGAACCGGGGAGGAGCCCTCGGACCTCTGCGGGGGGCCCGCCACAGCCTCGAGGGCGCCACGGGTATCGATCCCAAACTGGTTCCCCTGGCTCAGCGTCTCGACGAGTCGTTCTTCGAGCTCGACGACGTGGCCCAGGAGATTCGCAGCTACACCGATTCGGTCCGTTTTAGCCCGACGCGCCTCGAGGAGGTCGAGGACCGCCTCGCCCTCATACATCGACTCGAGAAGAAGTACGGAAGCACTATCGCCGAGCTCTTGGCCTACCTCGCCGAGTCGAAAGAGCAGCTCGCAAGCTTCGAAACCTGGGAAGACGACAAGGGAAAGCTCGAGGCGGAGATCGCCGAAGGCGAGCGGAAGGTTCTTGCGAAGGCCAAGACCATCTCCGAGAAACGAAAGGCCGCGTCGGCGAACCTCTCCCGGGAGATCGAGTCCATTCTCCGCCACCTGGGTATGACCAAAACCACCTTTTCGGTCTCCGTCACGACGAAAACCGGCGCCTCGGGGAAGGCTGCTTGCGGACCCTACGGCACCGACGACGTGGCCTTCCTTATCTCTCCGAACGCCGGGGAGCCGTTGAAGTCTCTGACCGCGATAGCCAGCGGGGGAGAGATCTCCCGGGTCATGCTCGCGATCAAGACGGTGTTGGCCCAGAGCGACGACGTGTCGACCCTGCTCTTCGACGAGATCGACGCCGGAATCGGCGGTGAGGTCGCCTTGGCGGTGGGAAAGCACCTTCGAGAGTTGTCGAGATACAAGCAGGTCCTCTGTATTACCCACCTTGCATCGATAGCGGTTCGCGCCGATAATCACATACGAGTCGAAAAGGCTCTCAAGGGGGACCGGACGGTCACCACGGTATCTCACGTTTCCGGGGATCTTCGCGTTGAGGAGATAGCTCGGATGCTCGCCGGCGACAAGAGCGGAAAGACTTCGCGAGTCCACGCGGAAGAGTTGCTGGCAAAGTACGGGAATAATGGGGAAGATTAGCGCAGAAG
Source organism: uncultured Spirochaetaceae bacterium (assembly GCA_964413945.1). Taxonomy (GTDB): domain Bacteria; phylum Spirochaetota; class Spirochaetia; order DSM-27196; family PWMO01; genus CAYPUT01. The sequence continues at coordinate 11,743 of CAYPUT010000001.1, forward strand.
CCAAGAAACGCTACTTCGACAAGATCAAAGAATACAAGTCCGCTACCGACCAAATTCTCTCCCGAGAGCAGACCATTGCGACGTCTATCAGCGGCGGTACCGATCAGGGAGCTTACAAACGGCTGACCCTTGCCGACGAACGCTCCAATTTGGCTTCCTACTTTCTCTTGATGAACCGCCTCTCCTTGGCCCTCCTCGGTGTCAAGAACGAAGCCTTTCTCAACGACGCCCGGAAAAGCTGCTATCAGAGCATTATCTACCTCGAAGAGGTGGTTACCAACTACATAGACGCCCCCTTTTCGGACTACAGCGACTACCTCGAGCAGATCGGGGAGGTAGACGACGAGGAGCGGTACGACCTTGTACGGAAGATCGGTTTTACCATTCAATCGGTGGAAGACGGCTTCGGAGACAACTCAAAGTGGCGCTGGTCCTTCGTCGAGCTCGAAGGGCGCTTCGCGACGGTGGCGAAAAACCTTCTGAATCTAAAGACCTTGGTCGCGGGGCTCGATCCCCGGGTCGACGGCTACGAGGCGCGCCTCGGCCATCTGGAGCTTACGAAGCGCCTTCTTCAGAAATCCGCCGACCGCTACCGGGAGAAGTACGAGCTCTCCACGGAGCGCATTGACGACTTCAAGGTCGCTATCGCCTATCTCGCCGCGCTTCGCCGGCTCCACATGCTCCTCGGGGAACCGCACCCGGCGGAACTGGTCAAGAAAAAGTTTGACGTCTGGAAGCAGAAGATGGAGACCGACGAGCGGAAGGCGGAGGAACGACGGGGAGCCTCCTCGGCATGAGGAAAGAAGCGGCGCTCCGGCGCGCCCGGGGTTTTCTTCTCGTACTCGGCCTGTCTTTCTTCTACATAGTGATTTTTGCCCGATCCGCCGAGGAAGAGCTTCTCGTCCGGCCGCTCTGGAGTCTCGATGTTAACGACTCCTCGATCAGCGCCGGCGTCGATAAGGGAATACCCTTCCGTCTCGGGTCGCTCATCGGCTATTTCGCTTCCGACGGCCGGTTGGTGTTTCGGGAGCAGATAATACACGACGCGGCGCTCTTCGAAGAGAGCTTCGTCAACTACTCGAGCGTCTCCGAGACGGCGGTTCTCCGGGATTCCGACGGGCGGGTAGTCCGTTCGATCAACGAACCGGGGTACCCCCTCGGGCTCGGGGAACGGCTCTACATTCTTCATCCCGACGGTGGCGGGCTTTCGGAGTGGGGCGCCGACGGCGAGGCGCTCTGGTCCCGGAAGCTTCCCTCCCTTGTTACCGACGTTGCCGCGGGGGATTCCATGACCGCCGTCGGGTTGATCAGCGGAGAAATCATGCTTCTCGACGCCGAAGGGGCCGAAGCCGCCCGATACCGAACCCTCGGAAGCCGGATACCGGTGGTATACGGGGTTTCGATGAACGAGGCTGCCGGGACCATCGCGGCGGTGGTCGGGGTAGATCCGCAACGGTTGCTCTTTCTCAATTTTCGGGACGGACAACTCACACCGGGTGTTCAAGGGGATTTGACCTCTCACTTCCGGCGGCCCGTATTCCTGAAATTTCTCTCTGAGTACGGATTGGCCGCCGTCGAGACGCCGAACGGTGTCAGCTTCGTGAGTCCCGGGAGCGGGCGATCCTGGCCGTTGGAAGGCGCGGGGACCCTCTCCGGCTTTTCGGCCCGCCCGGGGCAAATGGTTCTTCTCTCTACGGAATCAGAAGGGCGACAGTCGATCCGCGCCGTGGTTCCCCCGGGGCGTTTGGTTTTCCGCTTATCGGTCGAGGCGGAGTCGGTTTTCCTGGATGTCCGGGATTGGGTCAGCTATCTGGGTATCGAAGACCATATACTTTCGATTGCCCTGGAGCGCGGATAATGAAGAATCCTCTAAAGCGGCTTTTACTCGCCGGTCTGCTGGTTTTCTCCCTCTCAGGGTCGCTCTCGGCCTGGGATTGGCCGGTGGAGAGCCCCATAATCGCTGTGAGCTTCGCCCAGGTGGTCGCCGGGGACTACAGCCGGCGGCTCGATCTCGGCTCCCCGACGGACGAGGTTACGGCGGCCCACGACGGTGAGATTATCTTCCGGCGCGGTGCCGGCCGGCCCTTTCACGCGGTCCCCGGCGTGCTGGGAAACGTTGTCGTCTTGGACCACGGACAGGGGTTCCGGAGCGTCTACGCGCACCTCGGCGAGGTTTCTATTGCCGATGATCCTGCTACCGTGTCCGAGGGGCAACCGATTGGAGCTCTCGGGGGCTCCGGTTACTCCTCGGGTGATTTTCTCGGTTTCTACGTCGAGGACCGGGAGCTCTCCTCCTTTGTTAACCCCTTGGTCCTGTTGCCGGAGAGAGAGGACAGGCTGCCGCCTGTTATCGGAGAGGTGATCATAGAGTCTCAAGGGGGACGGGAAGTCGTTACGCCCGCCCTCCAGTTGTCTCCGGGACGGGTCTCTCTTTTCGCCAACGTATACGACCCGAATCCCGGGTCTTCCTTTCCCGCTCCCCTGCCGCCGTATCTGGTCCGGGCTTTCGTCGACGGACGGCAGGTCTTCGACCTTGCCCTCGAGAGCATTCGAGTTCGGGAGGGGCGTCTGATCGCCGGAAGCGACTATACGCTTCCTCTTCCGCCACGGCCGGGTCAGGAGCTTCCCCTCGGGGAAACCACGCTTCTTACCGGAACCTCGGTCATAGAGATCGTCGCCGAAGATTACGCAGGAAACCGAGCGGTGCGATCCGTCGAAATCCAGGTGCGGACGGCTCCTTGAAGACGTTCTCCAAGTCTCCCGCCGGCCGGGAGCGTCAGTTCGTGGTCCCCTGCGCGGTCTGCGGATCCCGGGACTACCGTCCATACTGGCACTTCCCCGACCATGTCTACGTCCGTTGCCGCCGGTGCGGACACGTGTTCCAACAGCCCATGCCGGTGTCGGAGGACCTCTCTCTGCGGTACGACGACGAGTACTTCCGCTACGAGCTGGAGAACGCCGAGATCTTTTTCGAGTTGATGCGCCTCGGCCTCGAGGATATCGACTTTTCCTTCGATCCCTCGAAGGCTCCGACGCCCCGGGTTCTCGATATCGGCTGCGCGACCGGGCGGCTCCTCGAAGAGTTCAAGAAAGCGGGATGGGAGCCGGCAGGTGTCGAGGTGTGCGAGCCGGCGGCGGAATATGCCCGCCGGAACCGGGGAGTCGAGGTTTTCGTCGGTACCCTCGAAGAGTCCCGGTTCCCCGAGGGGCATTTCGGAGTTGTCCATACTTCTCACGTCATCGAGCACATAGCCGACGCCCGGGGTTTCGTCCAAGAGATCTACCGCGTCTTGGCCCCTGGAGGTCGACTGGTTATCGTCACCCCGGACCGGGGTGGGTTTCAAGCCCGTCTCTTCGGTTCACGATGGCGGAGCGTCATACCCGACCACGTCCATCTCTTTACCGCCAAGGGCCTTGGACGCCTCCTGGCGGACGTCGGGTTTGACGTTCTTCGAAAGGTCAGTTGGGGAGGGCTGGCCCGGGGTGCCGCCCCGGAATGGATAAAGCGCCCGATGGACCGCATCGCGAAGAAGGCAAACGTCGGCGATGTCATGCTCCTCTCGGCGGTCCGCCCGCCAAAGACTCCGAACGCCGGTTATTGACAGTTAGATCGGCCCCTGCCTACGATAGGCCATGGCAGGAATTGGAGGCACTGATGAATCGCGAACGCTTGGAGGAGCTGAGCTTTGAAACACTCGTTCGCGTAGCGAACCAATACGATATAGAGGTTGATCCGTCTCTCTCACGGCTCGCACTTATCGAGCAGGTGGTAGAAGCAATTATCGAGAGCCAGACGGAGCGCGAAGCGACTGACAACGATCAGACCAAGATTGAGCGCCACAAATACCGGATTATCGATTCGGAAGAGCTCTACTACGATCCGGACGATACCTACGTGCTGCCGAAGAGTTACAATACGACCCGGGTCGTGCTGATGCTCCGGGATCCCGCCTGGGCCTTTGCCTATTGGGAGTTGGCAGACGCCCTCGTGGAGGGGCTCGAATCCCGGGTACACTTCGACGGGCTTGTTCTCCGGGTCGCAGAGCTCGATGCCTCGGGAGCCGTGGTCGACTCCTTCGACATTCCGGTACAGCTCTCGGATCTTCAGTGGTACATACATCTTCCGGAACGAAACACCCGCTACCGGGCAAGCCTGGTAAGTCGGGTCGACGGTAAGGAGGAGACACACGCCGCATCGGGAACGATAATGGTCCCGCCGGGGACCGTCGTGGAAGCAGCCGAAGAGACGAGCACCGACCGTTCGGATCGAGTGCTCGCCTATTCGGGCTTGGATAGGCTCGGCGTGTCGACCTTCGGCAAGCGGATTCCTCAACGAATAATATCCTTGATCGACGAAAAGCTCCTCGGCGCCTGACGGTACGCGTATGCCGAATACAACACTGCTTCTAATCCTACAGGCTCATCTCCCCTACGTGAGGCACCCGGAGCATTCCCGGTTTCTCGAGGAGGACTGGCTCTTTGAGGCCCTTTCGGAGACCTATCTTCCGCTGCTCCGGGTCTTCGATCGTCTTAAGGCCGATGAGGTGCCCTTTCGCCTCGCGATTTCCATCTCTCCTTCCCTGGCATCGATGCTCGAGGACCCCCTTCTTCAAGGACGCTACACCGAGCATCTGCGCCGTCTCATAGAGCTCGCCGAGAAAGAGGTGGAGCGAACCACCGGTATGCCGGCTTTCCGCCGGGTCGCACAGATGTATCTCGACCTTTTCCGGGAGAATCTGACCGACTTCACCGGGCGGTACGAAGGCAACATCCTCCGGGGGCTAGACTACTACTGGAAGAAGGGGTACGTGGAGCTCTTGACCTCGGCGGCGACGCATCCCTTCTTGCCCCACTATCAGCACTATCCGGAGACGATAAAGGCCCAAGTTTCGATCGCCGAGCGCTTTCATTCGACGACCTTCGGGAAGTCGCCGAGGGGCTTCTGGCTTCCCGAGTGCGGATACTTTCCCGGGGTCGAGGAGGTGCTCAAGGAGTACGGCTTCGACTATTTCGTTGCCGCAAGCCACGGCGTGCTTTTCTCCCAAGACCGTCCGCACAACGGGGTCTACCGGCCCCTCGCGTGCCCGAACGGGGTAGCGGTTTTGGGGCGGGATGTCTACTCGGCGCATCAGGTCTGGTCTTCGGAGGACGGTTACCCCGGAGACCCGACCTACCGCGATTTCTACCGGGATATCGGGTTCGACCTTCCGCTCGACTACATCGGTCCCTATGTCCACCAGGGGAGCCTCCGGGCCTTCACCGGGCTGAAGTACTACGCCGTTACCGGCCCAACCGACCAGAAGAACCCCTACGATCCGGACCGTGCGGCCGAAACCGTCGAGGAGCACGCGGATAACTTTGTCTACAACATCGAGCGCCTGGTAGAGAGGGTTTCTCCCCTCGTCGACGGAACACCGGTCATCACCGCCCCCTTCGACGCCGAGCTCTTCGGCCATTGGTGGTTCGAAGGGCCCGCGTGGCTCGAAGCGGTTATCCGTCGCCTGGCCCGGGAGGACTCGGTCGCCACCCTCGCGACGCCTAAGCAGGTGCTCAAAGAAGCGCCGCCGGACCAGACTATCCGGCCCGCGTACTCCTCTTGGGGTACCAAAGGCTACTCCGAAGTGTGGTTGGACGGCTCCAACGACTGGATCTACCGGCATACACACCACGCCACAGAGAGGATGAGAGAGCTGACCGAACGGTTTCCCGACGAGCACGGCTTGAAGGAACGTGCCCTCGCCCAGGCTGCCCGGGAGACGCTCCTGGCACAAGCCTCGGATTGGCCCTTTATGATCCGGTCGGGAACGACGGTAGCCTACGCCGTCCGCCGGATAAAGGAGCATGTTCTGAACGTCGAGGCAATCTACGACTCCCTCTGCCGGGGGACGGTCAGCACCGAGTGGCTCACCAAGTTGGAAAAACGTCACAACCTCTTTCCCCACCTGAACTACCGTCTTTTCTCCTCGAATCCGCCGAGCAGGCGGACACCGGCTTTCCTGGAATAAAGAACTACACAAACATTTAGCGATTAATCAAATCTTTCTCGTTTCCTGAAACTTATTCTGTCGACTATGTTGACATCCCCCCTAGGCGGCGTAGAATAGAGCACAAGTGGAGAAAAGTGGGAGAAATTAGGCGAAAGTGGAAAATAAGGGATGATTACCGGCGAATTCCACAACTCTCTGGACGAAAAGGGGAGGTTGCTCATACCTGCTCGCATTCGCGGAGGGATTACCGGGAACGTGCTGGTAGTGACCCGCGGAATAGATCGCTGTCTCTGGCTTTTTCCCCCGGAAGAGTGGCGGACCGTGTCCGACAATCTGATGGGAGCGGCGTCCCCCTTTACGAAGCGGGCGCGGTTGCTCCAGCGACGAATTATCGCGCCGGCTCAGGAGTTGGAGTTGGACAAGGCAGGGCGAATCAACCTGCCGCCGGCTCTCCAGGAGTCCGCCGGTCTTCGTCGAGAGTGCGTAATTCTGGGAATTAAGCGCTATATCGAGATATGGGATACCGAGGAATACGATCGGTATCTCGCAGAAAGCGAGGATGAGTTTCAGGAAGCTGCGGAGGAACTGGGAGGACTCATCTCCTTCTAGGGGGCGTCTGAATGGCGATGGAACCGATCCATCAGTCGGTGCTGCCGGAGGCCGTGCTGGAGCTCTTGGCTCCTACGGACCCGACCGGAGTAATCGTGGACGCAACCCTGGGCGAGGGGGGTCATGCGAAGCTCTTTCTGGAACACTTTTCCCGTATTCGTCTCGTTGCGCTTGACGCGGATCCGGTGATGCTTCGGCGAGCCCGAGAAAGGCTCGCCGACGTCGCCGATCGTGTCGAATTTCGGACCGTATGGTTCGACGACTATTTCGCGGGAGGGGGCGGAACCGAAGTGCCGCACCGGGTTTTGCTGGATCTAGGGGTCTCTATGTACCACTTTCGTGGTGCGAACCGCGGTTTTTCTCTTACCGAGGAAGGAGCGCTGGACATGCGCCTAAACCCGGAGGCGCCCCTCTCCGCGGGAGACATCGTCAACCGAACCCCCGAAACCGAGCTTGCGGACCTTATCTACTCCTACGGAGAGGAGCGTCTAAGCCGCCGGATCGCCAAGGCAATCGTTCGGGCCCGGCAGGGAGCCCCGATTGAGGACGCAGCCGCATTGGCCGAGATAGTCCGGCGCGCCGTGCCGAAGGAGCAACGCTACCGCCGGATTCATCCGGCCACCCGGACCTTTCAAGCGCTTCGCATCGCGGTCAACGATGAGCTCGGGCGACTCCGGAGGGCCCTCGAGGGCGCTGCCGACCTGCTACCTCCGGGAGGGCGCATCGGAGTCATCTCTTTTCACTCCCTCGAAGACCGAATCGTCAAACGCTTCTTCCTCGAGAAAGAGCGCCCGGTTTCCGACGAGGCGCCCGTGACTCGACCGGAACCGACGGAAAAAGGAGATGAGGCTATCTTTCGTCGGGTAAACCGTAAGCCGATTGTCCCTTCGGAAGCAGAGGTCGATCGGAACCCCGCTGCTCGGAGCGCCAAGTTCCGGGTCCTCGAGAGGGTTGCGGTATGAGAAGCGGGTCGAAAGACGGAAACGGCTTCAAGTTGATTCTCGTAACGGTCCTCGTTCTTCTCCCGGTTCTGCTCTTTGCCAACGTCTGGCAGGGCTACCGCTTTGTGCAGCTCTCCCGCGACGTGGCGCGGCTGGAAACGCAGCAACGCCGTTCGATCGAAGAGAACAAGCGGCTCATCGCGACTATCGCGGTTCTTCGGTCTCCGAAGCGTATCCGGGAGGTCGCCGAAGAGTACCTCGAGGCCGAGCCCCTCGAGCCGGGTCAATCGATACGAATTCAGATTGTGAGCGACGCCGAATGAAGAGCCTCCTCGTTCTGGAAGAAATTATAGCAGCGACGCAACCGCAAGTGGTTGGAGATCCTCCGGTCCGGTTTTCGGCGGTCGGCGTCGATTCGCGCACCGTCGAGACGGGAAGCCTCTTTATCGCACTGCCGGGGGAGCGAACCGACGGTCACCTCTTTGTTTCCGACGCCCTCGACCGGGGTGCGGCGGCAGCCCTGGTAAGCCGAAAGCCCTCCGTCCCTTCCGGGGAAAGGTCTCGGGGAAAGGCCCTGCTGATGGTCGAGGATAGCGACGAGGCTCTCCACGCCCTCGGCCGCCGTGCCATCGAAAAGCAGGCCGCAATGACCCGGGTCGGCATTACCGGGAGCAACGGTAAGACCACGACCAAGGAGTTGGTGGGCGGCATCCTTCGTCTTGCCGGAACCGCCTTCTTGACGCCCGGGAACCATAACTCGACCATCGGTATTCCCCTGTCCGTGATGCCCCTGGACAAAAGCTACCGTTACGGTGTCTTCGAGATGGCGATGAACCGCCCGGGGGAAATGGGACGGTTGGCGGACCTCGTCCGGCCGGATTGGGCGCTCATAACAAACATCGGGACGGCCCACATCGGCCTCCTGGGTTCCCAGCGGGGTATCGCGGAGGAGAAGGCGCGAATTGCCGAGCATTTCGACGGTTCCCAGACCTGTCTGGTTCCCCGGGACGACGGGTACGCCCGGTTTCTCGCCGACCGCGTGAACGGCCGGGTTGTCTACTACGGGGAGGGCGTCACGCCGGACCTCGAAGCGGTGGAATCCGAAGGGCTCTCGGGGTCCGTCCTCCTGTGGCGGGGCCGCCGTATACGGCTCCGACTTCCGGGGCGTCACAACGTGCACAACGCCGTGGGCGCCCTGACCCTCGCCGTCGAGATGGGGATCGAGCCCGGAATAATCGCCGACGGCCTCGAGTCGGCCCGGCCTCTGTTCGGAAGAGGGGAGCTTATCCAAGGGCCGGTGACCATCCTGCAGGACTGCTACAACGCGAATCCCGAGTCCGTCGGGGCCGCCTTAGAGCTGGTCGCCGACAGCGGTTGGTCCGGGCGGGTCGTTTTGGTTCTCGGGCCGATGAAGGAGCTCGGGCAGCAGGGGCCCGCGGGGCACGCAGGGGTTGTCCAGGCGGCCCTCTCTTTCGGCCCTCAGGCACTGTTTCTCTACGGGGAAGAATTTTTCGAGGCCTACGACGCGGTCAGTCGCGATGGGGAGGCTCTCGGCTGTTTCTGGACCGACGAGTTCGACGATCTGACGCGTCGAGTGGAAGAGTACGTTCGACCCGGAGACTTGGTCGTGATAAAGGGAAGCCGGGCAGCCGCGTTGGAGCGAATCGGCGAGGTCTTGAGAAAGGTGGAGGCGTAGATGTTTCGGGAGTTTCTTTATCCTCTGGTTCGCTATTTCACCCCCTTCAACGTCTTTCAGTACATCACCTTTCGAGCTGCCTATGCCGCGGTTACCTCGCTGCTTATCTGTTTTGTCCTCGGCCCGGCGGTCATTAGCTTTCTCCGGCGAAAGGAAGCGGGGGAGTCCATTCGACCCGACGGGCCTCTGTCGCATCAGGCCAAGTCGGGCACGCCGACGATGGGCGGTATCATGATCAATACCGCGACGCTGTTCTCGGTTCTTCTCTGGATGGACTTCGATAGCGTCTACACCTGGTTGGGTATTATCGCCGTTGTCGGTTTCGGCTCGCTCGGGTTCGTCGACGACTACCTGAAAACCTACCGAAAGGGTTCTCCGGGGCTTCGGGGCTGGGTAAAGCTCGGAGGGCAGCTTCTGGTCTCGCTTCTTATTACCCTGATTCTCTATTTTCACGGCGGGGACGCAGGATCCCTCCTCTTCGTTCCCTTTATGAAGCAGCCGCTCCTTGAACTTTCCTGGGCCTATGTTCCCTTCGGTATTCTGCTCCTCGTCGGCACGACGAACGCCGTCAACCTTACCGACGGTCTCGACGGCTTGGCCTCCGGGCTCGTCATTATGGTAGCCATGGCTTTTACGGCCCTCGCCTACCTCGCCGGACGGGTCGATTTTGCCGAGTACTTGCAGATTCCCTTTATCCGCGGAGCCGGCGAGCTGGCGGTTCTCTGTCTTGCGGTTGCCGGAGCCTGCGTCGGGTTCCTCTGGTTTAACGCACACCCGGCCGAAATAATGATGGGCGACACCGGGAGTCTGGCCCTGGGCGGCGTAATCGGCGTCGTGGCAATGATGATAAAGAAGGAGATTCTCCTCATCATCATCGGCGGTGTCTTCGTTATCGAGGCCGCCTCGGTAATTATTCAGGTCGTCTCTTTTAAGCTTCGCCGAAAACGCGTCTTCTTAATGGCGCCGCTCCACCACCACTTCGAGCTTAAGGGATGGCCCGAGTCCAAGGTTGTGTTGCGATTTTGGATCCTCGGTGGCCTTTTTACCATTCTTAGTCTGTCGACATTAAAGATACGGTGATGAGTGGTTTTGCTATAGATCGCGTAGAAAAGAACTCTCTCGACCTCGGGTTGGTTATCGCCCTTCTGCTCCTGGTGGGAGTCGGGGTCTCGATACTCTTCTCTTCCTCCTTCTACCGGGCCGGCTTTCTGTTTTCCGATCCGCTCTATTTTCTTCGGCGGCAGCTGCTCTGGGTTTTCTTGGGTGGCGGCGCCGCGGTTCTCTTAGCACATATCTCTCTTTCGATCCTCCGGCGCCTTATTCCAATTGCCCTTCTCGTGACTGCAGGACTCATGGTTCTCACCTTCGTGCCGGGAGTCGGTTCCATGTTTCTCGGTGCCCGGAGGTGGATCATCCTCTTCGGCTATTCGTTTCAGCCGTCGGAATTGGTCAAAGCGGTAACGCTGGTCTATCTGGCCTACATTCTGAGCCGGAAGCACGAGCAGTTGGACGATGCGGTCAACGCTCTCCTGCCGCCGGTTATCGTCGTTGCGATCTTCGCGACGCTCATCTACCTTCAGAACGACTTTTCAACAGCCTTCTTTCTGGTGTTTGTCTCTCTCGCGATGCTCTTCGTCGCCGGGGTGCCCTTGAGGTACTTCGTCGCCCTCGGGGTGATGACGGCTCCCCTGTCTGTGATACTGCTTCTGACCCGGGAGCACCGGGTAAATCGGATTCTTGCCTTTCTCGATCCGAACCGAGACCCCGGGGGGACCGGCTACCAGGTGCTTGCGTCTCGCACGGCCCTTGCTCAGGGTGGACTCTGGGGTGCCGGCATCGGTCAGGGGGTGCAGAAGTTCGGCGCCCTCCCGGAGGCGCATTCGGATTTCGTCTTCGCGATCCTCGCCGAGGAATTGGGGTTCGTGGGCGTCTTTCTGGTCGTGCTCCTCTTCGCGTTCTTCGCGTACCGTGGATTTCGGATCGCCTATCTCACGAAAGACCGCTTCGTCTCTCTTTTAGCCTTCGGCATAACCGCGAGCATCATGTTTCAAGCTCTCTTGAATATGGCCGTTGTCAGTGGGTTAGTTCCGGCCACCGGGGTTCCGCTACCCTTCTTCGCCTCCGGCGGCTCGAGCATGTTCGTCTCCTTGGCGATGTGCGGGCTTCTGGTCAATCTATCACGGCATCTCGAATACGCAGAGGAGCCCTTCGATGGCTGACGCGATCCTTTCCCGCCGGGAGAGCGCCGCCAAGCGGCGGGGCGTCTCCCGGAGCAAGGCCGGCGCCTCACACCAGGTTCTCTTGGGGCTGGTTATTCTGCTTCTCTTGGTCTTTGCCGGAGAGCTGGTGTATCACTTCGTCCTCGTTCCGTACTTTCGAATCTCGAAGATCGTCGTGGAAAGCGACTCCCGGGTTTCTGAGGACGTCCTGCGAAACCTCGCCGGCATTACGCCGGACGCGAGTCTGCTTACGATGAATCCCCGGGTTACCGCCGATAGGATAGCGGCGCACCCGTCGGTTCGCGAGGTGAGCGTCTCCCGGAGCTTTCCCGAAACCTTGATCCTCCGGGTGGACACCCGAGAGCCGGTGGCCGTAGTACTCGCCGACGTTGAGGGAGGTCAGCGGGCCGTTCTCATAGACGACGACGGAATTCTCTTCGAGCGAGGTACCCTGACTGCGGAAAAGGCCGCCGACCTCCGGCTACCGGCTCTTTCGGGCCTGCAGTTGGAAGGGTTTACCGCCGGGATGGAGCTTCCGATACGCCTCCTGGGGCTGGTCAAACGGCTTAAAGAAATGCAAATCGATGCCCCGCAGCTCTTTCGGCAGATTTCCGAGATCCGGGTGGTTCCCCGGGGAAGCCACGAGTTCGAGGTCCTTGTCTATCCGATGAGCTATCCTGTGGTCCTGAGAATGGCCGGCGATTTTACCATCGATCAATGCACCTACGCCTTGGTCGTCCTCGACGCGCTCCGGCAGGAAGGCCGTCTCGCCGAACTGGCGGAAGTCGACGCGCGGGGCCGGGATATGGTTCTGCGACTCCGGGAGGGAACGGGTGGCTGACGATATAGTAGTCGGGCTCGACATCGGGACCACCAAGGTCTCAGCCTGTATCGCCGAATACGACGAAAACGACCGGCTGCAGATCGTCGGTCTCGGAACCGCCCCCTCGGAGGGGCTCCGGCGGGGCGTGGTCATCAATATCGAGAGCACGCTTCGGGCGGTTCTCGCGGCGGTGGAAAACGCGGAACAAATGGCCGGTCGGGAAGTGGAGAGCGTCATAACCGGGATCGCCGGAGGGCATATCGAGAGCTTGAACTCCCGGGGTGTCGTCGCGGTAACCGGAAAGGAACGGGAAGTCAGCCGACGGGACGTCGACCGGGTTATCGAAGCGGCAAAAGCCGTGGTAATACCGATGGACCGGGAGGTTCTCCACGTTATTCCCCAAGAGTTCGTCGTGGACGACCAGGGTGGTGTCAAGAACCCTGTTGATATGATGGGCGTCCGTCTCGAGGCGCAGGTCCACATTATTACCGGGTCGGTTACCGCCGCTCAGAACCTCGTAAAGTGCGTCAACAGAGCGGGCCTCCGGGTGGACAACCTGGTCCTCGATTCCCTCGCGGCTTCGAAGGCGGTTCTTACCAAGGACGAACGGGAGCTCGGCGTCCTCTTCTTAGACCTCGGCGGTGGAACCACCAACCTCCTGGTCTACGCCGAGGGAGCGCCATACTACACGGCGGTGCTTCCGGTCGGGGGCGCCCAGGTTACCAGCGATATCTCCATTATGCTCAAGACGCCGATGGAGTCCGCGGAGCGCCTTAAACGCGAGGCCGGGTGCTGTTTCGCGCCCATCGTCGACGACGACGAGCCGGTTATTATCCCCGGTGTAGGGGGGCGGCCGCCGTTATCGATTCAGCGTCGCAAGCTCGCCGAAATCGTCCAGCCCCGGATGGCCGAGATTCTCGCGATGGCCCGGGACCGAGTCGCGAAGGCCGGTTTTCTGAACCGCCTTGGGGGCGGCGTCGTCCTTACCGGGGGCGGGGCCTTGCTCCCCGGGGCCGTAGAGCTCACCCAGGAGATCTTTAAGACGGCGGGTCGGGTAGGGAAGCCGGGGAACCTCGGAGGCGTATCGGATCAGTATCAGCGGCCGGAGTATTCGACGGTCGTCGGTTTGGTCCTCTTTGGAGAGCAGCTCTACGGGGGCCCCGAGGGTGATCGGGCTCCCCGGGAGAAGGGAGAGGGTATGTTTGGTGCGTTTACGGCATGGTTGAGAAACTTTTTTGAATAGAACCTAAATTGGCAATCTTCTGGGAGGGGATATGCAGTTTCAAGTCTTTGACGACGGACCTTCGTTGGGCGACGCCTTCGGGACGCCGACCGTGATCAAGGTAATCGGTGTCGGTGGCGGTGGCAGCAACGCCGTAAATCGCATGATCGCCGCGGGGCTCTCGAACGTCGAGTTTATGGCGGTAAACACCGATCTCCAGGCGCTCCAGCTCTCGAACGCGGAGACGCGTCTGCCCCTCGGTTCGAAGCTTACCGGCGGGCTCGGCGCCGGCGGGGTTCCCGACGTCGGCGAGAAAGCCGCTCTCGAGGACAGGGACGAGATTCAGAACGTCGTCCGCGGCGCCGACATGGTCTTTATTACCGCCGGAATGGGCGGCGGGACCGGGACCGGCGCAGCGCCGATTATCGCCCAGATTGCCCGGGAGATGAATATTCTGACCGTGGCGGTGGTGACCAAGCCCTTCGACTTCGAAGGGCGCCGGAAGCACACCTTGGCGGCGGAGGGCATCCAGCGCCTTCGGGAAGAGGTGGACACCCTTATCACCATTCCCAATCAGCATCTTCTCAAGATCGTGGAGCGCCGGACGCCTATCAAGGAAGCCTTCCTCCTCGCGGACGACGTGCTTCGCCAGGGCGTCCAGGGTATCTCCGACCTGATCACCAAGCCCGGGGAGATAAACATCGACTTCGCCGACGTCAAGACGATCATGAACGGCCGGGGAGACGCTCTGATGGGCGTCGGCGTCGGCAACGGAGATAACCGCGCCGTCGACGCGGCGACCAACGCGATCAATAACCCGCTTCTCGAAGACGCCCGGATAGAAGGTGCCAAGGGCATCTTGGTCAATGTCTGTGGGGGCGCCGACTTCAGCCTGACCGAATACGAGGAAGTCCTAAACATTATTACCGCCAACGCGGACAAGGACGCCTTGATTATCGCCGGAAGCGCCTTGGACGAGCTGATGGAAGACGAGGTCAAGGTTACGGTTATCGCCACCGGTTTCGAGCAGGCGCCCCCGGAAGAGCTGCCGGAGAAGACGCGCTCCACCGCGGAGGAGTACATCTCCCTGGACCAGTGGGTCGAGATGACCGGCGGCAAGAAACGGCATAGCGACGACGAGCTCTTCTCGCCCTCCGGTGATACGGGGGATCATCTTGGTATTCCGGCGGTCCTCCGGTACAGGCAGGCTTCCGGCGGTAACGGCGGGGCATAGGGTGCACCTTCGGTGAAGAACTCAATCCGCATCCAGCGTAACACCATCGACGCCTTTCAGGGCTACCTCGTTTCCGAGCTCCGCCTGTCCCCCCGTTCCGTGGAGACCTACGTCCGGGAGGTGCGGTTGTTCTCGGATTATCTCCGGCAGCAGGAGTTGTCCCTCCTGGAGATCGATTCCCGGGGCATCTCTCACTACCTGATCTCGCGAACCGAAGGCGAGACCGGCGTCGGGCAACGGACCTTGGCGCGAATCCTTTCTTCCCTGCGGTCCCTCTTTCGCTTTCTGATGCTCGAAGGGCGCCGGGCGGATAATCCGGCCGTGCTTCTCGACATGCCGCGGGCGGAACACCGCATACCGGAGGTTCTCGGGGTCGACGAGATAGACCGGCTCCTCGACGCGATAGACCTTTCTAAGGCCGTCGGTTTGCGAGACCGGGCTCTCTTCGAGTTGATCTACTCCTGCGGCCTCCGGGTTTCCGAGGCAGCGGAGCTGACCTTTACCCAGATGGACGTCGACGAAGGGCTCATTCGAATCCGGGGAAAGGGAAACAAAGAACGGATCGTTCCGGTGGGCGAACACGCGGTCGAATGGTTGACCCGCTACCTGACCTACGGACGCCTGGAGCTCGAATCGAAGAAGGCCCGAACCGACCACGTGTTTCTCAATAACCGAGGGCAGGGCCTTTCGCGGAAGGGAGTCTGGAAGCGATTCCGGGAGCTCTGTGACGCGATAGGAGTCGAGGCGAAGGTCCATACCCTGCGTCATTCCTACGCCACCCATCTCTTGGCGGGGGGGGCGGACCTCCGGGCGGTGCAGGAGCTCCTCGGGCACGCGGACATCGCTACGACGCAGATTTACACCCATCTCGATCGGGAGGATCTAAAGGAGTACCATGAGCACTACCACCCCCGTGGCTAAGGCCGCCGGCTGGATTCTCATGACCTCGCTCCTCGCGTCCTGCAACCTCCGGCAGGATGACTCCCTAGAGGATGTACTTGCCCTCGAGCCGCCGTCGGTTCAGGAGGAAGGTCCAACGCCGGAGCGTATCGAAGAGCTCGAGGCGGCGATAGAGCGGTTTCGTGACATTGTCGACGCCAAAGTTGAAGCGTCACGAAATATGGTCGTGTACTATAAGATGCTGGCGTCGGAGTATATAAAGCGCCAAATGTTTGGCCTGGCCCTCGACGCCTTGGATGAGGCTATCGTTATTCAACCGGAGAACCCTTCGCTTTTCTACACCGCCGGCGTCTCTGCAGCCCGTTTTGGGAAGTCCCAGATCGAAACCGCGGCAGCCCTCGAGCTCTTCAACCGGGCCGAGGCGTACTACCGGCGTTGCATCGAGCTCGACCCGCGTCACGGCGACGCCCTCTACGGCCTTGCGGTCCTCTACGAGTTCGAGCTGGGGCGTTCCGCCGAGGCGCAAGATATTCTCGAAGAGCTCATCTCCTTCGAGCCGAATAACTACGCCGCCCTCGGTCTTCTCGCACGGATCTACGTCGGCGAAGGAAGGGTGTCGGACGCTCTCGACATATACGAGGATATTATCGCCAACGCCAGGGATCCTGAGTTGCGGAGCCAGGCGGCTGAGAACCGCCGACGGCTGCTGGGAGAGGTGCCGTGAACCGACTTCTCGCGCTCCTGGTGGACCGCATGCGTTTCCTAAAGCCCGACGAAAAACGCGGGGTCTTTGCCGCCGTCGGCTCCCCCCGAGAGTTGGGGACGCTCTCGGGGGATGACCTCTCTCAGCTTATCGGGCGACCCCTTCCTCGGCGGGAGTGGTATTTCCCTCTCGAGCTTCGAAGCGCCGAAATCTCCGAGCGGTGGCTCGACCGGCAGAATGCTACCCTGCTTGCGTCTCCGGAAGAGAGAAACTTGGGGCCGATCGGCTCCCGGGGCGACACTCTCAAACCGTATCCCGGCGCCCTCGGCGAGATCTACGATCCACCCTTCTTGCTCTACGTCAGAGGGGAAGTCGATGCGCTCTTCGAATCCGAGATTGCGGTCGTCGGAACCCGACGCCCGGACACCGCCGCGGGCAGGGCGGCCTATCGATTCGGCGCCGAGGCCGCGGAATCCGGCGTAAGCCTCGTTTCCGGTCTGGCCCGGGGTATCGACTCGATGGTCCACCGGGGGGCGGTGTCGGCCGGCGGGGCGGGGGTGGCCGTTCTCGGAAGCGGCATAGATTCCATCTACCCCCGGGAAAACCGAAGCCTCGCCCTCTCCTTGATGGATCGCGGAGGGGCGATCGTCAGCGAATACCCGCCGGGGGTCCCGCCCCTTAAGTACCACTTTCCCGCGAGAAACCGGATTATCAGCGGCTTGGTTCGGGGCGTCGTGCTTCTCCAAGCGCCGGAGCGATCCGGGGCTCTTATTACCGTGGATCACGCCCTCGATCAAGGGCGGGACGTCTTCGTGCACCGAGAGGGGCTTGGGGCCGGCGCCGGGGATACTCGAAGCGCCGGGGGTCTCCGGCTGGTCGATAGCGGCGCGCCGGTTGTCTCCGGGTTCGCCGATGTCACGAGGCTTCTGGGGATGGACTCGGGTGCCGGAAGAGATTCCTCCGAAGGAACCGCGCCGTCCTCCGAGGCTCCGGGTAATTCGTCCCAGTGGGGCAACAGCCTGGCGGATCGGATGGCCCGTCAGCTCTCTCTGGGTCAGGAGGAACAGAAATGGTAGCGGTGCCCAAGGCGCTCAAGGAACGGGTTGTCGAGTATCTCTCCTACCTCCGAGAAATCCGCAATCTCTCGGGCGCCACGGTCAAGGCGTACGGGAACGACCTCTTCAGCTTTCTCGACTGGTTGGGAGATGAGGAAGATCGGGAGGATTTGGAGATCGAAATCGATACCAGCCAGATGCGGCGCTACATCGCCCACCTCGCCCGGAGCGGCGCCGCAGAAACATCGGTTAACCGCGCCCTCTCCGCCATAAAAAGTTTCTTTCGGCACCTTCAGAGCAACAACGAGCTCGACTACTCCCCGGCGGAAGCCATCCGGACGCTTCGGGCGCCGAAGACCCTCCCGCGTTTTCTCTTTCAGGAGGAGATGACCAAGCTCCTCGATCTCCCGGGGACGACCTTCCGGGATCACCGAGACCGCCTTATACTCGAGCTTCTCTATTCGACCGGGTGCCGGGTCAGCGAAGCGGCCGGCATTACCATCAAGGATCTCGCGAAAGACGGCCGGTCGATTCTGGTTCACGGCAAGGGCAACAAGGACCGGGTCGTCTTTCTCGGGGAAAAGGCGCGAGAGAGTCTCGTCGGCTACCTTCCGGCCCGGGAGGAGCTTCAGAAGCGCCGGGGAAGCGGCACGAAGCGACTACTCCTGAACCGGCGAGGCGGCCCCTTGACCCAACGGGGCGTCGCTCTGATTATCGAAAAACGCGTCCGTGAGCGTGGCTTAGCCAAACACGTCTCTCCCCACACCTTTCGGCATTCCTTTGCGACGCACCTCTTGGACCACGGGGCGGACATCCGGGTGGTTCAAGCGCTTCTTGGCCACTCCAGCTTGTCGACGACACAGGTTTACACCCATCTTCGTCTTGGGCAGCTCAAAGAAATCTACTCGGCAGCCCACCCTCACGCACGACGAAGCGGAGAGCGGAAAGGAGACGAGGCATCATGAAACATAGAGATGGGGTAACCTACGGAACAACGGTTCTCGCCGTCCGGCGGGGTAATCAGGTTGCGATGGCCGGGGACGGCCAGGTAACCCTCGGCGACACGGTTATGAAAGCCCGGGCCCGGAAGGTCCGGAAGATATTCAACGATACGGTGCTTCTGGGGTTCGCCGGCGCCACCGCCGACGCCTTTACCCTCTTCGAGCGATTCGAGGCAAAGCTCAAGGAGTATACCGGCGATATTACCCGAGCCGCGGTCGAGCTCGCGAAGGAGTGGCGAACCGACCGGATGCTCCGGCGGTTGGAAGCTCTGCTCCTCGTCGCCGACTTAAGCCGGACGCTCTTGATCTCCGGGACCGGGGACGTCGTCGAGCCCGACGAGGGGGCGCTCGGTATCGGTTCCGGAGGAGCCTACGCCTATTCGGCGGCTCTCGCGTACCTCGACTCCTCGGAGTTGTCGGCGGAAGAGATCGCCAAGAAGGCACTCGCTATCGCCGCGTCTATCTGTGTCTACACCAACAGCGAAATAATCGTGGAGTCTCTCTCATGAAACGAAACTTAGAAGAGCTAACCCCCAGAGAAATCGTCAAGGAGCTCGATAAATTTATCATCGGCCAGAATAAGGCGAAGAAGGCGGTGGCTATCGCCCTTCGGAACAGACTCCGAAGAAAGCGTCTTCCCGAGGAGCTCAAGGACGAGGTCGCGCCGAAGAACATCATCATGATTGGTCCTACCGGCGTCGGAAAGACGGAAATCGCCCGGCGCATCTCCAAGTTGACCGGGGCACCCTTCGTCAAGGTCGAGGCCACCAAGTACACCGAGGTCGGCTACGTCGGCCGGGACGTCGAATCGATGGTCCGGGATCTGGTTTCGGTCTCCGTATCCACCGTCAAGTCGGAGCTGCAGGAAGAAGTCAAGGACGAAGCGGCCCGTCGAACCGAGGAGCAGCTTCTCGATCTTCTGCTTCCGGGAATCAACAAGCCGCAGGGAGAGGCGGGCACCGGAGTGTCCGCCACCGACGCCGAGGGGACGGTTATCCCGGGTTTCGTCGCCCCCGGCGGGCCCGGAGGGTCGAACGGCGGACCGGGTGCGACAAGCGGGGGCTCCTCCACGTCCGCCGGGTCGAGTGCGACCCGGGAGAAGTTCCGCCGGATGCTCCGGGACGGCAAGCTCGAGGAGAAGGAGGTCGAGGTCAGCGTTACCAAGAGCTCGATGCCCGCCATCGAGATCTTCTCCGGCAGCAGCTTCGAGGAGATGGATCTGAATCTCGGCAACCTCGGGAGCATGTTCGGGGGACGAAAAAAGAAGAAGCAGACCAGCATCCGGCAGGCCCGGGATATTATCATGCAGCAGGAGATGGACAAGCTTGTCGACGCGGACCAGCTCTCGGAGCTCGCTAAGGAGCGGGCCGAGCAGATGGGCATTATCTTTATCGACGAGATCGACAAGATTGCCGCCAAGGAGAGCCGAAGCGGGGCCGACGTCAGCCGGGAGGGGGTCCAACGCGACATCCTGCCCATTGTCGAGGGGAGCACGGTAAATACGAAGCACGGGCTCGTCGATACCTCTCACGTCCTCTTTATCGCCGCCGGTGCCTTTCACACCTCGAAGCCGAGCGACCTTATTCCCGAGCTGCAGGGACGTTTTCCCCTTCGAGTGGAGCTCGAAGACCTCGGCGCCGAGGATTTTTATCAAATTCTGACCCAGCCGCAGAACGCGCTCATCAAGCAGTACACCGAGCTTCTCAAGACGGAGGGGGTTACCCTCGACTTTACCGAGGAGGCCATCCGTCGCCTCTCCCAGATCGCCGCGGACGTCAATTCCCGGACCGAAAACATCGGGGCCCGGCGCCTCCACACCATCATGGAGTTGCTCTTAGAGGAAGTCTCCTTTAACGCCCCGGATATTCAGGGCCAGACGATTTCGATAACCCCCGCCTACGTCGAGGAACGTCTCCAGGACGTGGTGGAAGACCAGGATTTGAGCAGGTACATCTTATGACCCGTTTTTTGCTGCCGACAATCAAGGTAGGAAGCTTTGCTCTGTAAGGAGGCGCAGCTAAGGTGTTCTTAGAAGGCTCTTTCGGACGTACCCTCGACGTTCTCCATCGAAGCATGGACGTAAGTCTGCTTCGGCAGAATGTCATCGGCAACAATATCGCGAACGCCGATACCCCGAATTTTAAGCGGACGGTGGTCAACTTCGAGACCATGCTCGGCGACGCCCTCGCCTCGGAGCGAAAGGGTGCGTTTCCCGCCGCGTTGACCGACGAGCGCCACATGCCCTTCCACCGGCCGACGGATTACCGGAGCGTCCGGCCGACCCGGTTCCTGGATCACCTAACGACGGCGAAGAACAACGGAAACAACGTGGACATCGAGGTCGAGTCGATGGGTCTCTTGAATAACCAGCTGCTCTACACGCTCATGACCAACGCGGTCTCGGCGCAGTTTACGCAGCTTAATACGGTATTGAGGTAGATATGGGGCTTTTTTCGAGCATCAACATAGCGGCAAGCGGACTGACGGCCCAACGGCTTCGACAGGACGTAATTGCGGATAACATCGCCAACGCGACGACGACACGGACCCCGGAAGGCGGACCCTTCCGGCGGAGCAGGGTAATCGTCCGGCCCCGGGTCGAACAGCCCTACTTCAAGGGGCCCTTCGTTCCGAATCGCTTGGACAACGGGGTAGGGAACGGTGTACGGGTGGTCGGGATCGAAAAGGACATGGACGCGGAGTTGCGGCTTGTCTACGATCCCACCCACCCGGACGCCATAAAGAGCGGTCCTCGGGAGGGTTACGTCGAGTATCCGAACGTCAACGCGGTAAACGAGATGGTCGACCTTATTTCCGCCACCCGCTCCTACGAAGCAAACGTTGCGGTAGTAAATAACGCCCGGACGATGTTTCTCCGGGCACTGGAGATCGGCAGATGACGCTTTACGGCCCCAACGAGGTAAACGGCGACCTGTTCAACCTGCAACGGACTCACCCGGATCATCTCCCGGGAAAGAACGACGTACCCCCCCGGCAGGAAGCGGGGGGGTTCCAAGAGCTCCTGATGGGCTCTCTGAACGAGGTGAACAACGCTCAGCAGGCCCACGCGGACCTTGCGGTCCGGGCGGTGGTAGAGCCGGACGCCGTGGACCCCCACGACGTAACCATAGCCGCGGCAAAGGCCAACTTGGCCCTGAGCATGACGAGAAATGTAGTCGATCGGGTCATACAGGCCTATAGAGACATAACGAATGTGAGGTAGCTACTCAGGCGTTTTAGTCGCCACTGGGAGGGGACATGAACGAATGGCTTAGAAAGGTTCTCCAGCAACTCCGGGACATCTGGTCTCGGTGGAAGCCTTTGCAGAAAATCATCTTTGTCGCGGTCATTCTCGGCGCTTTCGTCGGAATTTTCGCGCTTATCTCGATAAGCTCCGCGCCCACCATGGTCCCCCTGTTGACCCGGTCGGTAACCGACGAGGAGGTCTTAGACCGGATTGCGACCCGGCTGGACCAGGAGAACGTCGACTATACGGTAACGAGCGACATGCGGATTATGGTCGATTCGGACCGGACCGCCCGGCGGATGCGGGCCCTCCTGACCCGGGAAGACCTTATTCCCTCGGAAACCGACCCCTGGGAGCTCTTCGACATGGAGCGGTGGACCCAGACGGACTTCGAGCGGAACGTCAATCTGCAGCGTTCGATAACCCGGCAACTCGAGCAGCATATCGTTGCCCTCGACGACGTCGACTCGGCGAGCGTCAACCTGGTCATACCCCAGGACGAGCTCTTTGCCGAGGATCAGAATCCGGTAACAGCTTCGGTCATCATTGTGCCGAAGCCGGGAGCCGACATCCGGGAGAGCCGGCAGAAGATTGAAGGCATCCAGAAGCTCATTCAGTTTGCCGTAGAGGGGCTTACCGCGGAGAACATCACCATTACCGATCCCCGGGGCATCGTCTTGAACGATTTCGAGGGGATGGAGGACTTCGACCGTCTATCCCTGACCCGCAGGGAGCTCGAGCTGAAGCGGGACGTCGAGACTCAGTACATAGACGCGATTCGCCGGGCTCTGGCCCAGATCTACGGGGAGCAGCGGGTGGAAATCGTGAACATCGACGTAGCCATCGATATGGGTAAGCGAACCGAAGAAACCCAGGAGCACTTTCCGATCGTCACCGTTCCGGATAACCCCCGGACACCCTTCGACGAGACGCAGTTCGTCCTCTCGATTCCCCGGTCCGTCGAAATGATCAACGAAAACTACGAGGGAAGCGGGTTCAACCCCGAGGGGCCCCCGGGGCAGGAGGGACAGACGCCTCCGGCGTATCAGGATCTCGAGGGTCTCGTCGGGCGCTACTCGAACAACGAAGAGCGGGTCAATAACGAAGTAAACTCGCGGCACATTGTCGAGGAAAAGAGCCCGGAGATAACCCGGGTAACCGCGAGTGTCGCCCTGGACGGCGTCTGGCGGTGGCAATATAATGACAGAGGCGAAGTGGTCCTTAATTCCGACGGAAGCATTGCCCGGGAGTACATTCCCGTCTCTCCGGAAGAGCTCGAAAAAGCCCGGGATCTGGTGCGCCACGCCGTGGGGTTCAACCCGGACCGGGGAGACGCAGTCACCGTTCAGCACCTGCCGTTCGACCGCTCTCGAGCCCACGAAGAGGAAGACGCCGCCTTCCGACGGCGAAGACAGGTCCAGATGATCGTCCTCTACAGTCTGATCGGGCTTGCGAGCCTACTGGTCATCTTTATCGTCTTCCGCCTGATTTCCCGGGAGATCGAGCGGCGGCGACGCCTCCGAGAGGAGGAGCTGGCACGGCAGCATCAGGCGATGCGGGAAGCCGCCTTGCGGAGCGCCGAGGAAGAGGGAGCCGACGTCGAAATGTCAGTCGAGGAACGGGCCCGGTTGGAGTTGCAGGAGCACGCCATCAACCTGGCCCGGGAGCATCCCGAGGATGTTGCCCAGCTCATTCGTACCTGGCTGATAGAGGAGTAGTAGTATGGCCAAGACATCCCAAGCGGCCGGTGGAGCCGCCGGCGGAACGACGACACGACAGAAAGGCTCGGGACACCGAAAGGAGCTTACCGGGCGGCAGAAGGCGGCCATCTTCCTGGTAACCATGGGATCGGATATTTCCTCGGAGATTTTCAAGCATCTTCGGGAGGACGAAATAGAGGCGCTGACCTTCGAGATCGCGCGGTTGGAAAACGTCGACTCGGAGGAACGGGACAAGGTATTGATGGAGTTCCAGGAGCTGATGATGGCTCAGGACTTTATCACGACCGGCGGTATCGACTATGCCCGGGAGCTGTTGGAAAAATCCCTCGGATCCCAGAAGGCGGTCGATATTATCAACCGGCTTACCTCGAGCCTTCAGGTCCGTCCCTTCGACTTTATTCGCCGGACCGACCCGACGCACCTGTTGAACTTTATCCAGCAGGAGCATCCGCAAACCATAGCGCTGATTCTCGCGTATCTCGAGCCGCAGAAGGCGTCGATTATCCTTTCGAGTCTTCCCCACGAGATGCAGTCCGACGTCGCGAAGCGGATCGCGACGATGGACCGGACCTCTCCGGAGACCTTACGGGAAGTCGAGCGGGTCCTGGAGAAGAAGCTCTCCACGATCTCGAGCGAGGACTACACCGCCGCCGGCGGCGTAGAGAGCATCGTCGAGATCTTGAACCTGGTCGACCGGTCGACGGAGAAGACCATAATCGAGTCCCTCGAAGAGGAAGACCCGGAGCTCGCGGAAGACATCAAGAAGCGCATGTTCGTCTTCGAAGACATCGTCATGCTCGACGACCGGGCGATTCAGAAGGTGCTCCGGGAGGTCGACACCACCGAGCTCGCCAAGGCGCTCAAGAGCGTCGACACCGAGGTGCAGGACAAGATCTTCCGGAACATGTCCAAGCGGGCGGCTACGCTGCTTAAGGAAGACATGGAGTACATGGGGCCGATCCGGATGAAGGACGTAGAAGAGTCCCAGCAGAAGATTGTGTCGATAATCAGAAAGCTGGAAGAACAGGGCGAGATTGTTGTTGCCCGGGCCGGCGAAGACGAGCTGGTGGTGTAACAAGGAGCCAAGGTGGCAAAGAACGTCTTTCGTTCGAACGAAGTGCGACTCTCCGGGGAGCGGGTGCCGGTTCACGGGCCCGAGGCTCCGGCTGTGGCCCAGGCGGAGCCGGAGTTTCCCGAGGTTGAGGAGTACGCAGGGCCTACGGTCGAGGATATTCGCCGGGAGGCGGAAGAATTCAAAGCCCGGTGGGACGCCGAACGGGACCAGATGATTCAAGCCGCCCGGGAAGAGGCGGAACAGATCGTCAAGGAGGCCGAATCGAAGGCCTTCGACGAGGTACGCAGCAAGAACGAACAGGCTCAGACCACCAAGCAGGAGGCCGAAGAGGAGGCGAACCGTCTCCTCGAAGAGGCGAAAAGCGAGGCGGACCGGCTTCTGTCCGATGCCCGGAGTCAGGCCGACGCTATCGAGCGGGAGGCACGGGAAAAGGGTGTCGAGCAGGGGGAAGAGAAGGGATTTGCCTCCGGCCGAGGGGAGGTCGACCGGCTAATCGACCGGCTCCACGTAATCATCAACAAGTCGATCGAGCGGCGCCACGCCATTATGGAAGAGGCGGAAGGGCAGATCGTCGAGTTGATTCTTCAGATTGCCAAGAAAGTGGTCAAGGTCATTTCCGAAAGCCAGAAGAATGTCGTGGTAAACAATGTGGTACAGGCGCTCCGGCTACTCAAGTCCAAGTCGGACGTGACCATTCGGGTGAACATGCAGGACCTTCAGATGACCAGCGAGCATACCCAGGAGATTATTCGCATGATCGAACGGGTAGGGAACGTCACGGTCGCGGAGGACTCCACGGTAGACCCGGGCGGCGCCATCATAGAGACGGATTTTGGGCAGATAGATGCCCGCATATCGAGCCAGCTTCGAGAGATCGAGGATCGAATCCTCCGGCTCTCTCCGATTCGCTCCAAGAGTCAAGAGGAGTGAGCCGGGGATAGAGTGCTGGGCCATGGGAGGGAGCCCGGGATGAGTCTACTGGACAAATACGCCGCTGTGGTCGAGCGGACCGAGACGATTACCCAAATCGGACGGGTCTCTCGCGTGCAGGGCCTCTTAATCGAATCCGAGGGTCCCCAGACCTTTCTCGGTGAACAGTGCAAAATCGTCGTTACGGGCCGCAATTCCCGCCGGGATTCATCGGTCTGGGCCGAGGTCGTCGGGCTTCGGGGCGGCGCGAGCTATTTGATGCCCTACACCGAGACTCAAGGTATCGAGGTGGGCTCTCCGGTGGTCGGTACCGGGGAAACCCTCTCCGTACCGGTTTCGGACAAGCTCCTCGGTCGAGTCATCGACTCC
Organism: uncultured Spirochaetaceae bacterium; assembly: GCA_964413945.1. Lineage (GTDB taxonomy): Bacteria > Spirochaetota > Spirochaetia > DSM-27196 > PWMO01 > CAYPUT01. Next base: position 37,475 of record CAYPUT010000001.1, read on the forward strand.
CGGGGAATTCCCATGGACGGCAAGGGCGACGTCGGCTCGGCGATCTTCTATCCCATCTTTAACACGACGCCGGATGTCCTTACCCGGCGCTACATCACCGAACAGGTTATTACGGGAATCCGGGCGATCGACGGACTCGTTCCTACCGGAATGGGGCAGCGCCTCGGTATCTTCTCCGGGAGCGGTGTCGGTAAGTCGACCCTCCTCGGGATGATCGCCCGGAACACCGAAGCCGACGTCAACGTCATCGCGCTTATCGGCGAGCGGGGACGCGAGGTAAACGACTTTATCAAGCAGGACTTGGGTCCCGAGGGGCTTGCCCGGAGCGTCCTCGTCGTCTCGACCTCGGATACGCCTCCCTTGTCCCGCCTCCGGGGCGCCTACGTCGCGACGGCGATCGCCGAATACTTTCGGGACCAGGGCAAGAACGTCATGCTTCTTTTCGATTCCGTGACGCGCTTCGCCCGGGCCCAACGGGAGATCGGCCTTGCCGTGGGAGAGCCACCGGCGACCCGCGGCTTCCCGCCCTCCGTCTTCTCGACGCTGCCCCGCCTTCTCGAGCGGTGCGGTACCTCGGACAAGGGAACCATCACCGGCTTCTTCGCCATCCTGGTAGAGGGGGACGATCTCGACGAGCCGATTTCCGACGCCGTCCGGGGTATTCTCGACGGGCATCTGGTTCTGAGTAGGCGGCTCGCCCAGCGGAACCACTACCCGGCGATCGACGTTATCGGCTCGGTCTCCCGGCTCAGCGAGCGGATCGCCCGGGAGGAGATCAAGGGCGCCGGACGGAAGGTGCGGCGCCTCCTTGCGCGGTACACCGAGAGCGAAGATCTTATCAATGTCGGCGCCTACGTTCGGGGGAGCGACGCCGAGCTCGACGAGGCGGTGGAACGGATGCCGATGATAAACCGTTTTCTCCAGCAGGGAATCGAAGAGAAGAGCAGCCTCGACGAGACGGCGGAGCTCCTCAACCGGGTCGCGGGAGAGGTCGAAGAGGCACCTCAGGCAGAAACGGACGTTCTCGCAGGCCTCGGTGCCGAAGACGCTACTGCCTCGGTTACCAGTCTCTTCGAGGAGACGCAAAATGCGTAGGTTTTCTTTCGGCCTCGAAGGTCTTCTGAAGGTGCGAAAACACCACGAACACGAACGAGAGCTGACGTTAGGCCGGGCGACCGCGAAGTACGAGCAGCTTCTGAATCAGATGCGAACCCTAAGACAGGAAAAGGAGGCCACCGTCGCAGCGATGCGGGGGGTGGACCTTTCGGCGCGGTTGTCCCAGGGGGCCTATCTCCAGCTCTTGGAACAAAGCTTGGAGGAGCTCGATGGACGGCGCCGGCAACTCGAGGCGTCCAGAAACGAGGCACTCGGCGAGTATACCCGGGCTCTCAAGGAGCGGAAGGTTATCGACAACCTGAGAGAGCGCCGGGCCCGGGAGCACTACCACGAAGAGGCCCGGCACGCCGACCGGGAGCTGAACGAAATCGGAAGTATCCGGGCGGCCGTACGTCGTAACGAGGAGGAACAGCATGGTTAGAATGGGGCGTCCGCGCGCCTTTCCAAGGATCTTACTCTTTGGGCTGTTGCTCTTGGTTCTCCTTGCCGGGGGGCTTCTCTGGTTCGACTATCTCGGCCTCGTCGACGCTGTCTCGATCATACGGCCGGCGGCCTCCGCCGTCGGTCTCTCGGAAGGCGGCCAGGCAGACCCTACGGATCCGGGGCTCCTCGATGCCGCCCGGGAGCAGAAGGCCGAGGACGCTCTTGCTCTCCGGGAGGAGGAGCTTGCTCGTCAGGAGGAAGAGTTAGAGGCGAGGGCCGCTGAATTGGAGGTTTTAGAGCAAGAACTCCGGGATCGGGAGGCGGAGCTGGCCGAACGAGAAGTTTCCTTTAACCAGCGCGTTGAACAGTACGAGAATAGAAGAGCAGTGCTGGAACAAAACGCGCGGGATCTGACGAATATGCCCCCGAATACCGCGGTGGACATACTCGTAGGCTACGAGGATCAGCTCCTTATCGATACCCTACGGGTAACCGAAGAGCTGGCCCAGGCCGCCGGAGAGGTCTCTCTGGTGCCTGTCTGGCTTGCCAGAATGCCGGCGGATCGTGTTGCGACTATCCAGCGCAAAATGACGGTCAAGCCGGAGGAGTGACATTACTCAGTTTCTCGATCTAAACCAGAGTCTCACCACCGATTACACGGCCTTCGGGGTTCAGTCCCGGCCCCTTTCCGGGGGCCTCCCTCCGGGCGGAAGCTACCCAGGGCCCGGAGACCTTGCCGGCGACAACGCCGTTTCCGCGGGCAGCTTCCACAGCGAGCTCGAGGCCGCGCTCCGGCGGGCCGACGTCTCCCCCGAGGGTCCCGAGGAGCAGCGAGTGGCTTACGAGGCTGCAGACCAGAGCCGTCGTCTCGAAGACTCCCCCCGGGAGGATGTTTCCCGGGCCCCGGAGGCGGCAGAAAGAAAAAGCAAGGCTCAAAACACCGGGGAACAAAACATCGCAGAACAGAACCCCGCGGACCGGAAGGCCGCCGACGAGGACGCCCGGGAGCGAAACGTTCAGGAGAAAAACGTCCAGGACGAAAAGGCCCGGGACAAAAACGCCGAGGATCCGCCTGAGGCGAAGTCCCCCTCGGAGGCGTCCCGGAACCGAAAGGACGACGCCAGGGTTGTTAAGGGTGGAAGCGGAGCCGAATCCGAAGAATCCGCCGAAGGTGCCGAAGGAGACAAACGGCGCCGGCTTTTCGAGTTCCGGGATACCGGCAAATCGATCGACGAGAAATCCCTGCAAGCCGTGGGGATTGCCCACACCGAAGGCGATGTCCCGAAGAGCCGGAAGCTCTCCCCGGTGTTGAAAAGCGGCGGCAGTCTTGCCTCCGAGTTCGGCCCCCCTTCGGCAGAGGCGGGGACGGTGGAAAACGCGTCCCGACCCGGCGAACCTGACAAGGGTACCAAACCGGCGGGCGAGGCCGGCCTTCGATCGGTTCGAGGAAACGCCGAGGCGGCGCAGGGTGCCAAGGGAGTAGCCGCGTCGAATCTGAGCGCCCGGGAGATTCCCCGGAGCCCGCTCGACAACGGAAACCGCAAAGGAATCCGGCCCGCCGGCGAAGAGGATGCCCAGGGAGACAAGGATGCCGGGAAGAACGCGATTCGTACCACGGTCGTTTCCCGGAGCCGAAACTCCGGGGAGACCGACGGATCCGGGGGACGCCAATCGGTCCTCCGGGACTTCTCCGGCCGAAGCGATCCTTCGGTTGTCAAGGAAGCCTCCGACGGTCCCCGTTTCGATGCCCCGGCTCCGGAGGCCGCCCGTTCGGGTTCCGGGTCGGTAAACAGCAGCAGCTTAGAGGGCGGCCGGGACGTCGCGCCGCGGCATCTTCAGCAGCAGCTCAAAGATTTCGCAACCGGGGACGTCGTTCGACACGCACGGTTCGTAATCAAGGAGAACGCCGGGGGGGAAATCCGGCTACTGTTGAAGCCCGAACAGCTCGGAACCGTCCGGGTGCGTCTCGAAGTTCAGGATAATCGTATAGCCGGGCGGATTATTGTCGAAAATACTACTGTGAGGGATGCTTTCGAACAGACCCTCTCGGATCTGCACCGCGCGTTCCGGGAAGCGGGACTGGAGACCGGAAGCTTGGAGGTAACCGTCGGAGAAGACGGTCAGACTTCCGGGCGGCAGTCGACGGCGCAGGGGCGGAGAGCCCGGGCCGTCGAAGAGCTTGCGGAAAGCGTTCCCACCGTAATCGGAGAGCTCGACGAGCCCCGAATGATAAACGTGTACGCCTAGACAGAGGAGTGATATGGACATTTCCCAAACCCTTTCGATACAGGAACAGTCGACAACTCAGAGCCAGGTTGATGCCTTTAACGCCGCCTTGGGAAACGGACGGAGTGCATCCAACAGCCTCGGCAAGGACGACTTTCTCTCGCTTCTTATCACTCAGTTACAGAACCAGGATCCGACCTCGCCGATGGAGGACCGGGAGTTTATCGCGCAGATGGCTCAGTTCTCCACCCTGGAACAGATGACGAACATGTCCAACGGCTTCGCCCAGGTTACGAACCTGATCAACTCGAGTCAGGCACTGGGGCTGATCGGAAAGCAGGTGGAGGTTGTTCAGGGGAGCTCGGCGATTACCGGAAAGGTAACCGAGGTATCTACCGGGGATTTTCCCCAGGTACGCATCGACGGAACATACTACGACTTAGACGCCGTTGCGCGGGTAATGGAATAGGGGGCACAAAGCTATGATGCGATCACTGTACTCCGGTGTGTCCGGTCTTCAGAATCATCAGATCAGAATGGACGTTATCGGAAACAATGTCTCCAACGTCAACACCACGGGCTTCAAGAAGGGCCGGGTGAACTTTCAGGATATGATCTCCCAGACCCTCCAGGGCGCGGCGCGTCCCCGGGTCGAGGTCGGCGGCGTGAACCCGCAGCAGGTCGGCCTGGGCATGATGGTAGCGTCCATCGACACCATCCACACGCAGGGTTCCCTCCAGACCTCCGGCGTCAAGAGCGACGTGGCCCTCCAGGGCAGCGGGTTCTTCGTCATGCGAAACGGCGACCAGAATCTCTACACCCGGAACGGCGCCTTCGGCCTCGACGAAGACGGAGACCTCGTGAACCCCGCCAACGGACTACGCGTACAGGGATGGATGGCCCAGACCATTGACGATCAGACGCTTATCAATCCCTCGGGACCCCTGGAGGACTTGAATATACCCATCGGCGGAAAGGATCCGGCCCGGGAAACGACCGAAATCTTTCTAGCGAGTAACCTCAATAAGAACACGCCGGTTATCCCCCCGGGAGCGACCCAGGCGGAGATTCAAGAGGGAACCTGGACCGTGGAGTACGACATCTACGACTCCTTCGGCAATACCCACACCCTCCGGGTCAATTTTTCCCGGGTCAACGGCGAGCCGAACCAGTGGCAGGCAGAGATGCTCGTCAACCCCGAAGACGACATCCCGGTCGCTCAGAACGTTTCGGTCGGCGGGACGCAGAGCGCCGACGGCCAAACCTTTCTGGTTAACTTTGCCAACGACGGTACCATCGAGAGCGTAACCAATCCCCAAGGGGGGATCGTCGATACCGGAGCGCTGTCGGTGCAGGGGAGCTTCGAAGTTCCCGAGGCCTCCATTCCCGTGGACGCCGACACCGGAGCACCCGGGGCCCCGGTAACCCAGACCTTCAGCCTAAACCTCGGAGAGGTGGGTGCCTTCGTAGATTCGATGACCCAGTACGCCTCCGAGAGCTCGACCAAGGTCTTTAGCCAGAACGGATACGGCATGGGCTACCTCGAGGACTACCGGATCGACCAGTCCGGTGTTATCACCGGCATCTATTCCAACGGGACCAACCGGGCCATCGGCCAGATTGCCCTCGCTTCGTTTACCAACCCCGGGGGACTTGAGAAGTCCGGAGAGAATAACTATCTTGAGACCATAAACTCTGGAATCGCCAATATTGGCGCGTCCGGAACCGCCGGGAAGGGTAAGGTCGTAGCCGGAACCCTGGAGATGAGCAACGTCGATCTTGCCGAGCAGTTTACCGACATGATCGTCACCCAACGAGGATTCCAGGCCAACTCTCGGACAATCACAACGTCCGACCAGATGCTCCAAGAGATTCTGGGTCTCAAGCGGTAAGATATGGACGTAGATGATTACGGTAACAAGACTTGATGGAAAGGTTTATCACGTAAATCCACATCAGATCGAATACGTTGAGTCGAATCCCGATACTACTCTGATAATGCTCTCGGGTAAGCGTCTCGTGGTCCAGGAAGACTACGAGACGCTTCTTGATCGGATTGTCGACTATCGCAGCCGTATCGGCGCATTCAAGAACGAGGAGTAGCCGTGGATCTCGGAACAATTATAGGCATCGGCGCGGGATTCATACTGATCCTGATGGCGATTATCACCTCCGGTGGTAGCCTGCTTTCCTATTTGAACCTACCGTCCTTTATCATGGTCCTCGGCGGATCCTTCGCCGCGATGTTGGTCGCCAACCCGATGAGCCGGATGCTCGGGATCATGCGCTTTCTTAACCATGCGATCCGGACTCCGGACTGGCAGGAAGAGCGGATTATCAACGAGCTGGTCGGCTTCTCCGAGCGCGCGAGGCGCGAGGGGCTCTTGGCGCTGGAGGATAACCTCGACCAGGTCGAAGACGAGTTTATGCGCAAAGGGATCCAGTTGGTCGTCGACGGAACGGACCCGGATATCATCAAGAATATCCTCTACAACGATCTAAATCAGATTCAGAGCCGACACGAAGTCGGCATAAAGATCTTTGACGACTGGGGAAAGATTGCCCCGGCCTTCGGTATGATCGGAACCCTCGCGGGGCTTATCGCGATGTTGGCGAACCTCGAAGACTCGAGCTCCATCGGATCGGGGATGGCCTTGGCCCTTATTACGACCATGTACGGCGCGATCTTCGCCAACCTGGTTCTGATACCGATAAAGAGCAAGCTCGAGGACCGGGACCGGGAGGAGACCCGGGTAAAGGAAGTTATTATCGAGGGGATTCTCTCGATCCAGTCCGGGGATAACCCCCGGATTCTTCTGGAGAAGCTCGTCTCCTTTCTCCCGCCGCGGCAGCGAGAGGTCATCCGGCAGGAATCCGGTAAGGACTAATTATGGCTGAGCGCAAGAAATGCAAGAAGTGTCCCCCTGAAGGGGCGGCCGACTGGTTGCTGACCTACGGGGACATGACCACTCTGCTTCTTACCTTCTTCGTCTTGATGTTTACCACGGCGACCATAGACGGTTACGAGCTCCGGCTTATCCTCGCTGCCTTCCCGGGGCTCGGCTATTCCCAAGGGGGAAACACCCTTCAGGAAGGGCGCCTCGCCGAATTGGGGAACACCGTCATGGCGCTTCCTTCGATGCAGCGGGGGAGGGCCCTCGACGAGGCCCGACGGAACGCGGTAAGCATTTTCGAGCCGGAGATTCGATCCCAACGGGTGAGGATCCGGGAAGACGAGAGAGGGCTAGTCATCTCACTTGCCTCCGACGGTTTCTTCGAGCCGGCAACCGCCGAGGTCAACATCGAGGAGACGCGGGAGGTCTTCATAAAGCTTTCCCAGCTCCTCGGCTCGGAGCAGCTGGATGGCAGGAAGTTTCGAATAGAGGGACATACCGACAGCATCCCTACGGACCCCAACGGCCCCTGGGAGAGCAACTGGGATCTTTCGGTTGCCCGGGCGCTCAACGTCTTTCGGCTCTTGCAGGACTACGGGGTGGACGAAGAGCAATTCCAGGTGATGGGGTTGGCCGACACGGTCCCGCTCTTTTCCAACGATACCGCCGAAGGGCGGGCATACAACCGCCGGGTGGACGTGATCATCCTTACCGAAGGGCACCTCTAAGGAGCAAGGCATGTCAGACGAACTGTTCGATACGGAAGAAGAAGTAGGCGGCGAAGAGGCAGCCGGGGCGGGACGCTCCGTCGGCTTTCTCCCGGGACTTCTCATTCAAATTCTCAAATGGGCGGGCATTGTCGTCGGGGCGATCATCTTTATCGTGACGGTGGTCGTCGTGACCCTCGGAATAATGGGGGATACGACGCAGTCGCAGACGGTGCTTCCTCCGGATAGTCCGGAGCTCTCTACCGAGCGTCCGGCGATGCTCACCTACTTTCAGGCCATCGGCGAAATCCGGGGGGTAACCGCCGACGAGCCCCGGCGCACCTTTATTATCGAGCCGGTCCTAGGTTACAACCAGGATAACCGACAGCTTCAGACGGAGCTTGTCCAACTTACGATCCCGATTCGGGAAGAAATAGACTTCTACTTCTCCGAGCGAACTGCCGACGAGCTCTTAGGGCCCGAGCAGCGTCGACGGGTTAAGGAAGATTTGGCGACCCGGATTAACCGGATGCTCCGAAGTGGGGAAGTCGAGGATGTTGCGTTCCAACAGTACCAGATCGTCGACTTTTAATATTTGAGTTAGTCTTGCATTTTGGTTACAAGTGTGAGAGAATTCCTACGAAACTGTTGGGGGGAACAGATTAAGTAATGACCGAGGTCCTTTCTCAGGACGAAATCGATCAGCTCCTCACCGCTATATCCTCTGGGGATGTCGAACCGGAAGAGGTTCATCAGCCCACGGACCAGCGGAAAATCAAGATATACGACTTCAAGCGGCCGGATAAGTTCTCGAAGGAACAGATCCGGACGGTCTCGATTATGCACGAGACCTTTGCGCGGTTGACGACAACATCCTTGAGCGCCCAACTGCGGAGCCTGGTTCAGGTACACGTTGCGTCGGTCGATCAGCTTACCTACGAGGAATTCATCCGCTCGATCCCGAACCCGACGACCCTTGCCGTTATCAACATGGACCCCTTGAAGGGGTCGGCCATTCTCGAAATAGATCCCGCGATTACCTTCTCGATAATCGACCGGCTCTTCGGCGGTCAAGGAGAGGGAACCAAGGTTACCCGGGACCTTACGGACATCGAACAGTCGGTTATGGAAGGGATTATCGTCCGAGTTCTCGGAAATATGCGGGAGGCTTGGAGTCAGGTAATCGACTTACGGCCGCGCCTCGGGCAGATCGAAACCAACCCTCAGTTTGCCCAAATCGTCCCCCCGACGGAGATGGTCGTTCTGGTTACCCTGGAAACCAAGGTGGGAGACGTGGAAGGGATGATGAACTTCTGCATCCCCTACCTTACCATCGAGCCGATTATTTCCAAGCTCTCGGCGCAGTACTGGTATTCGTCCGTCCGCCGGGGAACTACCACCGAAAACCTGAACATACTTCGGGAGCGGCTTTCCACGATCGAGGTGGCGGTCGTCGCGGAGATCGGCGCGATGGACCTGACGGTTCGGGATGTTCTTTCGCTCCGCGCCGGGGATGTTATTCGATTACAGCATACCCGGACTCGGGATCCGATGATCGTAAAGGTGGGGAATCGCCCCAAGTTTCTCGGCAAGCCGGGGCTCGTCGGAAACAAGCTCGCCGTCCAGATAATCAAACAGCTGGAGGACATCGAGCAGGAGGAGTTCGAAGAACTGGCCATTGAAGAAGGAGAAACCTTATGAGCGACGGCTCGCTATCCCAGGACGAAATAGACGCATTGCTCCAAGGCGGCTCCGGAATGGACTTCGGGGGGGGCGGCGCCGGTAGCGGCGCAAGCGGGTCCGAGCAGCAGGTTGAGGCCTTCCGGAAGATCCTGGCCGGTACGCTCGAATCTCAGCGATCCAACTTCTCGATGCTTCTCGGCAAACAGGTGTCGATGCAGGCGCCGACGGCGGAGCTGGTCGACGCCGACGGCCTGGTTTCTCGTCTCGGCGCTCAGGTCGTGGAAATCCGGCAGGATCTGACCGAGGGCATCCAGGTATCCCACTTCTATCTGATGGCTCCCGACTCGGCGGTAAAGATCGCCGAGCCGCTGATGGGTCAGGAGGGCGTTGAAATGAACGACGCCGCCATCAACGCCCTCCAAGAAGCCATACAGCAGGTTTCCGGTCCCGTCATTACCGCCCTCGGGGACGCAACGGGTGAGACCGTTATGACCGATCCGCCGGCGGGGCGCATGACCGATCGGGGAGAGCTTTCTTTTCCCGGAGATTCTTTCGTCAAGCTGACCTACCACCTGAGCGTGGAGGGCGGCCCTCCGGCGGAGCTCGTCGAAGTCTACGATGCTTCGGTGCTTGCGGCCGTCGCGGCGCCGGCTCCCCAACGGGCTCCGGCAGGGGGCGCCGGCGGAATGGCTCAGAACGCCCCTGCAGCGGATCCCTTCGCCGGGCTGACCGGTGGTGGGGGAGGCGGCGGCGGTTTCGGTATGGGCTCCGCGGGGCAGTCCGGAGGCGGCCCGACGGTACAGTCCGTTCAATTCGGCGACCTGCAGGGGCAGCCGGTGCAGCAAGAGTCGGGAAACATCGGCCTCTTGATGGACGTCTACATGGAGATGACCGTCGAGCTCGGCCGGACCAAGAAACTTATCAAAGAGATCCTCGGGATGGGGGAAGGAACCATCATCGAGCTGGACAAGCTCGCGGGTGAGCCGGTGGATATTCTGGTTAACCACAAGCTTATCGCCAAGGGAGAGGTCGTCGTTATCGACGAGAACTTCGGTGTCCGGGTGACGGAAATCGTCTCGCCTATGGAGAGGGTTGGTAATATGACGTAGTCTGGCCCGCCGCTTTCGGCCGGCTGTTTCTTGGGAGGGGAACGCTGAAATTCTTATGTGCCATTGCCCTGACTCTTGGGGTTGTTTTGGCCGCCTACGGGCAGGCCGATTCCGTAAACGAATCCACACTCTTTTTCGATAACCCGACCGAAGCCGAGGCTTCGGAAGGTGAGGGTCCGTCCACCTCGTCGGAGCTGGGCCCCGCCTTCGGATTCGGCGACATCATCAGAATGATAGTCGTTCTCGGAGGGGTTCTCGGCGCCATCTACGGCGTCTTCTATCTGTTGCGCAGAGCCACCCGGGGGGGCGCCGCCGAGTCTCCTCTGATCGACATTATCGGAAGCCGGCAGCTCCCCGGGGGTAAGTCGCTCCACCTTGTAAGCGTCGGGTCCGTGCTCTATCTGGTTGGGGGAGCCGACGGGGGCGTTAATCTGGTCGCGAAGATAGACGATCAGGAGAGCATCGACGAGATCCGCCTCCGTGCGTCTCAATCTCCGGCGCAACCGAAACAGACCTTCGCGGAAGCCTTTGCCTCGATTATGCCCTCCCTCGGGATGGGTGCCAAGGGGCCGGCGAAGTCGGTGCTTCAGCAGCAACGGGACCGTCTGAGGCGCTTGGGATGAAACTCTTGTTTCGTGCGACGGCTTCGGTTCTTCTTCTCTGTGCCCTTGGGGCGCCGGTCTTCGGTCAGGCGGCCCCCGGGGGGGCGGATCCGGCTCCGGCCCCGGGGCTCGGTCTCGGAGAGCTGAATCAGGGTGAGGAGGGTCTCCAGATACCCTTTGTCGACCTGACCATTCGGAATCCCGAATCGGAGCAGGAGGTGGCGCTCTCTCTGCAGTTGCTCCTTATCCTTGCGGTCTTGAGCCTCGCTCCTTCGATCATTATCCTCCTCAGCTCTTTCCTGCGAATCGCCATCGTCTTCGACTTCGTAAAGCGCGCCCTTTCGCTTCAACAGGTTCCCCCGACCCAGGTCCTGATGGGGGTGGCGCTCTTTATGACGGTCTTTGTTATGTGGCCGACCCTCTCGAGCATCTACGAGAACGCCTTTGTCCCCCTCTCCGAAGGGGAGATCGGCATCGAGGAAGCCTACGGTAACTTCGAGGGGCCGATCCGCATCTTTATGTACCGGCAGATGCAAGCCGACCCGGAGAACATTCGTCTCTTTATGCGGATGAGCGACTTGCCCAGGCCGAACACGCTGGCCGACGTTCCGACCCGGGTGTTGATACCCGCGTTCATTCTCCACGAGCTTACCGTCGCGTTTAAGATCGGCATCCTCCTTTTTATTCCCTTCATCATCATCGATATGGTGGTGGCGTCGACCCTTATGTCCATGGGTATGATCATGCTTCCCCCGATCATGATCTCCCTCCCGTTCAAGCTGATTCTCTTCGTCCTTATCGACGGCTGGACGCTGATTACCCAACAGCTCGTCACGAGCTTCGGAGGCTTTTGATGGATCTCGGTTTCGCGATCTACATTTTCCGTTCCTCGGTGCTCCATATCCTTCTTCTCGCGGCGCCCATTCTCGGCATCGGCATGGGGGTTGGGTTGATCGTGGCAATCTTCCAGGCGACGACCTCGATTCAAGATCAGACCTTGAGTTTTATTCCCAAAATCGCGGCGATCCTCGGAGCGCTCATCCTCTTCGGTCCCTGGATGATTCAAACCCTCGTCAGCTTCTCGGCAATGGTCTTTGCCCAGATTCCGAATATGGTCCGTTAGGAGGTATAGGTGGGATTCAATCAGTTCGTTACCGACGCACAGATCTTTCTGTTGATCTTTGCCCGGATAATTGCGCTGATTCTCGTCGCTCCCCTTACCTCCTCCTCGTCGATACCGAGCTTGGCCAAGGTGGGTTTGGCTCTGCTGTCGGCAACCCTGGTTTTTCCCGGGGTGAGCGCAGCGGGCTACCCGGTACCGGAGAACGGCCTGGCCTTCGGGCTTCTTGTCGCCGGCGAAGCGATGGTGGGACTGACCATGGCTTTCTTTCTGGTTATCGTCTACGCGATTTTCCAGCTCGCGGGGCAGATGTTCTCCCTCCAGATGGGATTCGGCGCCTCTCAGGTGTTCGATCCCCTGGCGCAGATCGAGATACCCTTGATGGGGCAGTTCTTGAACATCATAGCGATGTTCGTCTTCGTCACGGTATCGGGGTTCCAACGTATCTTTCTGGTCGGGGTCGACCGCTCTTTCCGGGTCTTTCGGGCGGTGGACCTGGTTCTGATTCGCGAGGATATCGTCTTCGAGGTAATGGGACGTCTCGGGCGCCTCTTCGAACAGGCGCTCATCATTTCTTTTCCGATTCTCGGGACCCTGGTCTTGGTCTACGTGGCGATGGGTCTTATCGCCAAGGCCGCTCCTCAGATGAACCTCCTCATTCTCGGGTTTCCCATCTCGATCGGCGTGACCTTTCTGGTTATCTTCGTGGCTCTTCCCTTCGTGGTCGAATCCTTCGACCGGGTAATCGAAGAGGGCTTCAGCATTCTGCTGCGGGTTTTCGCGAATCCGGAGGCCCTGCGATGATGCGCTTCGAAGAGCTCCTGTTCCGGGCCCAGCTCGAGGTAATGCACCTTCAGTGGTTCGCCGCGGAGGACGAAGGGCGCACCGAGGAGCCGACGGAACACAAGATCCGGAAGGCCCGGGAAGACGGCAAGGTTGCCAAGTCGCAGGACGTTACCCAGGCGATCGTCCTTATCTTTACCGCCGCAACCTTGGCGCTTATCGCCGGCTACATGTTTCGGGAGATGGGGCGGATGATCTCCTTCTACTTCTCCAACCTGACGGAGATCGACGTTACCGAGACCGGACTGATCGCCGGGACCTTCCTGCGCTATTTCGTGCGTCTTACCCTCCCGATCGGCGCGGTGGCCTTTGTCGCCGCGGTTATGGGCAATGTCCTTCAGGTTGGGCTTCTGTTTACCGTCAAGCCGATAACCCCGGATTTCAAGAAGATTACGCCGAACATACCGCGGTTTGTTCAGAAATCCTTTATGTCCGCCGAAGCGCTCTTCAACCTGGCAAAGGCCCTCGGCAAGGTAATGATCGTGGGCGTTATCGTCTTCGTGAACATCCGGAGCAGAATAGACCAGATCGCCAACCTGCTCTGGGTACCGTTTCTTCAATCGGTCAGGTTTATCGCCCTTACCGGTTTGAGCATTCTGCTCCAGGTTTCGGTGGTCTTTCTGGTGCTCTCGATTTTCGACTACTACTTTCAACGCCGCCAGCACCGGGAATCCCTCAAGATGACCCGGCAAGAGGTAAAGGAGGAGCGGAAGACCTACGAAGGCGACCCTCTTGTCAAGAGCCGGCTCCGGCAACGGATGCAAGAGGTGCTTTCCCGCAACATGGTCCGCAAAGTCCCGGAAGCGGATGTGGTGGTCACCAACCCGACTCATTACGCCGTAGCGATGGAATACAAACGGGAGCTCATGACCGCCCCGACGGTAACCGCAAAGGGGCAGGATCTGGTGGCCCAGCGAATCCGGGAAATCGCCGTGGAGAGCGGTGTGCCGATTATTGAAAACCGCCCGCTGGCCCGGGCGCTCTATCGCGAGGTCGATATCGGGGACGAGATTCCTCAACAGTTCTACGAAGCGGCCGTCGCGGTTCTCAAGCAGGTCTACACAATGAAAGGCCAGGTGGGGTAATAGAGTATGTCCGACGTACAGTCGATATTTAGTAATGCGTTCCTCCGGCAGCGGACGGATGTTTTCGTAGCGGTCGGCGTTATCGCCGTCGTTTTAATGCTGATCATTCCTCTGCCGACGGTAATCCTCGATAGCTTGATGGCCCTCAATCTGGTCGTCAGCCTCTTGGCTATTCTGATCGTCCTCTACATTCGGTCGGCCCTCGAGTTCTCGGTCTTTCCGACCCTTCTCTTGGTCTTTACCGTCTTCGGTCTGGCGCTCAACGTTTCGTCGACCCGGCTTATCCTTGCCCAAGGCGAGAACTTCGGCGGGCAGATCGTCCGGGCCTTCTCCGAGTTCGTCGTCGGTTCGACCGGAACCGAAGGCCTGGTCATCGGGATTATCATCTTTATCATCATCGTCGCGGTTCAGTTCGTCGTCATTACCAAGGGTGCGACCCGGGTCGCCGAGGTCGCCGCCCGCTTTACCCTCGACAGCCTTCCGGGGAAGCAGATGTCGATCGAAGCGGAGTTCAACTCCGGGTCGATTACCGAAGAGGAGGCCCAGAAGCGAAAGATGGACCTCGAGCGGGAGGTCGACTTCTACGGCGCCATGGACGGTGCCTCGAAGTTCGTGTCCGGGAACGTCCGGGTCGGTATTCTCATTACGGTCGTCAACATCGTCGGGGGAATCGTCGTGGGGATGACCATTCGGGGCGAGACCTTTGGAACCGCCTTGAACACCTACATCTCGTTGGCGATCGGCGACGGCCTGGTAACCCAGTTTCCGGCGCTCATCATCTCCACGGCTACGGGGCTTATCGTTACCCGGGCGGTATCCGACGGCAGTTTCGGCGAGGATATTACCAAGCAGTTCTCCAGCCAGGCGCGTATCTACTGGATTGCCGCCTTCTTTCTCTTCGCCCTCTCTCTTCTTCCGGGGTTCCCCTGGTACGTGTTGATTCCGATGGGTATTCTTTCGGCTCTCCTGGCCTACCGGCTCGGGCAGAAGCAGGCGGCGGAGGCGGAGGGTGCCAAGACCGAGGCGGCCCCCCAGGAGCATGCGGCGGAGATCCCCGCGGTCGCACCCTTGGATCCCCTTTCCCTGGAGCTCGG
>CAYPUT010000001.1:52386-52896 GCA_964413945.1 uncultured Spirochaetaceae bacterium
GGTACGCCCTCGTTCCCCTCGTCGACAAGGACAAGGGGGCCGAGCTTCTCGATCGGATAACCCGAATACGCCGAGAGGCCGCACTGGACCTCGGACTCGTTGTCCCGAGGATCCGGATTATCGACAACATGCGTCTCGAACCCTCCCAGTATAGCTTCAAGATTCGAGGGGTCGAGGTCGGAAGGGGCAGCATAAAGATGGGACACTATCTTTCGATAAACCCCGGAGGGGCCACCGAAGAGATTCCCGGCGAAGAGACGACGGATCCCGCCTTCGGATTGCCTTCCCGGTGGATAACCGAGGAGTACCGGGATCGAGCCGAGAGGGCCGGGTATACGGTCGTCGACGCGCCGAGCATTATCGCCACCCATCTGACGGAGATTATCAAGCATCACGCGTCGGACATTTTAGGCCGCCAGGAGGTTCGGGGTATGCTCGACGGTCTGCGGCGGGACTACCCCGCCGTGGTCGAGGATGTCCAGGCGGCCCTCGGCGTCGGGGAGATCCAGA
>CAYPUT010000001.1:52906-71046 GCA_964413945.1 uncultured Spirochaetaceae bacterium
ATCCAGAAAGTGCTCCAGGGGCTTCTTCGGGAGCAGGTCTCGATCCGGAACATGGTTTCCATTCTCGAGACGCTTTCCGACTATGCCTCGGTCAGTAAGGACACCTCGTTCTTGGTGGAGAAGGTGCGTCAGGCCCTCAAGAGACAGATTTCCCTCCAATACGCCGGCGGCGACCGGGTGCTAAAGGTCTTGACCATCAATCCGAGGCTCGAGCAGGCGATCATAGAGAGCCGCGTCGAAACTTCCGGGGGCGTCGTCCCGGCCCTCAAGCCCGAGCTTCAACGGCGGTGGATCAACGCCCTCGTCAACGCGGTTCGGAACGTCCAACAGCAGGGGGAGTCGCCGATTATTCTCTGCTCCGAAGCGGCCCGGCCCCTCGTCAAGACGAGCGCCTCCCGGCAACTGCCGGACTTGGTGGTTCTTTCGGTACCGGAGATTGTTCCGGAGGTCCGGGTCGAGAGCCTCGGAGAAGTCGCAATTGAGCAGTCGGCTCCCGTGGAGAGGTAAGAATGCACTATTTTGTCGAACAAGCGCCGAATCATACGGAGGCCCAGCGCCGGATACGCGAGAGATACGGTGAGAAGGCCCGGATTATGCACCATCGTTCCGTCAGAATCGGCGGATTCCTCGGCCTCTTTCGCCGGGAGGGAGTCGAGGTAACCGGCTACTTCGCCGCGGAGCAACCGAAACGGGAGCTCGCTCCCCGGCCCCTCAATATCGAGGAGGAGAAGCAGAAGCTTCTCAACGCCACGAAGAGGGAGCCCCAGACGGACAAGCAGCTCGACACCGTTCTCGCCGAGCTCCGGGAGCTCAAGAGTGCCCTCTCCGACCGGAACGCCGGGACATCCGGTGGCTCCCGAAACGGGCAGGACCATCCGACCCTCGAATGGCTCCGGAAGGTCTTAAAGAAGAATGAGATAGAAGAGGAGTACCGCGAATCCCTGATCGAGAAGGTGCGGAAGAGCTTTAGTCTCGAGGAGCTCGAAGACCGGGCCACCGTGGGGAGGCAGGTCCGCGAGTGGATCGCCGCCGGCGTCCGGCTCTTCGAAGTCGCCTTCGAACAGAAACCGGAAGTCTTTATCCTGGTGGGGCCGACGGGGGTCGGCAAGACGACGACCATCGCCAAGCTCGCCGCGATGTACGGGGTTGCCGGGGAGAACGGCGGCGGGCGCTTTGACGTTCGAATTCTGACCATCGACAACTATCGGATCGGTGCCAAACAACAGATAGAAACCTACGGAGAAATAATGGGAATCCCCGTGGGGTTCGTGGAGTCCGCCGCGGACATGAAGAAGCAACTCGCCCTCTACGCCGGAACCGACGTGGTCTTTCTCGATACCATCGGGAAGAGCCCCAGCGAGTTCGCCCGCCTCGGCGAGATGAAGGAGCTCCTGCGAGCCGCGGGGCACAACGCCCAGGTCCATCTTGCCGTCAGCGCGACGACGAAGGCCTCGGACCTCGAGGAGATCTTGCGACAATTCGAACCGTTCAACTATCAGTCTATTCTTGTGACAAAGCTGGATGAAACCGCCCGGGTTGGTAATCTTGTAAGTGTGCTAACTGCCCAAGGGAAGCCGGTTTCCTTTACGACGAATGGTCAACGCGTTCCTCAGGATATTGCCCGGGCGTCGGCGGAAACGCTCCTCGAGCGCCTCGAGGGCCTGCCCCAGGACGGAGAGACCATTTCATTTTCTTTGGAGGGGCGCAGATAATGGCCGATCAAGCCGAGACACTCCGGGAGATTATGCGGCAGAAGCAGGAAGCCCCCGCCACGCGGACCCGGATCCTTACCGTTGCCAGCGGCAAAGGGGGCGTCGGAAAGACGAACACCGCGACGAATCTGGCTCTTACCTACGCGAAGCTGGGGCGGAAGGTCATCCTGATGGACGCTGATCTCGGTCTGGCGAATGTGAACGTCGTGATGGGGATTATTCCGAAGTTTAATCTCTACCACGTTATCCGGAAGCAGAAGACGATGCAGGAGATCCTTATGGATACCAAGTACGGTATCCAGATTGTCGCGGGGGCGAGCGGCTTTGCGAAGATCGCGAACCTTACCGAGGATGAGCGGGAGAACTTCATGGAGGAGCTCTCGGCACTCTCGGGGGCCGACGTCGTCATTATCGATACAAGCGCCGGCGTCTCGAATAACGTACTCTCCTTCGTCGCTGCCGCGGACGATGTGATTATCGTCACGACGCCGGAGCCGACGGCGATTACCGACGCCTACGGTATCATCAAGATTATCGCTACGGAGCTCGACGGAACGGGCATGGGGATCAAGCTTATCGTCAACCGGGTCCATTCGGTTACCGAGGGCAAGCGAGTCGCCGAGCGGGTCATAAGCATCGCCGGACAGTTTCTGAACGTAAAAGTAGACTATCTCGGGTACGTCTACGAGGATCCGGCGGTCCAGCAGGCGGTGTTGCGGCAGAAACCGTTTACGGTTCACGACCCAAAGGGGAAGGCATCGGTCTGTATCCAGCACATTGTGGGACGTTTGGAGAACGTCGATTTCCGGGAGGGAAGCGGGGTTTCCGCGTTTATCAAGAAGCTTTTCGGGCGTTCCAGCCTGGAGAAGGACGAATCTTGACGGCATTTGGCATTTTGCCTACCCTTCAAGGTCAAAGGTGAGCCGAATATGCAGCAAAACCCGAAAGCCGTTCTGATCGCCGGCGTCGGTGCTACGGTAATAGCTCTCTTGGCCGGAATCATCGGTGGAGTTGCGTTCGGTACCCTCCTGCTTCGAGCCATCCTCGGCGGACTGATCTTTGCAGTCGGGGCTATGGCGGTTCAGCTTCTGGTTCGGCGATTTCTTCCGGAACTGATAGAGCTATCCGGCGGGCCATCATTCGGCGACGTCGGTGGACGCGTCGATATGGTTGTCGACGAGGACATCGACCTCCTTACCCCCGTCGAGGAGCCGATCTTCGGGGAGGATCAAGACGAACGCTCCGCCGAAGGAGTGTCCGAGATCGGGGAAGGCGACGAAGAGCTGGTGGAAGAGGTCAGCGAGGTTGGGCAGGGTGAGGACGTCGAATCGCCGGTACCGCCTCGCGTTCCGGATGTCGACATTTCGAGCGTTGATAAGCTTCCGGATCTCGACGGCTTCGTAGACAGTTTCCAGGACGACGGAACGGTAGAGATTGTCGACGAAGACGACGACGGGGTTGCGATGCCGGGAGGGCAGGACGCCCAGACAATTGCAAAAGCTATACAGACGGTGATGAAACGGGATGAGTAAAAAGCGAACACAACAGGCGCCACAGGCCCTCGACGAAAAGACCGAAGATCAGCTCTGGCGGCGCTATCGAAAGACAAAAGACCCGGATCTCCGGGACCGTCTCGTTCGCCAATACGCCCCCTTGGTCAAGTACGTCGCCGGGAAGGTCGCCGTCGGGATGCCCCAGAACGTCGAGTTCGACGACCTCGTTGGTTACGGGGTCTTCGGGCTTTTCGACGCAATCGAGAAGTTCGATCCGGATAAGCACGTAAAGTTCAAGACCTACGCCGTCACGAGAATTCGAGGGGCCATTTTCGACGAGTTGCGGTCGATTGACTGGGTCCCCCGAAGTGTCCGCCAGAAGGCCCGGGAGATAGAAGACGCGGTGCGGCACATCGAGGCTTCCCTCGGCCGGGCGGCGACGGACGAAGAAATTGCGAAGTCTATGAACATGAGCTTCAAGGACTTCGAAAAGACCATGCTGAAGATCAGCGCAACGTCCATTCTTTCGTTGAACGACGTTTGGTACACGGGGGAGGACAACGACAAGGTTTCGATAGCCGACAGCATCGAGTCGCCTCAGAGCCTGAACCCGGACATTATCGTCGAAAAGGACGAGATCAAACGGGTCATCATCCAGGCGATCGGGGAGCTACCGGAGAAAGAGAAGACCGTTCTTGTATTATACTATTACGAGGACCTTACCCTCAAAGAAATTGGGCAGGTCCTCGAAGTTACAGAATCGCGGGTTTCGCAGCTGCACACGAAGGCGATTATGCGACTCAGGGCGAAGCTGACGAACATCAAGAAGGGGATAATGTAGCCATGGTCAACCTTGGCCAGATCCAGGCTTACATGCGGCAGCAGTTCAACGAAGACAAGGACAAGCAGTACGCAACCGTTTCCGGAGCTAGCTTGGAAGAGGCGCTCCGGGAAGCCTCCGTTGAGCTATCCCTTCCCATCAAGAAGATAGAATACGAGGTCCTCGAGAAGGGTTCCTCCGGGGTTCTCGGCGTCGGCCGAAAGCCGTTTCTGATTCTAGCCTACCCTCAAACCGACCGCGAGGCCTTCGCCGAGGAGGACAACGTCCTCGATATGGACTTCGGGTTCGACGGGGAGGCGGCTTCTCAAGACCAGCCGGGACGCGTCTTCGTCCGCCTTACACCCGACGGGGTCCTTCTCCGGGTGACGAAGCCGACGGGTTCCGGCGCCAAGGTAACCGAGAAGATGGCCGTCGAGAAGATTCGTCAGCGTACCGACGCGACAATCGATACCGCGGCGGTCGCCAAGATCGTACGTCTCGCCGACGGTCAGTGGGTTCGGGTAGCGAACCTCGACTACGACCCGGCGAAGGACGCCATCCTTTCGGTGGAGATAACCGACAGCGAAATGAAGGCGCTTCTCACGGCCCTTCCGCCGGGGCCCGGGGGGACCGACCCGGATCGGGAAACCCTGTTGACCTTTCTCGAGAATAACGGAGTCGTCGCGGGGATAAAGGAAGGGGGCATCGACCGCTTTGTCGACGCGCCGACCTACCGGGAGCCCATTCTGGTGGCCGAGGGAACCAAACCGGTCAACGGTCGGGACGCCCGGATCGTCTACAATTTCGAAACCGAGCCCGGGAGCATCAAACTCAAGGAGACCGACGGTAAGGTCAACTTCAAGGAGCTCAACCTCGTTCAAAACGTCGTCGAGGGGCAGGTACTCGCAAAGAAGAATCCTCCGGAACAGGGGCAGCCGGGCGCGACGGTCACCGGCACCTTTCTGCCGGCGAAGGACGGCTCGGACGTGGCTCTCCAGGTCGGGAAGAACGTAAAACTCTCGGAGGATAAGCGGACCGCCATTGCGGAAATCAACGGTCAGGTAACTATTCTCGCCGGAAAGCTCAACGTCGAGCCGATTTACGTCGTAAACGGCGACGTCAACTTGAAGACGGGAAACATCCTTTTTCTCGGGACGGTCTTGGTCAAAGGGAGCGTCGAGGATGGCTTCGACATCAAGGCGGCGGGAAATATCGAGGTTATGGGAAGCGTCGGTCGGTCCAACCTCGACGCCGAGAGCGACATCATCGTTCATCAGGGGATCGCCGGGAAGAACGGGGCGCTGGTGCGTTCCGGGAAGAACCTCTGGTCGAAGTTCATAGAGAACTGCAAGGTCGAATCCGGCGATCTGGTGGTTGTCAGCGACGGAATCATCAACTCCGAGGTGTTCTCGAATCGGAAGGTTATCTGCAAAGGAAAACGCGCGAGCATCGTCGGGGGGCACACCCGGGCGGCGGAGGAGGTCAACGCGAAGACCCTCGGATCGGTTGCCGGAGCGGAAACCGTCGTCGCCGTCGGTTACGATCCCAAGACCAAGGGCAAGCTTGGGGTCCTTCAAGAGAAGCAGGAGAGTCTCCGGGAAGAGCTCGAGGACGTAAACCGCAACCTAGGGAGTCTCGAGAACGTTCTGAAAGTAAAGAAGAAGCTCTCGGAAGAAAAGATGGAGTACTTTAAGGAGCTCCAGGGGCGCAAGAAGACTATTCAAGAGGAGCTTGTCGAGGCCTCCAACGAAACCGAAGAGCTCAACAGCTACCTCCAGGAGCTGTCGGTAAACGGCAAGATTTCCGCGTCGAATCAGGTGTATCCTGGGACCAAGATCTACATAAAGGACGCCTTCCTAGAGGTGCGGAACGAGTTCAAGGCGGTTACTTTTGTAAGCGAGGCGAACACCGTAAAGGTTACCAAGTACGAGGAGTCCCAGGAGGACATAAGCGTGCAGCGGGGTTAGCTATGTCGATTCAGCCGATTGACCTGCAAACACTCCTGTTACGACTCAATCAGGTCGGGCAGGAGCAGTCGGCCGAACGGCACGCCATTGCACAAAGCCAGGCGGTTACCGGCAGCGAGATCGCCGAAAAAAGCCAGGAACAGGAACGGCGTCTGGACCAGGCGTCGACCATCGAAGAGGGCCCGGAAAAGGTAAAAGATCAGGAAGGTCGGAGCCGGGAGCAGCTCGCGGAAGAGCGGGAGCGGGAGTCCGAAGGGGAGCAGGAAGAGCAATCCGAGATCTTCCGGGATCCGGACCTCGGTCAGAACGTCGATATTTCAGGTTAAGGCTTCATGTCCCTGGTAGTTTCTCTCGCCGTCAATATTGTCGTTGTGTCGCTACTCTTTCTCTTTCTTACCCGGCGTCTGGTCAGAAAGCTGTCTCTCGAGGAGAGTCTCGACGAGCTCCAACGGGAGGTCGGGGGGATCGTTACCGAAATGAACCAGGCGGCGGAGCGCAACATCTCGCTCTTGGAGGACAAGATCGAAGAGTTGCGGGGCATCGAAGAGCGAATCGACAGAAAGATAACGCTTCTAAACCGTGGGACGCAGAAAGGAAATGAGAGCGCGGCAACCTACCGAGAGATCGTCCGGGAAGCGCAGAAGCAACAGCGGCAGAAGCCCTCCGAAACGGTTTCCGGGGATGCCGCTGAAGCTCCCCCGTCCGACAACCGACCGATTCGAGAGCGAATTCTCGACTTGCACCGGAAGGGGATCTCTCCCAATATTATCGCGACTCGAGTAGGATCGACGGTGGGAGAGGTGGAGCTGATTATCGGATTGAGTGGAGGGGGACGGTAGCATGCCCCGGACCGTTGGGATAGACCTCGGAACGACAAACTCGGCGATCGCCTTCATGGAGGGTGCGGATCCGCGCCTTATCCCCAACAACCGGGGGAACCGCATCACGCCGTCGGTGGTCGCCTTCGGGGAGGAGATTCTCGTCGGGGAATCGGCGAAGAATCAAGCCATCGTCAACGCCGACCGCACCGTTCAGCACGTAAAGCGGCTCATGGGCTCTCCCGAGCCGATCGAAATCGGCGGAAAGCAGTTCTCCCCGGAGGACGTAAGCTCCTACATCCTGAGAAAGCTAAAGACCGATGCAGAAGCGTTTCTCGGAGAGGGGGTCTCCCGGGCGGTGATTACGGTCCCGGCTCATTTCGGGGAGGCCCAGAGGTCCGCGACGAAGGAAGCCGGCCGCCTCGCGGGCCTCGATGTGCGGCGGATCGTAAACGAGCCCACCGCCGCGGCCTTGGCCTACGCCGCCAGGGCTGCCCGGCGGGAGAACATCCTGGTTTACGACCTCGGCGGGGGAACCTTCGACGTTACCTGCTTGGTTAAGGACGGACTCGACTACACGGTGGTTTCGACGACGGGGGACGGCCGCATCGGAGGGGTCGATTTTGACGCGCTTCTAATGGAGCGGGTCCTCGCGGCTTTCGAGAGCGAGTTGGGGGGAGGCATCGGTTCGGACCCGATTCTCTTGCAACAACTCGACGCCCTCGTGGAAGCCGCCAAGATCGAGCTGTCGACAAGCGACGTTGCCACCATCGCCATGCCCTTTATTTCCGGACAAGGGCGACCGGTGCACCTTACTCGCCGGGTGTTCCGGGAAGAGTTCAACGAGCTTATCGAGTCCCTTGTCGCTTCCACCTTGGACCTGACCCGGCAAGCGCTTTCCGAGTCCGGCTTTGCCGCGCAGGGAGTCGACCGCCTGGTGTTCGCCGGTGGATCGACCCGCATACCCCTGGTGCGGAGCCGTCTTCTCGCAGAGCTCGACCTTAGAGAGGTTCCCCAGATCAACCCGGACGAGGTGGTGGCTCTCGGCGCGGCGGTCCAGGCGAGCCTCTTGGACGCCGGCACCCCCTACCGCCTGCAGGATGTTACCGGCTACGCCCTCGGGGTCGAAATAGAGAACGACAGCTCGGTGGAGGTGATCGCCAGGAACACCCCCTTGCCTGCGGAGGGAAAGCGAACGTTTACCACGGTAAGCGACGCCCAAACCTCGGTCGAGATAAACGTGCTTCAAGGCGAATCGGACCGGGCCTCGGAAAATGCCTCTCTGGGACGGTTCCTCCTCTCCGGGGTACAGCAAGGGAAGAAGGGGCAGCCTCGGATAGAGGTAACCTTTCGTCTCGATGTCGACGGAATCGCCCACATCTTCGCGGAAGATACCCAGACGAGGGCGCGGCACGCCATCATCGTTACGCCTCTCGACCAGGGAACCGCCGGATCACGGGAAACGCAGGTGCTCTCGCTGGCCCGGAGGTTAGAGACCCTTCTTGCCCAGGGCGGCGACCTGATCGACCAGGATCTTCGGCAGGAGTCGGAAGAGATGATTTCCCGGTCCCGGCAGGTGGTCGAATCGTCGGCGGAAAAGAAACTGCCGGAGTGTAAGCTGGCTTTAGAGACGCTGATCGGTGAAGTAACCCTGACGGCTCCTCCCTCGGAGATGCGGCGTGCGTGAACCCTGGGTCGTACTCCGCGTTCCCTCGGATGCCGACGAAGAGACCATCCGTCGGGCCTACCGCCGCCTCGTCAAGGAGTACCATCCTGACTTGTCGAAGGATACCCGGCAGGCTGCACGGAATAGCCGGAAGCTCGAAGAGGTCATGGAGGCCTACCAGAATCTTCTGAGGCGGCAAGGGCGCGATCATCCGGCGTCGACGCCGAGGACCGCCGTGAGGCGGCACACCGTTGACCCGGAACGGTGGGCCCGGTACGGGGAGCTCCTTATCTCCGGAAAGAACCCCGGTATCCGAGCGATGGCCGCGAAGACCCTCGGAGAGCTGGGACGGCGATCGGCCTTCGGGTACCTCCGGCAGGCGTTCCAAGACCCCGACGAGCGGGTGGTCTGCGAAGCCGTGCGGTCGGTCGGAAGAATACGGGTCCGGCAGGCCCGGAACGAGCTTACCGCTCTTTTTCCCCAAAGCTCCCCGGCGGTCAAGCACGCGATTCTTGACTGCATCGAGGAGCTTGGGGCCCTTGAGGAGTACGGAGCCGTCTTTCAGTTTGCCCTGAGGGATTTGAACGAAGGTGTCCGGGCACGGGGACTCCGTCTTCTTGCTCGATACCAAAAGGTGCGACAATATGCCGGCAAACAACCGTAGCATCAGTCGTGTCTTTGTGCAGGATGCGAAGCTCTATCTTTCGTACCTATGGGAGTTCACCGAAACCCTCTCCGAGGGTGGCGCCACCCGGGACGCCACGAGCAACGCGTTCCGAAGCGCCCATTCGCTCAAATCCGAGGCGGCCTTTCTCGGTCACGATGAGTTGGCCGGGCTTGCCGGCGGAGTCGAATCGATACTCGGCCGTGTGAAGAGCGAGTTGCCGGAGGTCTCGCTCTCTTCCGGAAAGACCCTCGCCGACGCTCTCGAAACGCTTCAACGTGCCGTCGACTCCGTCGCTTCGGCCCCGGAACAAGAGCCCCTTGCACGCCGGGCCGGTGACCGTCCAACCGCGGCGCTCGAGCTCGGAAGCTTCGAGCGACAGTTGATGCGGGAGGCGCACGCCCGAGGAGAGGTGATCTACCGGCTCCGCTGTCGGATTGAAGAAGAAGAGGAGATGGAGCAGGCCCGGCGCTTCCTTCTGATCAGCAACCTCGAGCAGAAGACAAACCTCATCGATTTCGCCCCGGCTCTCGACAATCCGGCCCGTTCAGACGGCCTATTCGAGGGAATTGCCTCCTCCCCCGGAGGGCGCGGGCCCATCGAAGAGAGCACCTCCATCGCCGGTATCCGGGAGGTCTATATCGAAGAGCTCCCGTTGGTGACCCTCCTCGAGGCGACCCCGGAGAGTGATCTCGTTGCGCAGCTGGCTACCGGGCAACCGGCGCTGTCGGTCTCTATTCCGAGTCGGCGCTACGAAGAGCTCTTGATGTTCTCCTCCGAGCTGACACGGCTTCTCAAGGGGGCCGGCGATGGGGTGAACATCCCCCTGGTCCGCCGGGTCGCCGGGATAATCGAGGAATACCTTCTCCAGTCCTCCGAAACACCGGCGAAGATGCTCTTCGATATTCTTCGGCCGCGGATAAGGAGCTTTGCCGAGGGACTCTCCCGGTCCGTCGTGCTCGAGACCCGGGGTGACGATACTGCGGTCTTCGTCACGACCGCCTACGCCCTCATGGACAGCCTTATCCAGCTTGTCCACAACGCGGTGCTTCACGGCATCGAGGAGCCGGAAGAGAGAAAACGCCACGGCAAGAACCCCCAGGGTCGGATTCTGGTATCGTGTCGCCGCCTCGGCGAGCGGATTGTCTTCGATGTGGAGGATGACGGCCGCGGGATGAGCCCCGGGCACCTCGAGTCGCACTACAGGGAGCTTTTTGAACGCGACGCACCGGAAAGCGTTCTCGCGATTGTCGCCGAACCCGGGTTCTCGACCCGGAAGGAAGAGGGGCCCGCCGATAGCTCCCGGACGGGAGGAATAGGCCTCGACGGGATTCGATACACGGTGGAGCGACTCTTCGGCGGCGAGTTCACCCTGCATTCGGAGCCGGGGAGGGGGAGTACCTTTACCATTTCAATACCCGCGAACCGGAAACTCATCAGCGTGGTCATCGCACGTTCCGGTGAGACCTCCTTCGCCGTACCCGCGGCCCTGGTTATCGACGCGCTACCGGTGCAACGGCGGCTGATCAGCCGGGATCGCCGGGGTCACCGGTACATCCGTTACGACGGGCAGAACGTCAGGCTCTACCGAATCGAGGAAGGGCAGTCGGTCGAGAATGCCGGGATTGGGCGGCAGTTCGCCGTTCTGGTCCGGCTTGGGCGGAACCGAAGCGCGATCCTGGTCGACGAGCTAGTGTCGAACGAGCTGGCTCTTCTCGACGAATCGCACCGCAGTCACGTGTTCTCCCAGCGGGCGGGAGAGTACGTACAGTTCTTCGTACCCTTGCAGTTGCTGTAAGAAGGGCGCGGCAAAAAAAAGACGGTATGCCTGGACGTCGGCGCATACCGTCTTAGCTATTTCGAGCACGTTGCTCTACTCAGGAATGTCGGCCCTCCTCGGAATAAACTTTAACCGCGTCGGTTAGAGCGTCCGAATGATACCGAACCGATTCTAGAAGGCTCCTGTACAGGTTCAAAGCCCGTCGCTGCGCCTCTTCGGCCGTACCTCCGAGGGCCGTACCCTCGAGGGCGACGACCGCCTGGGCCTCGTCGAGGGAGAGGAAGGCTACGATCTCCCGGTTGGGGTTTTCGAGAATGCGCCGGTCGATTTCCTCGAGCTCTCGGACAAGGGAATCCGGGAGCGGTTCGTTCGACGGAGAAGCGTCGAGAATTGCAAGAGTCCGTCCAAGGCCCTTTTCGAGCTGCCTCAATTCACCGAGAAGCGCTTCGAGCCCCGCCCGCAGATTCCGCGGCAGCTTCAGGGCCGGTTCTCGCGGTTGCCGAAGAGAGCCGACTATCGTGTCGATCTGCGACCGGCGGTCCGGGAGGGAAAGAAAATCCTCGACCCGGCGGTAAGGGATTCCGTCGAGAGCCACTCCGCCTGCTGAGAGATTGACCGTATCGGTTTCCGGATAGATGCGTGCTTGGTTCTCGAACCACCACCGGTAGAGCTGCATCCGCCGGTCGGTGGTCACGAGGGTCCCGTCGTTTGCCGGGGCCGGGAAGGGGCCCCCGTCCCGGAGGTAGGCGAAGGCACCTTGTTCCGCAGGGTACAGCCGGGTGCCCAGGGTGTGCGCTCGCTCTTCGAAGAAGCTACCGTGGCAGTGGGTTCGCCGGTCGGGAAACCCGAGATCCATCCCGCCGAGAAGAATCGGCCCGCAACCGAGAACCCGGGCCAGATCCCAGGCCGTCGTCGTTACCGAACCCCCGGCGCCGAGGCGCCCGAAACCGCCGAGGAAGCGCTCTACGTAGCCCCCCAAGGGAAAGAGAGAGCTCGAAAGGAGCGGCTTCGAGGAGAAGGCTCGGAAGACCCTGGGGTGGGTGGAGGACTCGGATACCAGGACCGCCCGGTCGAAAACCAATCGGTCGAGGTGGCGGCTGTTCCAGTATTGAGGGTCGACGATAACCGCGATATCCGGCTCAAGGTTTAAGGCCGCGAGCCGCGGGAGCGCGGTATCGACGGCGACAATGACGCAGCCTTTGGCAAGGGACCGGAGATGGGGAAGCACCCGGTCCAGCGACGGTCCCGCGGCGAGGACGAGGGCGGGAACACCGGCAAAGGCGTCCAAAGCCCTCTCGACACCCAGGGCGCCGCCGATCTCCGGGAGGTTTGCGATCAGGTTGCGTACCCACCGTCGTCCGAAGCGCCGGAGGGTGTTTAGGTTGATGGTGCGACGCTCGAGGTACGCGGCGACCCCCCGATCGATGGACGCGAAATAGTCGTCGTCCTTCGAGATGCCCAAGAGGGGAACCGTCCGGATGGTTACATGCTCGTAGGGAGCGAGAAACAGCGCCATCTCGTCGACCTTCGGTCCGAGAAGGAGCTGAACGCGTGGTTCCCCTAGTAGGCCGGTCAGGTCCCGAACCTCCAGAGCCCGTCGGAGCCGCCCCGGGTCCTTCACGACCACTAAGAGGTTCGCGTCGGGAAAGCGCTCGAGAAGAGCCTCGCACTGGTAGGCCAACCCGAAACCGAGGACCACGAAGCAGTTGGCCGCCGCCAGATGCTCCGCGAAACGCCGGGCCTCGGTCCGGGGATCCCTGCGGCTGTGGACATAACGCCCCCGATAACGAAGGGTCGGTAGTCCACCGGGCGTGGTTTCGGATAGGAGGTCCTCATCGGCGACGGCCTCTGAAACCAGCTGTGGGAGGCCCGGGTGGCTCTTCGAGAGACCCGCAAGATTCTTGGAGAAGAAATCCATCGCCGAGGGGACCCTATTCAAGCTCGACGGTGATCGTCATGCCCCGTCGGAGGGGCGTTCCCGCCGCCGGCGTTTGCTCGACGACCCAGCCGCTGCCGTTGATTACCACTTCCAGCCCGTCGGCGTCGATCAGCGGAAGAAGCGACCGTTTAGGGAGGCCCCGAAGATCGGGCACCGTCCGGGAAAACTCGGGAAGCGACGGCAGAGTGGCGGCGATCCGGCCGTCGTGTTCCTCTACGTGCTCCCCCTCCCGAGGGATGCCCCGGTAGCTCACCAGAAAATCGGCGGTATCCCGGACCAGGGGCACCGCGATCCTTCCGCCGAAAATGCTCTCTCCCCGGGGATGGACGATGACCGCGTAGACGATCAGTTGAGGGTTCTCCGTCGGAAGAATGGCGAGGCTGGAGGCGACGAACTTCTCCGGGGAGTAGGTTCCGATTTCCGGATCGAAGACCTCCGCCGTACCGGTTTTCGCCGAAACACGGACACCCGGTACCTGGAGTCGCCGGGCGGTTCCGTCGGGCTCGGTCGCGGACTCCATAAGCCGGAGCATCAATTGGGCGGTCGACGGCGAGAGCACCTCTCGGACCGGCTCCCGGTCGAAAAACTCGATGGTCCGGCCGTCGGGGGAAACGATCTTCCGCACGATCCGGGGACGTAAGACTACGCCGTTGTTCGCGAAGGCGGTGGCGGCGGTCACAATTTGGATGGCCGTCACCCCGATCTCCTGGCCGATCGCGATGGTCTGCTTGGTTCGCCCGGACCAGGCGGAGGGACGCCGGAGAAGAGCCCCTTCCTCCCCGTTGAGGGTTATTCCGGTTCGCTCTCCGAAGCCGAAATCCTTGAGGACGCGGTAGAAGGACTCGGAGGAGACGGTCTCCGACGCGTAGGCGGCCCCCACGTTGCTCGAGTATTTGATGATTCCCTCGGCGTTGATCCGCCCGTAGCTGCCGAGATCCGTAATCTCGAACCCGGCGTTCTGGTTCCGGTAGCTCCCGGTGGTATCGAAATAGTCCGAAAGCCCGATTCCTCCGAGCTCGAGAAAGGAGGCAAGGGAGAACGCCTTAAAGACGGACCCCGGCTCATAGATCATCGACACGGCCTTGTTCCGTCGCCGGTCTTCCGGGTAGTCGGCGAAATTGTTCGGGTCGAAGTGGGGGAGGGAAACCATCGACAAGAGCTCGCCGTTCCGGGCGTCCATCGCTACGATGATGACGGCGTCGGCGTCATGTGCTTCGAGGGCATCCTGAGCCATGCGCTCGAGGGTAAACTGTACGTTCGTGTCGATGGTCAGGAAGACCTGATTCCCGAAAATCATGGTGCTTCCTTCGGAGGTCGGAGACGGGGAGAGCAGGGCGTCGAGGGTGTACTCGATACCGCCGAGACCCCGGTTATCGACGCCGACATACCCCACGATGGTCGACGCCACCTCGCCTTCGGGATAGGTTCTGCCGAGGTCCGGCCGAAGGAGAATACCCGGGAGGGTCCCGGCGTCGAGTTGCTCCTTGATTTCCCGGCTCTGTGTCGGGGTAATGGTGCGTTGAAGAATCACGAACCCTTGCCGGCTTCGGAGGCGTTCGAGGAGATCCTCTTCGGGAACGGAGAGGATGCCGGAGAGAATTGAAGCGACAGATTGCGGGTCTTCCACGTCCGGAGTCCAGGCCGTGACGGTGTCGAGCTCGGTGTGAATCGCGAGAACGCGTCCCTCCCGGTCGAGAATCGGGCCCCGCTCGACCCGGGGAACCGAGACCTCCCGGGGTCCCGAGGAGGTATCGCTTCCGAGCATGATGCCCGCATACTGCCCGACGATTACCACGACCGCCCCGAGCAGAAAGACGGATACCGCGACAAGCCGCCTGCCGTAGACCGAGTTTCTCTTCACCGGATTACCCTTCCGAGGAGGTAGTCTCGGGAAACCGGGCCGTAGTGGCGGGAGTCCGTCGAGGTATTCAGATTGTCACCGACGACGAAATAGCTACCCGGGGGAATCCGGCGGTAGTCCTCCAATCCTCCCAGGGACGCGGTGTCGAGGGGATACGGTGTTCCGGCGACGTATACGTTCTCGTGAGCGAAGACCAACCTATCTCCCGGGACCCCGACGCATCTCTTGACCACCGGGTTGCCATCGATCGGGTTCTTTAATAATACAATATCACCTCTTCCGGGCTCTCTCCACCGGAAGAGGTAAGGGCCCTGCCACGGGGGCCGTACCCCATAGGCGCCTCGAAATACCAAGACACGGTCTCCCGATACAAGGGTCGGTTCCATCGACGGACCGGCGACCGAGATCATGTCAAAGGCGGCAAGAGCGAAGAGCGCGAGAACGAGGGGCCCCGCGACTGCACGAATTACCGCAAAATCGCTCAAAGGTCTCGGTATCGATCTCATTCCCGGTCTATTATACAACGTTAGAATCGTGTCGATATAGACAATAAGATGGCGGAAACGATCCTGCAGCAACAGTCCGTGCGAAAGCGCCGTCGGCGGCCCAAACCATCTCGAAATCGGAGACGATCCTCGACGGCGGACTCCCCTCCACGAATACTGAGTGGACAGTCGGTGTCTCGGCCCCTTCGAAAACGGACGCGGTCGTTTCCGACGCTTCGCGTGCTTCGTTCCATGGTGGCGAAGGTCGCCTTGCCGAAAACACTGCGCTACCGGCGTTGGAGGCCGGTCGGTCGTTTCTATCATCCTCAAGATGCGACGATTCTCTTCGCGGCGGTCTTCGTGCTTCTCCTCGCCTCCCGGAGCATGACCCCCGCCGGTGTCTTCTACGATATGGTAACCGCACCGCCTCGTGTCTCTCTACCCCACGACGGTGTGGGGGGCGGGTCGTCCATCCTTCTCGAACGAATCCGTCCGCCGGAAGAGTACCAAGTGATCGCGGAAGACACTCCGGTTTCCGGCCGGCAGTTTCAAAAGCTTGCCGTCGAAGAGTACACCCTGGTGGAAGGGGACACGCTTCTCGGCCTCGCGTTGGAGCACGACCTGCGGATGGACACCCTCGTCAGCTTTAACCAGATCGACGACGTAAGGCGAATGCGAGTCGGCGACCGCTACCGGATTCCGAACCGGGACGGTCTTCTGTACACCGTTCGGGAAGGCGACAGCCTTCTTTCGATCGCGAACGCCCACGGAACCGAGATCAACGCCATCCTCGACGCAAACGACATGATCAGCTCGGAGATCTCGGCCGGCGAGGTACTATTCGTCCCGAATGCCCGGATGAACGAAACCGACCTCAAGCTGATCCTCGGGGAGCTTTTCGTATACCCGGTCGGGGGGCGCTTTACCTCCGGATTCGGTATGCGGAACGACCCCTTTACCGGGGTCCGGCGGTTTCACAACGGTATCGATCTCGCCGGAGCCCCGGGTACGCCGATACGAGCCGCAATGGCCGGCCGGGTCGTCCACATCGAGACCCAAATCGGGAACTACGGGCGTTTCGTGATTATCCGCCACGACGGCGGGTTCCAGAGCCTCTACGGACATCTCGACGGATTCGCGGTCCGGGTGGGACAGTACGTTTCTCAAGGGGGGGTAATCGGAACCATGGGGAACACGGGTCGGAGCACCGGCCCGCACCTTCACTTTTCGATCATAAAGAACGGATCCTTTGTGGACCCTCTAGAGTATTTGCACTAAGATAAAGGCATTACAAAACGGTCTATTTAGCTTACGCGGTCGGGACCGCGACTGTTCCTAAAGAGGGGAACCATGCGCAGGATAGCGATAGTAGTAGTCTGCCTCTTGGCACTCTTTACGTTGATTAGCAATTACACCGGGGAAGACTCCGCCGTTACGGAAGTCGCTCCCACGAAAGAAGCCGTCAACTAGTTCTTACCTACCGTGACAGTGCTTGTATTTCTTTCCGCTCCCGCAGGGGCAGGGGTCGTTGCGTCCAACCTTGGGGATGTTTCGACGAACGGTAGCCGCCTGTTGGCCTCCCGCTGCCGGACCGCCCCCGGTTCCCGGGCCCGCGGGCGGCGATAGCACCGCCGTGGGTGCTCCCCCGGAGGGCCGCTGCCGGGCACCGGAGGTAGCGCCTCCGCCGAAAACCTGAATCTGCCGATGCCGAGCAACCGCGCCGGCCACCGGGGCGGTGTACTGCTGCGATTCGCGAAAACCTTCCGCCCGAACCGCGAAGAGCTTCCGGGCCACCGCGACCCGAATGTCGTGGAGCAACTGGTCGAATATCTGAAAGCCCTCGAGCTTGTATTCGAGAAGGGGGTTCTTCTGAGCGTAGCTGCGCAAGTAGACCGCTTCTCTGAGGGCCTCGAGGTTCTCGAGGTGATCCTGCCACTTGCTGTCGATGTTTCGGATGTACTCGTACCGGAGCGAGAGATTGAGCCGCGTGTTCCCGGCGACGTCCTGCTTTTCGTTCAGGTCCTCTTGTATCAGCTCCCAGAGTCGTTCCCGCAACCCCGCAGCGGAAAGCGGCTCCAGCTCCCCCGGGTCGATCGACGGCGAAAAGAGTAGCCGCTCCCGAAGGGTATCGAGAAGAAAGGCCACGGTAGCCGCCCCGGCCTGAGAGCCGGGGGAGACTTCGTCCATCGCTTCGTCGAGGACGTCCTCGGCGGTCCGGAGGACCCGGTGCAACACGTTGGTGTCCCGGAGAATATCGTCTCGCTGCTTGTAGATAACTTTCCGCTGTTCGTTCAGGACGTCGTCGTACTCGAGAAGATGCTTCCGGATCTCGAAGTTCCGCTCCTCGACCCGGGATTGTGCCTTCTCGATGCTGCGGTTTATCAGAGGATGGTTAAGGGGTTCGCCCTCCGGAAGGCCCTTCGCCATAAGCGACTTGAGGTTTATCGAGCCCCGGCCGAAGAGCCGCATCAAATCGTCGTCCATCGAGAGAAAGAAACGGCTCAAACCGGGGTCGCCCTGCCGGCCGGAGCGGCCCCGGAGCTGGTTATCGATCCGCCGAGACTCGTGACGCTCGGTTCCGAGGACGTAGAGGCCGCCGAGGGATTGGACCTCCTCGTATTGCTTTCGCCACTTATCGATTTCTTCGGCCACGGCCGCGAGGTAGTCCTCCTGGGAGGCGTCCGTACCGACCCGTCTTCGGGCTCGGTATTCCGGGTTTCCCCCGAGTTTGATGTCGGTGCCCCGGCCGGCCATGTTGGTCGCGATGGTAACCGATCCCTTCGCCCCGGCCTCGGCAATGATCAGCGCCTCCCGGGCGTGGTTCTTCGCGTTCAGGACCTCGTGGGGAACGCCCCGGCCGGTGAGAAGCTTCGAGAGCTTTTCGGAGCGGTCGATGGACACCGTCCCCACGAGGGTCGGTTGCCCCTTCTTCTGC
>CAYPUT010000002.1:0-49854 GCA_964413945.1 uncultured Spirochaetaceae bacterium
GAGTGTAGTGGACGGACAACCCCGGCGACGGAAGCGCCGGGGACACCGATACGGATTCCCTGGCATAACGTCCGCCGTCCTCGACGCCGAGTAGCTCGGGGACCTCTAGGGGCCGATCGTCTAAGAACACCCGACGGGAGACTACCGCCGACGTATTGCCAAGGGAGTCTTCCCCGTAGACCTCGAGGGAGTACCCTACCCGACGGCCGGGGATGAGCGGCAACTCGACGGGCCTCCGGTAAAGCTCGAACGGCGGTATTTCGCTTACCTCGTCCGGAACAACCCGGTAATAAGCAACTTCCCCTCCCCTGATGCGAAGAAGCCGGTTCTCAACCGATATTTCCGGTTCCGCGGGCGGCTCGTGGTCCAAAACCAGCTCGACACTCCGCTCCTCCGAGAAGGCTCCCTGATGGTCGAAGACGGCGTAAGATAGGACGAATCGTTCCCGGGTACCGAAGGGTATCGATACCATAGCTCCGTTCTCCAGACGCCCGGACCGCTCGGTCACCTGCCTTTCCGGCTCGGTTATGCGCCGCAGCTCGTACCGGACCACTCGGTCCCCCGGCACATCGAAGAGGAGCTCCTTGGCGGGGGCGGGGCCTTCGGGACGAACCTCCAAACGAATCGGCTCCGGCGTCGTCCTCGAAAAGGAAAACCGCTCTTCCGCGTAGGGACTCCAGGTGCCGCTACCACCGCGGGAGCGCGCCCGAACAACTCCTTCTCCGGCATCGACACCACTCGGAAGCGACAGACTAACCGGGCCGGTGTAGCTACCCGAACGGTATGGTCTGCCGTTAACCGAGAGGGCGTATTCGGTTTCTACCTCGGCATCCCGCTCCAAAGCGAAGCTGACCCGGTCGTTCTCGGGAACGAAGAGGTGAATCGACGGGGGGAGCACTTCCCGGCTGTCGAGGATAAAGGTGTACCGATAGTCCGGGGTTCCACTCTCCGGGGTGTCGTTGAGACGCAAGACGACGCTTCGGAGGGTAGCAGGTATCGGTCGAAGCTCGAGGGTCCGGGAGAGTACCGCATCGGTCCGGGAGACCGGGGAGTCCTCGAGACGGTAGCGATAGGTACGAAGAGCCTCAGGATCGACAAAGAGCGGTCCTTCGTGGTACCCCTGGGCTGCCGAGATAGGGGGGGCGTTTCCGCTCTGGTAGGAGACGCTCTTTTCCACCGCCGCTCCTTCGGTCGTCACGCCGACAACCGAGAGCTCTACCGGACCGTCCCGGGCGATCAGTACCGGCCCCACGTATTGGTCACCGCCCGTTCGCGGGTCCGACCCGTCCAAGGAGTAACGTACTTCGTCGAAGCCCCTGGACGCGATGTAGAGTAGCTGTCGGTTGGCGAAACGCCCCGGGACCGGACTGAGAATTTCGAGGTACGGATCCTCTTCTTCCGAACGGTCGATGACGTAACGGTAGGTCTCTATCGGGCCGCTGTTACCTTGAGAATCGACGGAGAGGGCTTGGATCTCATAACTGGTTACGGTCCCGGCATTGCCCGGGAGGACTATCGGATCGACGTACTCGACCGGTTCTCCGGAGCTCGGTAGGACCTGGTGCAGGAGGCGTCCTTCCGACGCTGCGAGGCTTATGCGAACTGCTTCGGAATAGATACCCGGTGGAGGAGTTGCCTGGGGTGCCGCCGGGGGTAACCGATCTACGGTATAAGAGAGCCGTTGCCGCGCCTCGGGATTACCGGTGGGTTGAACCTCCAAGAGAAAGCTTCTCTGATCCCCCGAGGGGGTAGACAGGGTCAAAGGCCGGTCCCACCTCCGAAAGAGGCGGCTTCCCTCGAATCGGAACTCCCAGGACCCCGCCGGCACTTCGAGAGACACCCCCCGGTGGTAGGTTCCCGGCGGCGGCTGGATCGGGACCTCTTGGGCCTGTCCAAAGACGCCGCAAACCGGGAAAACAAGAAGAAGGAGCAGAGGGAGCCGGACTTTTCTCATAGTCCAGATTATCGGCCCTTCCGGGAGCTCTGTCGACTACTGCAGAATCGTCCGCAAGATTTCGGCGACCTCGGGGTCGTCTCGGTAGTTCGTCGCAATCTCTTGATCGGTCAGGCCGACGAGCTCGTGGCTCATGTAGTGAATCCAGTTGTCGTCTTCCGGCCGTTCGATAACGTGCTTCCGGCAGTAGTAGTCCGGGTGAACCCGATGGGCGTCAGGAAGGTACTTCCGGATCTTGTAGTCGTGTACGGCCACCCGGACGTCGGACCGGGGCAAACCCTTCCGGAGAATGATGTCGACGAGGTGATTGATCGTGTTCCCGGAGTCGAAGATATCATCGATCAGAAGAACCTTGTCTCCGCTCCGGAGGTATTCGGGACTATAGGTCCAGCCGTCCACCATCACCAGATCCTGCTCCCGGATATCCGTGTAGGACCGCGCGACAACCGCCGCGTAGAACACCGGCCGGCGTCCCCGATGGACAACCTTGAAGTACTCGCTCATCACGTTTCCGACGTATGCGCCCCCCCGGAGGCTCACGTAGACCACATCGGGCTCGAATCCGCCTTCATGGATCTCTCTGGCCAACCTAAGAGAGTTGTTTCGGACCGTCTCGAAGGAGACAAACTCTTTGGACATACGCTAGGGGCTCTCCACCTCTACCGTCACGGCTTCCCCCTCCCGCAGGAGCGTAAACTCCACCGTCTCTCCCGATTCAACCGCGAGCTCCCGGTAAAAATCGGAAAGAGAGCCGACGTTCTTTCCATTCATGCCGGTGATAATGTCGCCGACGCGTATCCCGGCGACCGCCACCGGAGTTCGGTTCTCGACGCCGCTCACCACGATGCCGGTAACCCTCCGGGGAAGCTCGAATTCCTCCCGGACCTCTTCGGTAAGCGGATAGGCGGTAACCCCGGGCCAGAGGCTTCGATTCAGGTCGGCGATGGACTCCTCGTCCTCTCGAACCGAGATTCGCACCCGGAGGGTCCGAAGAACGGATTGCCGGACCAGTTCGAAGACGGCGTCCTCTCCCGCCGGAAGATCCCCGACCCGGAGAATCAACTCGTCGGCGTCCTCGATCCGCCGGCCGTTCACCGTCAGGATAAAGTCGCCCGGGAGAATCCCTCCCCGATCGGCCGGGGACCCCCGGAACACGTGGTGCACCAGGGCACCGTCGCGCTGGCGAATTTCCAGGTCCTCTGCCATCGCTTCGTCCACGTCCCTTATACTGACACCGAGCCAGCCGTATTGAACGGACCCGGATTCGATAAAGTCGTCGATTGCGCTCTTTACATTGTTGATGGGAATCGAGAATCCGAGGCCGACGCTTCCGCCGGTCTGAGAGGTAATCCACGTGTTGATACCGACTACCTGCCCCCGGAGATTGACCAGGGCGCCCCCGCTATTTCCTTGGTTGATCGAAGCATCGGTTTGAATAAAGTCGCTGATGTTGCCCTGGGGCCCTCCCCGGCGGCCGACGGCGCTGATGATGCCCGCGGTAACCGTCGACTGAAACCCAAAAGGGCTTCCGATGGCGATTACCCAGTCGCCGACCCGGAGCGTTTCGGAGTCTCCGAGACGGGCGACGGCGATGTTCCCGTCTCGGCTTTCGAAAGAAACCATCGCGAGGTCCTTTCGGGCGTCCTTCCCGACTAGCCGGCCGTCGAATTCCCGCGAATCGTCGAGAAGGATGTTGATCTTGTCCGCGTCCCCGACTACGTGATCGTTCGTCAGAACGTAGTAGGTGTTCCCGGATCGTCGGACTACAACTCCCGACCCGAGGCCCTGGGTGCGGAATTGACGGTCGTCGTCTTCCGGTTCCCCAAAGAAGAAATCAAACCAGGGAAGGTTGTTTCCCCGGGGAACCTCCTGGGTGCGTACTTCTTCGACGTCGATACGAACAACCGACGGCAAGACCTGATTCGCGACGTTGCGAAAACTGTGCTGAAGCACACCAA
The DNA here is from genome assembly GCA_964413945.1 of uncultured Spirochaetaceae bacterium. Lineage (GTDB taxonomy): Bacteria > Spirochaetota > Spirochaetia > DSM-27196 > PWMO01 > CAYPUT01. Next base: position 3,913 of record CAYPUT010000002.1, read on the forward strand.
GATCCAACTCCGGCTGTCCGGTGGACTGTTGAGCCAGGGCTGCGTCCCCGGGCCGGACGCTCGAAGAGCGGGAAAACACCAAGGTAGAAAGGGAAAAACCCAAAATGATCCCGACCAACACCAAGTTAACGACCAAGAACCGGCCGGAAGCCAAAAAGCTACGCCTAGACATCTATCCTCCGTGAGTAGAGTATATCGGTTATGATTGCCCCTGTCAGTTTCCGCCCCCTACACGTGCCAGGGGGTCAAGATTTCCGGCCCGTCGGAGAGCACCACTACGGTGAATTCGTAGTGAGCCGAGACCGACCCGTCGGCGGTTACCACCGTCCAGTCGTCATCGAGGACATCGACCTCGTCGTCACCGAGGTTGACCATCGGCTCGATGGCCAGGACCATCCCGGGTTTAAGTCTCGGGTTTGGGCCGTGGCCGACGTAATTCGGAACCTGCGGATCCTCGTGGATTGCCAGGCCGACACCGTGCCCGCAGTAGGGACGTACTATTCCGAACCCCTCTGCGGATACGTGTTCCTCGATCGCCCGGGAAATGTCGTTGACGCGGTTTCCCACGCGCGCCGCCTCCACCCCCCGGTAGAGGCTTTCCTTCGTCACCCGAAGGAGTCTCTCGACCTTCGGGGAGGCCGAACCGACGGGAACAGTTACCGCGGCGTCGCTGTAGAATCCCCCAAGCTCGATTCCGCAGTCGATTCCGACGACCTGCCCCTCGGAGAGTGACGTGCCGTCGGGAATCCCGTGGATAACCGCCGAATCTACCGATGTGCAGAGGGCCGCCGGAAAGCCGTGGTACCCGAGAAACGAGGGGCGCCCTCCACCCTTCTGAATCTGTTTCCGGGCCACCGAGTCGAGGGATAGAGTGGAAACTCCCGGGCCGACCTCGGGAATGAGGGTTTTGAGGACCTCAACCAGGAGCTTTCCCGACTCCCGGATTCCCGCTATCTGTTTCTCGGTCTTGAGGCGTATCACCGATCCTCCAGGGCATCGATAAGCCGAATCGCGGCGGTATTCCCCGGCGCGAGGGCCAGAGCCTCCCGGAGGCTCCGGCGGGCCGCTTCGGTATCTCCCTGCCGGAGGTGCACCCGAGCTTCCAAGACTTTAAGCAGCCCCCGGCGGCTATCCGTGAGGTTGTACCACGGCTCTGCTTGCGCTTCGTCGAGGAGCTGCAGTGCGTCGGGAAAACGCCCGAGCTCCATCGCAAGAACCGACGCGTTGTACGCCGCTTCCCAGGCGAAAAGCCCCTCGTGGGCGGTTTTGAAATCGAGAAACGCCGCTTCCTGACGGCCCTCGCTTTGGTGAAAGAGCGCACGATAGAAGACAAGGCTTCGGGACACCTCAGCACCGCGTTCCGCCACGAGGCTTTCGAGCTCCTCGACACGCCCCAGCTCCGAGAGGTACCACGCCAAGTAGCGAAGGGCCGTCACGTCCTCCGGATAGCTATTGGCGATGGACCAGAGCTGCGCCGCGTTCGCCGCCGGGGGCCGGCTATCGGCTTGGGTAAGAAGATAGTAAACCAGGCGGTCCCGGGCCGAGGTGGGCCGCCCCGCGGCAACCCCGACCGAGGACGAGAGACGCCTCGCCGTAATCGACAGCTCTTCTTCGGCGGCTTCCGGTCCTTCGTAATCGACAAGGGCCGCCAAGAGCATCGCGTCCCCGGGGTATCGGTCGAGGCCGTCCCAAAGAATCTGCACTCGAGCAGCTTGGTCCGGGTAGAGAAGCGCCGCGTTGTTGTAGCTAACCGGACCGAAGGGATACCCGCTGAAAAAGAGCGACTCAAAGGTCCGGCGGGCGGTGTCCGTCTTCCCCGCGAGATACATGACGTCTCCCCGGAGGGCCAAAGACGCCGGTTCGTTATTTGGAATCGGGGCAAGCAGCCCGGCTGCCCGGTCCCAGTCGCCGAGATCGTAGGCAAGGGTAGCCATGAGCACCGGCTCGACCCCGGCAAGGCCGAAAGACTCCCCCTGGATCTGCGCGTCCCGGAGAAAGCCCGCGGAGGCGAGCTGCAGCACCCCGTCCGCCGCGTACTCCGCGCGTGCGGTTACCCGGGCCGCTTCGAAAAAGGCCGCAGGGGTGGAGGCGCCGTCAAGGTTCAACAGAACGTACGGGTGCTGGTCCCGGTCGCTTTCGATACCGCTTCGCAGGAGGACGGCTGCGCCCAGATAGGGGTAATCGTCGAAGAAGTCGTCGTCCAATTCCAACCGGTTGCCCTCGGTGTCTCCCGATCGGAGAAACGCGAGGACGGCGACCGCCGCTATGTCGGAACTCCCGCCGTAACGCCGGTGCCATTGCGTGGCTCGAACCCTGAGAGGAGCGACGTCAGAAGTTACTTCGGCGAGCAGATAGGCGCGTTTAAGAACCCGCAGAGCGTTCCGGGGGGTCGATACCACTTGGGATGCCTCGTCTATCAGAGCGTCCACATCCCCGTACCGCCCGGTCTCGAGGCGCGCGTCGACGCGCGTCAGGATATCGTCGAGAAGCCGGGCCTCCCTGAAGCTGCTGATCCCACGGTAGACTAGGAAGAGGGACCCGAGAAAGACGGCAAGGGACACCAGAAAAAACAGCGCCCGCCCCTTCCCCGGGGAAATCCTCACTGCCGCAGCTCCTTCCGGAGACCGTCGAGGACCCCGTTGACGAACCGGTAGGCGTCGTCGCCGGAGAACTCCTTGGCGATATCTATAGCCTCGTCGATAGTTACCGAGTCGGGGATCTCCGGCTGATAGAGGATGCAGTAGGCACTCAGCCGAAGAATCGCGAGGTCAACCTTCGCGAGACGGCTAATATCCCAGTTGGAGAGGTGGCGTTTGATCGCCTCGTCGACCGATGGAAGCTCCTCCAAGGTCCCGTGGAGGAGCAACCGGGCGAAATCGAGGGTCTCCTGGTCGTCGGAGCTACTATCCAGCCAGGGGAAGCTACCGAGAGAGCCTTCCTCCTGATGCGTAACGTCCCAACTGTACAGGGCCTGCATGGCGAGGATTCTCCCTCGTCGGCGCGAACCCATCGCCTTACCAGGTGAGGTTCTGTTCGAAGATGGTAATCTCGGCCTCTTCCCTCAACTCGTCCACAACCTCTTGGATGGCGCGCTGGAAAGCCTGCTGTTGCTTGTTCGAAAGGATAAAGTTCCGAATCTGGTCCCGAACGGTCGTGTTCTGCCCCGGGAGCACCGGATCCGAGAGCTCCAGGATCCGGGCACGTCGCTTGTTGGTCACCCTGACAATGTGGTACCCGACATTGCTCTCCAAAACGCCCTCACTCACCTGCCCCTCTTCGACCTCGAAGACGGCGTCGATAAAGCCGGTTCCGAGTAGCCGCTGAGATTGGGGATCCTGACGGAGCAGATAGCCGAAATCCCCGCCGGAGAAGGTGGCATCGTCCAAGGACTCGTCGAGGAGTCCCGCGAATGTCGCAGCACCACTCTGAATCCGGCGGTAGAGCGCTTCCGCTCGCTCCCTCCGCTCCTGCTCTTCCTGATTGCTGAGATTTCGCGTATCGATATAGAGGTGGGAGAAACGAACCATCGCCGGATTGGCGAACTGCGTCGCATTCTCCTCGTAAAAACGGCGAATCTCCGCTTCCGTGGGAGGCGTTACGTCCTGGATTACCGAGCGCTTCTTCTCGATGATGTAGCGCTCCTGGATAAGCCGCTCCCGGACCTGTTGGACGTACTCCTCCCAGGAGACCCCCGATTCCCGAACGACCAACTGCCGGAACTGGGCGTCGGATACCGGCTGGCCGAGGGCCGCCCGCTGTTGGGCGATCGCCTGGTCTACGTCTTCCTGGGTAACGCGGATCCGTTCCCGCTCGGCAGCCTGGTTCAAGAGAACCTCGGCTATCTGGGCATCGAGAAGCTCCCGGCGGTTCTCCTGATTGAGTGACCTCCCGAGTTGCCGTTCTAAGAGCTCCACCTGTTGTCGCAGCTCTCTCTGGCCTATGTTCACCGTCTCGGTAAGCCGTACAACCGCAACCGGTTGATCGAGGAGCTGCCCGAAGGCCGAAGCGCCAACCAAAAAGAGCAGGATTCCGATGCATACGCGCCCTACCGATGCTTTGCTGGTCATGTCCATCTCCCGGAGCTTATCACAGTTTTTGCCTGAGTTCACGAGGCGAACTGGCGCTCCTCGAGCCGTTCGGAAAGCCGTTGTCCCCCGGGAACCCGGGGATCGAGCGCCAGACTCCGGCGGACGTAGGTTAACGCCAGGCCGTCGTTTCCATCATCGAGGTGGATCTCCGCCGCCTTCTTGAGAAAGTACGCCGTGTCCCGGTTCGAAAAACCCTGGGAAACCATCTCGTCGATGCAGATGAGGGCTTGTCGGTTCGAGAACCGTCTGGGCATCTCGATGCAGACCAGCTGTTTGAGCGTATCGACGACCTCGACAAAGAAGTGACGAAAATAAGACTCTCGCTGCTCCTCAACAACGAGATCCATTAAGAGTTGGTAAGCGAGGAGGAGGGCCCCCCGGCGCTGATACTCCTCCGCCAGAAGAAAACTGCAGTCCATGTAGTCTTCCCGGGGCAGAAAATCACCGATTCTCTGGCCCCGTCGGAGGAAGTAGTGTTCGTGCGTTTTGATGGCCTCGTCGGTCACGTCGTGCAAAAGGTCGAAGAAGATAAGCTTGGCCTGGCTTGCAAGGTCTTCAGGCCGGCCCCGGAGAAACTCCCGGTAGTCAAAACGAAACTCCCCCGGGACGATAAAATGTCGCCTGTCGTACTCCTCTCGGAGCTGCGCGTCGCTCAAGACTTCGTAAGCCTGGATGAGTTGCTGCATCAACTCCAGGCTTTCGTCGCTTCCGCCGAGAACATCCGGATGGATGGTCTTCGCCTTCCTGCGGAACGCTTGCTTGATGTCCGCGTCGGAACAAGAGGAATCGAGACCGAGGATGTCGTAGTATGTCGTCACAAGACTCATTCTATCTTTAGGCCGGCACCGACGGCTTCCGCTTCCTCTCCGCTCCGCAACGAGTGGGAAATCCGGAGAAACATTCCCTCCTTCTCCATAACCGACATCAGCTTGGTCAGCGTTCGCCGCTCTCCGAGAGCGTGTTTCAGTATGTAGGCACAGCTGCGCTTCCCGGCGACCGCTCCGGCACCCGCGAGAAACTCCCGTACCTTGTCCGGTATCTTTCCGCCGAAAAGGTTGGTCTGCTCGACCCCGATCGCGATGTATTGATACATCGTAACCTTGGACCCGAGCCGGTCGCCGTCGATCACATCGACCTGATGCCCCTGACGTTCAATCCCCTTCGCGAGGCCCCGGGAGATCGCCGTCATCTTTTCCCGCTGAGAGGAGGGGAACTGAACCACGGCTACCCGCACCACGCCCCTCCGGTGCCTCTATTCCTCGGCGCCATCGTCTCCTTCTTCCATGGCCGCCTCGGGTTCCGCGACATCCTCCGAAACGTCCTCCGGTGGGACCGGGTCGTCCTCCACCCGCCACCATTCGACGGCGTCACCGTCGGCCTGCAGTCGTCGAGCCGCCGCTTCGACGTTTCCGGATTCCGGCGTTCTGTTTATCCAGGCGAGGCCGAAAGAACTAATCAGAAAGACGGCACCCAGTATGGACGTTATACGGGTAAGAATATTCCCGGAACGGCCTCCGACCGGAGCCGCCGAGCCGCCTCCGAAGATTCCGCCGAGTCCCTCTCCGCCTTCGTCCTGAATGAGGACCAGACCGATCAGGAGCAACGCGGCGAGAACGAATACGATAAGTAAGAGAATTCCGAGAAAGCCCACAGTTCTATCTCCTCGTGGTGTAAATCTGACTTAGGATGCCGACCGGGCAATAGCGGCGAACGAATCCGCCCCTAAGGATGCTCCACCAACGAGGGCACCGTCAATGTTTTCTTTCCCGAGCAGGTCGGCGGCGTTTTCCGGTTTTACCGAGCCACCATATTGGATTATGGTCTCCTCGGCAACCCTCTCGCCAAAAGTCTCGCCGAGCCGGCCGCGAATGAAGCGATGCATATCGTCCGCGTCTTGCGGAGTTGCCGTCTTACCGGTTCCGATGGCCCACACCGGCTCGTAGGCGATAACGAGCCCTCCCATGGCCCCGGCGTCGACCCCCTTCAAGGATCCGGAGAGCTGCTCCCGGACCACCTGCTCCGCCTTCCCGGCTTCCCGCTCGTCGAGGAGCTCTCCGACGCAGAGAATAACCTCGAGGTCTTCCGCTAAGGCAAGCTGAACCTTCCGATTGATCATGGCGTCGGTTTCGCCGTAGATATGGCGCCGTTCCGAATGACCGAGAATAACGGTTCCGACGCCAACGTCTTTGAGCATCTCGGCGGAGACTTCGCCCGTATGGGCCCCGGAGAGCTCGAGCCCCATGTTTTGAGCCCCGAGCCGAATAGCGGTACCCTCTAAGACTCCGGCTACCTCCGAGAGTGCGGTGAAGGGAGGAGCGACCATCAATTTGACCGAGGCGTCACCGAGACTGTTCCGAAGCTCCTCCGCGAGGGCTTTCGCTTCGTCTCGAAGCTTGTTCATCTTCCAATTTCCGGCGATATAGATCTGTCGCATCAAACCTGCTCCTTGCGCTTCTATGATTCCAGAGCGGCGATACCCGGAAGGACCTTGCCTTCGAGGTATTCCAAGGAAGCTCCGCCGCCGGTCGAAACGTGGTCGATTCTGTCCGCAAGGCCGAACTTGTTGACCGCGGCTATCGAGTCTCCCCCGCCGACGATGGTCGTGCCCGGACAGTCCGCCACAAAACGCCCGACTTCCAGGGTACCCTTCGCGAACGCGTCGAACTCAAAAACGCCGAGGGGGCCGTTCCAGAGGACCGTCTTGGCGCCCCGGACTACGCCACCGATTCTTTCGATGGTTTTCGGGCCGATATCCATTCCGATCTTGCCTTCGGGAATATCGATACCGTCCACCGCTTCGGGTGCGGCGTCCTCCGAGAACTCCGAAGCGACCAGGTGGTCCCCGGGAAGCACGATGTCCACGCCCCGGCGGTCGGCCTCGTCCATGAGCTCGGAAGCCGTATCGAGGTAGTCCTCCTCGAGAAGCGAGTTTCCGATGCCGTGCCCCTGAACCTTTAGAAAGGTGTAGGACATCCCGCCGCCGATAATCAGCGTCTTGCAGGTCTCCAGGAGGCTCCGGAGAACCCCGATCTTCGAGCTTACCTTTGCCCCACCGATGATCGCGACCATCGGCTGCTCGGGGTCGGTGAGGACCGGCTTGAAGAAGGCGACTTCTTTCTCGATCAAGAGGCCGGCGTACGCCGGAAGATGGTGGGCCACGCCTTCCGTCGAGGCGTGGGCCCGGTGCGCCGTCCCAAAGGCGTCGTTTACATAGACGTCACCGAGGGACGCGAGTTTCTTGGCAAAGGTACCGTCGTTGTCGGTTTCCTCTTTGTAGAAACGCACGTTCTCGAGGAGGATAACGCCCCCGGGCCGCAGTTCCGACACCATCTTCTCGACCTCCGGACCGACACAGTCGGGTGCCATTTGCACCGGATGGCCCATGGCCGAGGAGAGTTTTTCCGCAACCGGTGCGAGAGAATAGGCGTCGTCTCGGTCTCCCTTCGGCCGGCCGAGGTGGGTCATCAGAATCAACTTGGTATCAGGCTGATCCAGAATGTACTTGAGTGTCGGGAGGGCGGCCCGAATTCGGGTGTCGTCGGTAACCACCCCGCCCTTCACGGGAACGTTAAAATCGACCCGGACGAGAACCCGCTTTCCGCTGAGATCCGCGTCCTTTACGGTGCGCAGTGCCATAAAAATTCCTTAGAGCTTGAGAGCCAGGTCGACGACCCGGTTCGAGTAGCCCCACTCGTTGTCGTACCAGGAGAACACCTTGACGGTCTTGCCGATGACCATGGTGCTCAAGGCGTCAAAGATCGAAGAATGCGGGTTATGAATGATGTCCGAGGAAACAATCGGGTCCTCGGTGTACTCGAGAATGCCCTTCATTGGACCTTCCGCCGCCTTCTTGACCGCAGCGTTCACCTCTTCGACGGTTGCTTCCTTGGAAAGGTTGGCGACCAGGTCGACGATCGATCCGGTAGGTGTCGGAACCCGAATCGCGACGCCGTCGAGCTTGCCCGCGAGGGCCGGTAGAACCTTTCCTACGGCCTTCGCCGCGCCGGTGGTCGTGGGAATCTGGTTGACCGCCGCGGACCGGGCACGCCGAAGGTCGGTGTGCGGGGCATCGAGAATCGCCTGGTCGTTGGTGTAGGAGTGGATCGTCGTCATAAAACCGCTCTCGATTCCGAAGCTGTCCTGGAGAATCTTCGCGATCGGGGCGAGGCAGTTCGTGGTACAGGAGGCGTTCGAGATGCAGAGGTCTTCGTCCTTCAGGCTCTCTTCGTTCACACCAAGGACGATCATGTTGTCGATCTTATCCTTCGAGGGAACCGTCAGAATAACGCGCTTCGCGGGGTACTTCTCGTTCGTCAGATGGTCCCCGTAACCGCCCTTCGCGCTCTCCCGGCTCCGGAAGACACCGGTAGATTCGATGACGACGTCCGGTGCGTCCCCCCAGGGAATCTGTGCGGGGTTCCGCTCGGCGCTCACCCGGTACTTCTTGCCGTTTACGATCAGGCCTTCGTCGTCGAAGTCCACGGTCCCGGGAAAACGTCCCTGGGTCGAGTCGTACTTAAGTAGGTGCGCGAGCACCTCATTCTCCGTAATATCGTTTACGCCGACGACGTCGACGCCCTTTTCCAAGGCGATTTTGAATACGTTTCTTCCAATCCGGCCAAAGCCGTTGATTGCCAGCTTCATTAAAGTCCTCCGTAAGTCTTAAGGATATAAGTCGACTATACAAAGAAAGTTGTTGCCCGGTCAACGAAGCGAAGAGGGAGTCTAGGGAATGGTCCGTATGCGGGAATAAAGGAGGGGGAACAAGGGGCTCTCGGAGACGACGACCTCTTCTCCGGGAAGCAAGACGTCGTCACCGACCAAAATGATGTCGGTGAATCCCTCGGGGACGATGGTAACTTCGCTCACCAGGTCGTCGAGGCGCGTTATGGTAGCGGTGCCGAGAACACCGTCCTCGGAGTACTCGAATCCGAGGGCGTCCCGCCGGGCGAGGAGCCCCCCGGACCGAAGAATAATCAACTCGTCTCCCACCGCGACACCGTCGACCCGTCCGAGAGATACGGCGGCACGGTCCCGGCTCCGCTTCAGGACCCGGCCGTACCGGGGAAGCCTCGTTTCAAGGTCCTGAACGAGGGCGAAAACCGCCCGTTCGAGGCGGTACGGGCCGCCTCTCGAGGCGTTGAGGTCCCCGACGTGCCCCCCGGTGCGACCGGAGTAGAGGGCCAATCGCATGGTAAGCGTCCGGTCCCTATCCTCCGCCTCGACCAGAAGGTAGTAGTCCATTCCGGCCGCACGGGCCGACTCGAAGGCCTCCGACAGCATGGCGACCTCGGTTCGGCCGCCGGCGGGTTGGAGGGCCTCGACGGCGAACAGATGATCCTCAACGTACCGACCGAGAGCTTCACCGGCCCCGGGATACGGCAGCGAAACCCCCTCGGGGATGACAAAGACACCGAAAACCAGCCTTCTGCGTTCCAGGTCGAACTGTGGAAGGTCCCAGGACGCCGCAACCTCGTCCGCGAGGAGGCTTTGGTAGCCTTCGATCGTGTCCCGGGTCTCGAGGTCGGCGTTTCCGAGGGCGTCGAGAACCGTCAGCTCTCTCAAGAACCGGGAGCGGTAGCCCTGGTAACGGAGGAGATTCGCGTAGAGTCCCCGCCCGGAGGCGGAGTAGGGATCGAGACGGAGGCCCCGCCGGGCGGCCATTTTGGCCCTCAGAAAGAGGTTCTCTTCGGTAAGCTCCCGGGCCCGGGAGTATCGATATTCCGCGAGGTCCCCGCGATCGGGCGCCTCCGCCGGAAGCGCGTTCAGGGCGATGTCTTCGGCGACAATCCGGGGCAGCTCCTCCTGAGGGGCGAGAAGCAGAAGACGCTCCATGGCCGCAAGGGCCTCTTCGGTTCTCCCGAGCCGCTCGAGGACCAGACCTCGGAGATACCAGGCAGCCGGCCTGTCCTCGGCGCTCCGGAGGAGCCCACGACTCACCTCGTCCGCCGCCGCGTAGTCCCCACTTTCCAGGAGCCCCCGAAGCAGGATCTCCCGGGTCTCGGTGCTGTCGGAGAGCTCCAAGGCCCGACGTGCCAACTCAACGGAACGCTCCGGCCGGTTGCGCCGAAGGTAGAACTCCGCCGCTAGGGCGTTTACGACCGGATCGAGACCGTGGCTCCGGAGTGCCCGGAGCACGAAGCCCTCGGCTTCTTCGATGTTTCCCCGGTACTCCGAAAGGAGGGCAAGGGAGAGAAGGGTGCGCCGGTCCTCCGGGACCCGCTTGCGGAGCTCCTCGAAACGTTGCCGCCCCTCTTCGATGCGTCCCTGGGCGATCGAGAGCTCCGCGAGGCCCGCGAGAGCTTCGGCGTTGTTTGGACGCCGGGCGAGAACCGCTCGGTAGGATTCCTCCGCCTCGACCATTCTCCCGAGGCCGACGAGAATCCGGCCCCGGAGCGCCATCGATTCGGGGTCGAAGCCGAGCAACGGCCGGGCCGCGTCCACGTAGTCCAACGCTTCGTCGTACTCACCGAGGTAGAACAGTAGTCGGGCAAGGCCGACCATCGGCGCGGGATACGCCGGGTTGAGGTCCAGGGCGGTCTCGAACCTCTCGAACGCTTCGAAAATCTCGAGGCGCCCGAAGGCAAGCTCCCCTTCGCGGTAGGCTTCCACGGCGGCCGTCTGACTCAGGACCGGGAGCGCCGTCGACGCGAACAAAACAAGCGCTATCGAGAAGACTGTCCCCCGGCGGGCATTCCGGAACATCACTCCTCCGGCGTATCGGACTTCGAGGGCACCACCAGCTTTACCGTCCGGATCTTGTGCCCCTCCATGTCCTGAATGACAAAGTCGATCTCGTTAAAGGAAACCTTCTCGTACTTGACCGGAATCTTTCCGAAGAGGTCGAAGACAAAGCCGCCGAGGGTGTCGAACTTCTCCTCCGGCAGACCGAGACCGAGGGTCTCGTTGAGATCCTCGATGGAAACCCGGGCGTCGCAGAGGTAGGTGTTCTCCGCGAGAGGAAGGATGTCTTCCCGTTCGTTGTCGTATTCGTCCTGTATGTCCCCGACGATCTCCTCGATGATGTCCTCGAGGCAGACAATCCCGGAGACACCGCCGTATTCGTCGACCGCCACGGCGATATGCACCCGTCGGCGCTTCATCTCGCGCATCAGCGCGTCGAGCCGTTTGCTCTCCGGGACGAAGTAGGCCTTTCGGATAATGGTATCGAGGTCGATCGCGTCGTCGGTCAACAGGTATTTCAGGAGGTCCTTTACGTAGAGGATCCCGATAACGTTGTCTATGGTGTCTTTATAGACCGGAAAACGGGAGTGCCCGTACCGGACGACCCGGTCGACGATCTCCTTCGGTCCGAAATCCAGCCCGACGAAGGCTACGTCGATTCGGGGGACCATCACCTCCCGGACCGTGGTGTCCGAAAGCTCGACGATTCCGCGAATCATATCCCGTTTCTCGACGGTTAGGGCCGGATATCCCCCCTCCTCTTCTCGGTCGTCCGAGGAAAAGAGCTTGCGAAAGAAACCCTGGTGTTTCAAAGCGAAAAATCCTCCGAAATGTCGCCGACGACCGACTCCTGCCGCCGATCCATGTCGGCTTTGTCCTCCGGGGTACCGTGATCGTACCCCGCGAGGTGAAGGAGCCCGTGGACGGTAAGGCGCATCAGATGCTTCCACCGCCCTGCGTACTCTAGCGAAATAGCGACGTCTCCGACAACCCCGTGGTACCGATCGAATCCGGGCCCCATTTCTTCCTGGGGAAAGGAAAGCACATCGGTTGCCGAGTCCTCGTCCCGATACCGGCGGTTCAGCTCCCGAATGGTTTGGTTGTCACACAGGAGTACCGAAACGTCCCAGTCCTCGGCGCCGAGGCGGTCGAGGACCTCCCGGCAGCTCGTCCGATAGGCGTCGAGCCAAGTGGGCTCTTCGATACCGGATAATGACACGTCGACGCTATTCACGCTGCTCGTTCGCCTCGTAGGCCTCGACGATTCGCTTTACCAGGCGGCTCCGGACCACGTCCCGGCTGGTAAAGTAGGAGAAGTGGATACTCGGTATGCCGTGAAGAAGCCGGACCACGTGGAGCAAACCGGAGTCCTTCGCCTTCGACAGATCGATCTGCGTGATGTCCCCGGTAACGACGGCCGTCGTTCCCTCGCCGAGGCGGGTCAAGAACATCTTCATCTGCTCCCGGGTGGTGTTCTGTGCCTCGTCGAGGATGACGCAGCAGTCGTTCAAGCTTCTGCCGCGCATATACGCGAGGGGAGAGATCTCGATTATCCGGTTCTCTTCGAGGCGTTCCATCGTCTCTGCGGGGATCAGCGATTCCATGGCGTCGTAGAGGGGACGTAGATAGGGGTGAAGCTTCTGTGCGAGATCCCCCGGGAGATATCCCAAACGCTCCCCGGCCTCGACGACCGGTCGAGTGAGAATGAGCTTCCGCTTGCGGCGAGAGAGAACCTCCCGAAGGGCATGGGCAACCGCGAGATAGGTCTTGCCGGTTCCGGCGGGTCCGATGCCGAATACGAGGTCTTCGCTCCCCATTGCCTCGACGTAGCCGGCCTGCCCGGTGCTCCGGGGGTACACCGTCCTTCCCCCGGGGGAGACTTCTACGGCGTTACTCCGGAGGGCCTCGCCACCTGAGTCGTCGGTCATAGAAGAATAGACCGACCGGATAAGCTCCGGACCGACGGGCTGTCCGAGGCGGACGTACTGCTTTAGCTCTTCGAGAACTCTAAGAAGCGTGTCTCCGGTGGTGCCGTCGCTTCCTTCGAGGAAAAGCTCGTTACCCCGGGAGTGTATCCGGGCGTCCAAGAGTTCTTCCAGGACCCGGAGGTTGCTGTCGTTGGCCCCGCAGACTTCTGAGGCGAGGCCGGGACTATCAAGGACGACTGTGGCGTTTGCGCTCAATCATGCTCCTATAAAAAGTATAGAGGCGCCTCTTTTGCACGGTCAAGGGTCTGTCTCCCTGCCGAAGGCGTAATCGGTTATGTCGTCCTCCCGGGTTACCCTACTCCGGATTTCCGGTATCGGCTTCCACTCCAAAACGATTTCCATCTGCGGCACCCATTCGAGGCGGCGTTCGGTGCCGTTCTGTACCTCCTCCGGAGCCCCGGAGTAGGAGAACGTAAGGTCCCAGTCCCCCATCCGGTGGACCGCGCTGACGACGATGCGCTTGAGCTTGAAGAAAGATTGCTCCCGCTCTTCCCGGTTGAAGAAACTGTAGGAGTCTGAAAGATCTTCGAAAAGATTTCGCGGCTCCCGGCCGACCTTCTCAGCGAGTCGGGGAATGTACTGGTATACGAAGTCGTTCTCCGAGACGCTCTCGAAGGTTAGGTCCAAGAATTTGTGAATATTGACGCCCAAGCCAAAGGTAATATCGAAACTGCTCTCCGTGTAGCGCAGCAGATTCATATTCAGACCCGACGACACCGACGTCGAGAGCAGGAGGCGGTTCTTCCAGAGGGGATCGAACTCCCGGTCGAAATCCAGGGCTACCGTTGCAGAGGTCGGCCTGAGGCTGTCGGCACCGGCCGGTTGCCAGGGAGACGAGAAGCCCTGAAACACGAAGTCCTCGACAAACTCGTAGTCTCTGCTCTTGGTCATCAGGTAGGCGGCGGTAAGGGGCCCGACGACGCTCTCCAGCGTAAAGCTCGTCCACTCGTCCCCCTCAATATCGAAGATTTCCGAGTGAGAGAAGGAGAGCCAGCTCAATGGGGCAACCGTTTGGGAGCTCGACAACGGTTTGTAGGTCCATTCCGAATTGTCGTAGACCGCCGAGACGCTCAAGGTAGAGGTGACGATTCCGGTAACCATCGTGAGGGAGCTCGAGTATTCGTCGGTCAGCGGCGGTAGAATCGCTTTCAGATCCAGGGACTGCCGCGCCTGCCAGATGTCCAGGCGTAGCCGCGCTTCCGCCTGATGCGCCGTAACATAGTCATCGTCCCATCTTATCCTCCGGTCGTCGTAGATCGGGTCGTCATCGGCGTCCAAGCCGTCGTAGAGACGCTGGTAGAGAATCGTGTTCAGGGAGTAAGAGAGGTTTGTCGCGTCCCAATAGGGATTTCGCTGCAGAAAGAACGAGGTAAGCGTGAGGTCGTTCCGGGTCTCCAACTTGGAAAAATCGAAGGCCTGCTCCCGTTCCGTGGTGTAGGCGTCGGTCTCGAGGCGGTCGCCATTGTAGAGACTCCGGTAATTACCGACGACGGTCACCGTGTCGTCGTAAACGAAGTACCGGTCGAAGAAATCGGCTTGGTAGAGGAAGCTAAGGGTGTTCGTCGTGGTAAAGGTCGAGAGCTCGTAGGCGTAATCCACGTCCTCCGGTTGTTGCCAAGCGTCGTCGTCGAAACGGTTTTCGACGGTAAACCGGGGAAGCACCTCGTACCGGAGGGATTGGGTCAGAAGTGGGGCCACGGGTATTCCGAGGACGTCGTCCTGCCTCTCGGGGTATCGAACGGTAACCGATCGATCCTCCTGCTCGGGCCCGGGCCCTTCCCCCACCGGCCAGGGGGGACGGACTTCCACCTCCGGCGTATCGCCTACCACATCTTCATCCGAGGCAACCACGGCGCTGCGCGAGGTGTCGAAAATGGTCCCTTCGATCCGGAGGCGCAGGTCCGGAAGCTTCAGGGTATTGGGAAAGTAGAATTCCGCCTCGGGACTCCGATCGGCAGCGAGGGCGGCGTCGCTCAAAAAGGCGTCCTCCACGTCCCGGCTAAGCCACGAGAGCTCGGCCTCGAGGTTCTCTATGCTAATGCTCTCCGGCGCCGGCGTCTCGGATTCGATCTCCCAGGAGTAGTTTCCCCGAAGGCGCCAGGTTAGGCTGTCCTTGGTTTCCGGTTCCTCGGGCGACTCCTCTTCGCCGCTTCGGATAAGGCCCAACCAGTCCATCTCTTCCCCTCGGTCTCGAAAGTCCGGCTGCATGTAGGGGTCGGAGAAGAGCTCGAACTGCCCCTCGACCGAACCGGAATCCAGGTCCGATTGGAAGGACGTATCGAAAAGATACCGGAGCGGAAGAGAAACCGACCCGAGGTACGAGCTGTTCCAATCGTCCTCCGCTTCTCCGTCCACAACCCGGAAGGGTGTGTAGCTCAAGAGCCCCTGGGAGTAAATGTGCCGACTCGCGGCGATACCGCTTCGAAACTCCAGGGAGTCGAGAAACCAAATATCGACGAAGGTGCCGTCGACCCCGACGTAGGCGCCGAGGGTGGTATAGATATCCGAGAGAAACTTGAGGGTCCAATCGGGTTTTTCCTCTTCTGAGGGCTCCTCGACGACCCGGAGGAAGAGTCCTTCCCGCTCTCTTGGAACCTGACCGCCATCCTCTTCCGCGATCTGCAAAAAAGAGATAGGGGAAGGCGTCTGCTCCTTCTGCCCGATGAGGTACGTGGTGGTCTGGATGTAGGTACCTTCTCGGCTCCGGTACCCCGCGGAGGGGTGAAAGAAGAGCTTGTCCCCGGGGCGGAAGAAAAAGGGAAAGTAGAACACCGGCATCCTTCCCACGTGGAGAGCCGCGTGTTGGAGGCCCCACTCTCCGATATCGAGGAGCCAGATCTTCTGTGCCCGAATCTGGTAGTTCGGAGGGTCCGCCTCCGAGGAGGTTATGACGCCCTCCTCCATCACGATAATGTCTTCCGGCGAGCGGGTTACCACCGATCCGGAGTAGGTAAAGGTCAACTCTTCCTCTTCGATGGTTCGGGGCCGGCGGGAGGCGCCGTCGAGAAAGACGCCTTCCCAGCTGTCGAGATAGAAGGTAAGCCGCTCCCCAATGAAGGTTTCGATTCCGTCCGCCCGCTCTATCGTGTACTCGACCCCTCCGAGGGCGGTGAGCGCCTGCTCATCCTGGTTCACGACAATCTCTTCCGCCTCTATGCGGTGAACCGCCTCTTCCTCCTGATCCTCGAGGGTCAGGACGACCCCGCCCCGGAGCCGGACGTAGCCCTGTTCGACCGCCTCGATTTCGAAGTATTCGGTCTCCAGGGCAGAATCTATGGTGAGGATCCGTCGGTTCTCCGGGGCCTCCCCCTCCTCTTCGGGTTCCTCTAGTTCGTAGTAATCGAAGAGCCGAGCCTCCAAGTCCCCTCGGCTGCCTTGGGTCGAGAGTGCGAGTCCCTCGAGCCACGCCGAGAGCTCATAGAAGCCCGCGGTCCGGATATCCTGGGCCAAGGTGCGTCGCAGAAGCGAAACCTCTTCCGGGGCGGTGTCGGCGTTTTCCGATAGGGGGCTCTCCGCCGGGTCTTCGGTTTCTCCCGCCTCCTGGGCTCCCAGCGGTGCAGGCGAGAACAGGAAGATACACGCCGATACGACGAGAGCGAGGCGTCTCACCGACGCGCCTTTAGTACCTCGGCGACGAAGCGTCCGGTGTGGGAGTCCGGGGACTCGGCGATGGTTTCCGGGGGCCCGAGGGCGACGACGGTCCCGCCGCGGTTTCCTCCTTCCGGACCGAGGTCGATAAGATGGTCCGCCTGGAGGATGACGTCGAGGTTGTGCTCGATGACGATGACGGTATTCCCCTTGTCGACGAGGAGATTCAGAACCTCGAGGAGTTTCTTCACATCGGCAAAGTGAAGACCCGTGGTCGGCTCGTCGAGGATGTAGAGCGTCTTTCCGGTGCTCCTCTTCGAAAGCTCCAGGGAGAGCTTTACCCGCTGTGCCTCCCCACCCGAAAGGGTAACCGCCGACTGACCGAGGCGGATGTAGTCGAGACCGACGGCTTGCAGGGTTTCCAGCCGGCGAACAACTTGAGGTATCGCCGAGAAGAAGTCCAGACCCTCCTCGACGGACATCTCGAGGACATCGTGGATGTTCTTTCCCTTATAGTGAATATCCAAGGTTTCCCGGTTGAAGCGCTTGCCGTGACAGACGTCGCAGGTCACGTAGACGTCCGGCAGAAAATGCATCTCTATTTTGATTGTCCCGGCGCCCTGGCAGTTCTCGCACCGGCCTCCCTTCACGTTGAAGGAGAACCGTCCGGGCTTGTATCCCCGGGCCCGGGACTCCGGGAGGGCGGCGAAGAGCTCCCGAATCGGCGTAAACACGCCGACGTAGGTCGCCGGATTCGACCGGGGGGTCCGGCCGATGGGGCTCTGATCGATATTGATGATCTTGTCCACGTGCTCGGTTCCGAGGACCTTCTTGTGGCGCCCGACCGGATGATGGGACCGGTTCAGCCGGTTCGCCACCGCCGGGTAGGTAACGTCGCTTAAGAGGGTCGACTTACCGGAGCCCGACACGCCGGTAATCGCGATAAAGCTACCGAGGGGATAGTCGACGTCGATCGACTTGAGGTTATGCTCCTCGATACCGGTAATGCGCAGAAGCTTCCCGTTTCCCTTCCGCCGCTCTCCGGGGATCGGGATGGTTATTTTTCCCGATAAGTACTGCCCCGTAAGGCTTGCCGGGTTGCCCATCACCGATTCGGGAGCCCCCTGGGCGACAACCGAGCCGCCGTGGATGCCGGCGCCCGGGCCTAAGTCCACGATGTAGTCGGCCAGCCGGAGGGTTTGTTCGTCGTGCTCGACGACGATGAGGGTGTTTCCCAGGTCCCGAAGGTGAAAGAGGGTGTTCAACAGGCGCTCGTTGTCCCGCTGATGGAGGCCGATTGTCGGCTCGTCGAGAATGTAGAGGACCCCCACCAGCGAAGAGCCGATCTGAGTTGCCAGGCGAATGCGTTGGGCCTCCCCTCCGGAGAGAGTCCCGGCATTCCGGTCCAGGGTCAGATACTCGAGCCCGACGCTCTTCATAAAGGTCAGCCGGGCGGCGATTTCCTTGAGGATTTCACGGGTAATCTCGACTTCGGTATCGGTCATCTTCAGGGCGTCGAAGAAACCGAGCGCCTCCTCCACGGACATCGTCGTAGTGTCGTGGATGCTCTTACCGTTGATGAGGACGCTCAGGGCTTCGGGCCGGAGCCGACGCCCCCCGCAGGCCGGGCAGAGGCGCTGGGACATGTATCCCTCGAGCCACTCCTTGATACCGTCGGAGGAGCTCTCGATGTAGCGTCTCTTGAGGTCTTCGAGGACGCCCGGAAAGGGCGCCTGGTACTCGAACTTTCCCGTCCGGTCGCGGTTTATGTAGGTTACTTCGATCGCTTCTCCGGTTCCGTGCCAGATAGCGTCGAGCACGCGTTTCGGGAGCTCTTCGAGGGGAGTATCGAGGGAGAACCCAAGATGGTCGGCCAAGGCGTTAAAACGGCTCCGGTGCCAGGCGGCCTTCGGATTATACGGTTTGAGCCCCCCCTGGTTAAAGGAAAGGCTCGGGTCCGGCATAACGAGCTCCTGGTCGAACTCCAGGGTCAACCCGAGGCCCGAGCAGGAGGGGCAGGCGCCGAAGGGGCTGTTGAAACTGAAGAGCCTCGGCTCCAATTCGGGAAAGACCAGGTCGCTGTCCGGGTACGCGTAGTTCTGCGAGAAGCTCTCTTCGAAGCTCTCCTTCCCCTCCTCCCGAAGGACGACGACCATCCCGTTGGCCGTCGTCGCCGCCGTCTCGACGGCCTCGGCGAGTCTCTTACGCTGGTCATTGCGGACCTTGAGCCGGTCGACCACGATTTCGATCGAGTGCTTCCGCTTCTTGTCGAGGGAGACCTCGGCGTCGAGGGAGATAACCTCACCATCGACCCGGGCCCTGACGAACCCGGCCTTCTTTGCATCCTCGAGAATCTTCTTGTGCTCTCCCTTACGCCCCCGGACAACCGGCGCGAGGATCATCATCCGGGAGTCTTCCGGATGCGTCAGAATGCGATCGACGATTTCGTCGATACTCTGCTTTTCGATGCGCTTTCCGCTGACCGGATCGTGGGGAACCCCGATCCGAGCGAAGAGAAGCCGGTAGTAGTCGTAGATTTCGGTGACGGTGCCGACGGTGGACCGGGGGTTTCTGTTTGTCGACTTCTGCTCTATCGAGATCGCCGGGGAGAGCCCCTCGATGTAGTCGACGTCGGGTTTGTCCATCCGCCCGAGAAACTGCCGGGCATAGGCCGACAGCGATTCGACGTACCGCCTCTGCCCTTCGGCGAAGATGGTGTCGAAGGCCAGAGACGATTTTCCCGAGCCGCTCAAGCCCGATACAACGATAAACTTATCTCGGGGAAGCTCCAGGTCGACGTTCTTGAGGTTGTGCTCCCTGG
Organism: uncultured Spirochaetaceae bacterium; assembly: GCA_964413945.1. GTDB lineage: Bacteria > Spirochaetota > Spirochaetia > DSM-27196 > PWMO01 > CAYPUT01. Next base: position 23,082 of record CAYPUT010000002.1, read on the forward strand.
CCCCGCGGATGATGATTTTTTCCATCTGGGTGATCGCGTTGCGATAGCCTAAGCTAATCCGTATGGAGTATCAACCGGCGAGTCGATACCCCGGAGTTACCGGGGCACCACCAAGGGGTCGGTGCTCGGGGCGGCGGCCCGCTCGGTCGCCTTTCTCCCGGCCAGAGAGCCCGGTGGTCCGTAGGTCGCAACGAGCTCCCAGAGCTCCCGGGAGCGCAGTGACGAGTTTCGTAACCGAAAGCTCGCCTGCGCGAGGCGCTCGAGGGTATCGAAGAGGCCCGAAGCGTTCAGGTAGTCTTCGATTTGGGGATACTCTGTGGCCGTCGAAAGGGTTGCCCCGAGGGTTTCGAGGCGATAGAGGGGTCTGAACCTACGGATCTCTTCGACGATAATGGTGACCATTTTAACGGTCGCCATGATGTCGTGGTCGAAGGAGGCTTGGTAGCGCCCCATTCCGAGATACTGCCGCCCGAGGTTCCTATTCGCGGCGATGCTCGCCGATCCCTCCTGGCGATAGAGTTGCAGAAGGCGGTCGATGCCCTCTTCCCAGAAGATCCGACGGTAGTTGTCCAAGAGCTCCCGGGTTTCCTCTGAATCGATATCGTCGACGTCTTCGACGATGGTCAGCCACTCTTGCTGGGCCAACCGCCGGCGTTGAGACATTTCGTAGACGTCGGCGAGCTCGTAACGCAACTCCCATTCGGCTTCCGGGATGGCGAGGAAGACCGACGAGTCGAGGGCCCGGAGATAGTGCCGCTCCGCCAGGGTGAGGTTCCCTTCTATCAGGTAGACCCGGGCCAACCCGGCCTCCGCCTCGGGAAAGAGGCTCGATTCGGTTTCGATTACAACGCCCCGGTCCGTCAGCTCCGCTTCTCTTCGGGCGATCGCCCGGCGGAACATCCGAAGGGCCTCCCCGGGGTCGTTTCGACCTGCGGGAGCCACCGTGTCTTCCGGCGACGACAGTAACTCGAGTCCCCGCTCGTAGAGGGCCCAGGCCGGCATCAACTCCTCGACCTCCTGGGACTCCAAAGACGCCACAAAGGCGAGGGAAATCAGAATAGCAACAGAGGTTGACACGAGCCGTCGGAAGGACAGAGAACCCTTCATACCCTTACTATCGGGTTTTGAGCACAAAAAAGAACCGGCCGTCGGCCGGTTCTTCTTGGCTCTCGCTGATTCCCGTTAGCCGACAACGCCCAACAGGAAGACCATTACAAACAGGGCGACGGTCTCTATCAGACCGAGCACCATGATAAAGTTACCGAATCCCTTTCCGGTTTCGGCTAGGGCGTCCGATGCGACTGCCCCGGACTTACCCTGAAACCACGCCGAGAAGCCCATCGCGATGCCGCCGAGGGCGCCGGCTCCGAGCAACATGCCCGCATCCGTACCCGCCGCCGAGGCTTCCATCAAGGCGTTCATCAGGATAAAGCCGTAGATCGTCTGCGTCAGAGGCGCACCGACAAAGGCGACAAGGAGGAAGGGCGCCGGCCGATTTTGGGCGAAACACTTCTTCCAGGCGCCGACGGCTGCCATACCTGCACTACCCGCGCCGAGGGCGGATCCGATGGCGGCAAACGCAAGGGCCGCCCCAACTCCAATAAGACCGATGTTCATCTATCCAACTCCTTTCATCTCTATTCGTGGGTTCAAGAAGCCGCCCGTTTGCCGAAGGGCCGGTACGGCGTACCCGTCCATTCCATTCCGAGGTGGCCGGAAAACTCCAGCATGTTCAGTCGAACGCCGTGGACCACCACCGAGAGGGCGCCCATCACGAGGTTCAACGTGTGTCCGAGAAGTAGTACCAAGATGCCGGCGATAATCCCGCCGACCCCATCCATCATGCCTTCCGCCATAGAGTTGAAGCTCTTGGCAATCTCCACCGACGCGAGGCCGACGGCGAAGAGACGAATGTAGGAAATGATATCCGAAAAGGCGCTCACCCCGTCGAGAGCCGTGGTAATGAGCCCTGCGAACCCCTTGCCGATACCGACAAAGAAGTTCTGACCCGGTTCCTGGTTCGAGAAGAGAATTACCGACCCGAAACCGCCGATTATCAGGTAGAGGGCGTACTCCACCATTGCCTGACCGAGGACGACGTTCAATACCAGGTGGTAGAGCCCGAGAACCATGACCAGCCAGCCGACTTGCGTAAGGCTCCGAATACCCGCTTTAGAGCGGACTTCGTTCACGAAGTTCCAGACATGGGCAATGGTCAGTTGCACGGTACCGAGGATAAAACAGAGCCGCTGGATCAGCTCGGTGCTCCGAGGGTTGAAGCTCGAGAGCTCCGGGACCACGAGGGAAGAGAGCACCGGCAACTCGGCTAAGGGTTGATACCCGAACCAGGTTCCGGTAACGGCTCCCCAGGCAACCGTGGCGATCGAAAGAACGGTAAGGAGAAGCACCCCCTCGGAGACCGCTCCGGTCCTCTTGAGGCTCCCGACGACCGCCGGAACGCTCAACCCCACAAGCACCAATCCGTAGCCGCCGTCCCCGATAATCATCGCGAAAAAGACGGTAAAGAAGAGCAAAAACCAGAAGCTGATGTCCCGCTCGTAATATCCCGGTGTGGTCCCCATGAGGTTGAAGACCGGCTGAATGATCCGCACCGGCTTCGGATTCTTGACCTTGGTCGGGACCGGGTCCTCGGGTCCGGGTTCCCGGACGAGAACGCCCCACCCCCGGTCCGCGGCTTCCTTCCGGAAGGTATCGACGTCGCCGTCGGGGACGAACCCGGTAAGGACAACGACCTGTTCCATCCGGTCCATACCGTCGTGGACCTGATCGAACTCGATCTGCGCGTCGATATCCTCGAGGACGTCTTCCAAGGCCTTCCGGGAGCGCGCCTTTTCCATCAGGGCGATTTCGAGGGTCTCCTTCCGCCGGCGAAGCTCGGAAACCTCCCCACGCAGCTCCGAAGCGCTCCGCTCGGGAGTCGGCATCGCCTCGACTTCCGGCGCCTGTTCACCTTCCCGGCGGATCGAAACCAGGTAGACGAGCGTTGAGGTGCGGTTGATCACGAAAAGCCTATCGCCCGAGAGATTCTTCAACTCCTTGTCGCTGATGAGGTGAAAACGGACGACGATTCCCGCCTCGGCCAACTCCCTGACGAGGGCGACATCGAAGTCGCCCCAGGCCTCGAGCCGTGCGGCCTCCCGGCTGAGCCGTTCGAGGGTTTCCTCGATCCGGCGACGCTCCTCGAGCAACTCGGCGATCGACTCGGCCTCCGCGAGGCCCTCTTCCACGGTCAGGGAAGCGGGAGCCTGATCCTCCTCCTCGACCCCGACCTCCTCGGACGGAAGCGCGAGAATCGCACGGTCGATCCGGGCTCTGTGGTGAAGGAGAGTCTCTACGCTCTCGCTGTGAATATCCTCGAGTTGTACGTGAATAACGCCGAGGTCTCGGAGCTCGGCGACCGTTTTCTCCCGCTGCGAATCGAGGGAAAGAACGGATATCTTTTTCATGCGTTCGATCATGACTACACCTCGACCAGGTTGCTCTTGGCAATCTTGCCCCGAACGACCGCGGCCGTCTGCTGATCCCCGAGATAGATTCTGATGTTTCGAATGTTCTCTTTCGTTTCCGGTATCTTGACCTTCTCGAAGAGATTGACCCGTTGGGTCGTAACACGAAGCTCGTCGGAGACCAAGTCGCGCTGCTTCCGGAGGATCTCGACCTCGATGTCCAAGGCGATGAGCTCTTTCATCGATCCAATAGCCTGGTCGACCCAGAGCGGCAGACCAAACACGTCCCACCGCTTTTCTTCGAAGTGGGCCGACTTGAATACCGGAATATCGATACCGGCAATATTACCGACCTCGGTGTCGACGCTCTTCAGGGCGACCAGAATCGTCATGTCGATGTCTTCGGCGAAAACGCCGACCCAACCTCCGATGTCGTCCTTGTACCGGTCTCGCTTGGCTTTCTGCTCGGCGATTGCCGCCTCGATCTGCCGCAACACCATTTGAAGCTGCTGCTTCTTAAGAATGAGAGTCGGCAGATAGCGCTGGAACCGCTTCAGCTGGTCCCGTTGCTTCTTGAGTTCATTCTTCGTCAGCTTGACCTTTGCCACGTTACACCGCTTCCTGAGCCTGGTTCTTGGGCCAGAACTCGTTTATCAACTCGGTCCGGAACCCGGTCTCGTCCGGCTCGAAGCTGTTCGCGAGAATCTCCCACCCTCGGTCGAGGGCCTCTTCTAAGGGAATGTTCACACTCAAGTCCATCATCTCCCGCTCGAAGGCCTCGCCGTACTTCAAGAGCTTGTCGTCCCAGTCGGTCATCCGGAAACCCATCGACTTCTTTTCCAGGGACTCTTTGTAGGCCGCGTAGAGCTTGATCATACCGTCCATCAGGGCCCGGTGGTCTTTCCGCGTGTCCGCGTTTACCTGTTGCTTGAGCCGGGAGAGAGAACCGAACGGCTCGATCCGCCCGTTTCTGAGGTAGTACTGACCCTCGGTGATGTACCCCGTGTTGTCCGGAACAGGGTGGGTTACATCGTCCCCGGGCATGGTGGTTACCGCTAAGATGGTGATGGAGCCGGCCCCTTCGAAGTCGACGGCCTTCTCGTACCGAGCCGCGAGCTGGCTGTAGAGGTCTCCGGGATACCCCCGGTTCGAGGGAACCTGCTCCTGGGTGATGGCGATTTCCTTCATCGAGTCGGCGAAGTTGGTCATGTCCGTCAAGAGGACGAGGACCCGGCTTCCCTTGAGGGCAAAACGCTCGGCCACCGCAAGCGAGATGTCGGGGACCATAAGGCTCTCGACGATCGGGTCCGCCGCAGTGTGGACGAAGAGGATGGCCCGGGAGAGGGCCCCGCCCTCTTCCAGTGTGTCCCGGAAGAAGAGGTAGTCGTCGTGCTTCAGACCGATACCGCCAAGGATAATGATGTCGACCTCCGCCTGCATCGCGATCCGGGCCAAGAGCTCGTTGTACGGCTCCCCGGAGACGGAGAAGATGGGAAGCTTCTGCGATTCGACCAGAGTGTTAAAGAGGTCGATCATCGGGATACCGGTCCGAATCATGTTCCGGGGAATAATCCGCATCGCCGGGTTAACCGAGGGGCCCCCGATCTCGATGAGGTTTTCGTCGAGAGTCGGGCCGTTGTCCCGCGGTTTTCCACCGCCGTCGAATATCCGGCCCCGGAGGTTGTCCGAAAAGGAGACTTGCATCGGGTGACCGAGAAAACGAACCTCGTCTCCGGTAGCGATGCCCCGACCACCGGCGAAGACCTGCATCGACACCTTGTCGTTGTTAAGCCGGATTACTTCGGCGAAACTCACCCCGTGACGGGAGGTAACGGTGGCCAGGTCGCCGTACCGGACTCCATCCGCCGAGACGGTGATGACGTTTCCCGAGATAGACTCGATCTTGCTGTATACCTTCTTCATAGTTTCTATCCTTACTGGAGCGACCGGGCATCGCTCTCGACGCCGGATCGTTTCTCCTCGACGAGTCCCCGGATTTCTTCCTCGATGCGCTTAAAGTCGTCGGACTCCCATTCGGCGCCGTTGTAGTCGAGGAAGCGTTGCCGAAGCTGGTTAAAGAAGCCTCGGGCCTCTTCCTTCGTCGGCAGGTCGAGCTTTGCCGCGAGTATGTAGAAGATGATGTCGAAGACGTGGCGCTGGCGGTCGATACCGACGGCGGCGTCAACGGGGTCGAAAGCGTTCTGCTGAAGATAGACGTCGTCGAGAAAATCCGACTTCATGTAGAGGATGTAATCCTCGGTACTCGTCCCCTCTTCTCCGACGACCTTCATCATCTGTCCGACTTCGTCCCCCCGAAAGAGGACGCTGCGGGCGTACTCGACGCGGTCCAAGTCGACGACGCCCTCGTACTTACTCCAACTGTCGAGAGGATGGATCGATGGGTACTTACGCGCGTCTGAGCGCTCCCGGGAGAGCCCGTGGAACGCCCCGACGACCTTTAGCGTCGCCTGGGTAACCGGCTCTTCGAAGTTCCCGCCGGCGGGGCTCACCGTACCGCCGATGGTGACGCTTCCGGTTCCGCCGTCCCGGAGGCGTACGACCCCGGCGCGTTCGTAAAACGTCGCGATGGTCGACTCGAGGTAGGCCGGAAAGGCCTCTTCACCGGGAATCTCTTCGAGACGCCCGGACATCTCCCGCATCGCCTGGGCCCATCGGGAAGTCGAGTCGGCGAGGAGCAGAACGTTAAGCCCCATCTGCCGGTAGTACTCCGCCAAGGTTACCGCGGTGTATACCGAGGCTTCCCGGGCGGCGACCGGCATCGAGCTGGTATTACAGATGATGACGGTCCGTTCCATCAGCGTTCGCCCGGTTCGCGGGTCGATAAGCTCCGGAAACTCCCGCAAGGTCTCGACGACCTCACCGGCCCGCTCTCCGCAGGCCGCGATAATGACGATGTCCACGTCGGCGTTTCGGCTGGTTATCTGCTGAAGAACCGTCTTTCCCGCCCCGAAGGGACCGGGAATGCAGTAGGTACCCCCCCGGGCGACGGGGAAAAAGGTATCCATAATCCGAACCTTGGTGACCATCGGCTCCGTCGGCTTAAGACGCTCTTCGTAGATGTCGATTGCCCGCTTTACCGGCCACTCGAAGCTCATCGTGAGCTCTCGGACGTTTCCACGCTCGTCTTCGATCTCGCAGATCTTGTCGGTAATGACGTAATCGCCCTCGGGAACGATGCTCTTGACGGAGTAGCTTCCCTGAAGGCCGAAGGGCACCATAATCCGGTGCTCGAAAATGCCCTCGGGAACGCTCCCGATGGCGTCCCCCCGGAAAACACGGTCTCCGGCGGATACCTTCGGGGTAAAATGCCACTTCTGCGTCTTGTCGAGGGCTTCGAGGTAGAGCCCCCTCTCCAAAAAGAAACCGCTCTGCTCTGCGAGCTCTGGAAGGGGGTTTTGAAGACCGTCGTAGACCTTACCTAAGAGCCCCGGGCCCACCTCGACGGCGAGCATCTCCTCGGTAAACTCGACAGGGTCTCCGACACCGATACCCCGGGTCATCTCGAAGACCTGGATCTCCGCCTGGTCTCCCCGGATTCTAATAATCTCGGACTTCAGACGCTTGTCACCCACGACGACGTACCCGACTTCGTTGAGGGATACTTCGCCGTCGACTTTGACGCTCACCATATTTCCGTTTACACCGACAACTGTTCCTGCCGTTTGTGCCATTTGCTCTTACTCCGTTTCTTGGTTGAATGCGGTTGCGAGTCCCGCGCTCCGAATGTGCTCGTAGGCGGCATCAAAGGATTCCTGCCCCCTGTCGGAGCTAATAAGTGCCTTCCGCCGGAGAAGCTGAAGCTTCAGGTAGTAGATCTGTAGCTTGGTCAAGTCGAAGTAGTGTCCGACTTCGAGCTCGTCGAGAAGATCCCACCGGTAACGGTCGAGGGCGAGCTCCGATTTCAAGGGGTCGCCGGCGGCGACTGCCGCACGGACGACCTCTTCAACCCGGGGAAGGTCCGTCCAGTTTTTGCCGGCGGAGTCCCGGTGGTAGTACTCCTCTTCGTCCCACCCGAGGCCGGAAGCCCGTAAGGATACCAGCGTGTTACGGAGCCCAAGCTCCTGGACAAACCACTCGCTCCCGAGGGTGGTCGAGGCGGCTGCGGATTCGTCCATCAGAAGGCGGGTCGCTACGAGTGCGGCGAAGTCCGTTGCGGTCAATTGGTCCCGGCAGAAATCGAGAAAGAACTCTTCGCTCTGGGAAGGGTCTCCCTCGAAAAAGAGCATCGGGAGCGTTGATACCGCGTAGTAATACTGCGCCACTACTCACTCTCTCCCCGGATAAGGGAAGCCACTCGAGGATTGAGGTAGGCGCTCAGGGCTTCCGCGATACCTTCGGCGGAGAAGTCGTAGTACGCCTGCCCCTCTTTCTCCGAAAGACGGAAACCGTTGTCGAGGCCGCCGGCAAGGCCGATTTCGACCCCCTCGCCGATCGCCTGACCGAGGCGCCCCCGCAGGCTCGATTCGACCCGGTCCAGATCGTCCTTCGACAATAGCACTTCGAGGTCCTGAGCCTCCGACTTCGGGAACGCCGAGACGATACCAACGATGGCATCCTGGAGCACCTTTTCGTCGTAGGTAGAGGAGACGGTCTCCCGGACGATCCGCTCGAAGATCCCACCGATTTGCGATTCGAGAGAGAGGACCAAGTCGCGCCCCGCCTGGCGGATAGCGTCCTTGGCCGTCGCCTCGAGGCGGGCGGCTTCGGTCTTGGCCTTCTCCACGATGGTTTTACCCTGGGTTTCGGCATCGGCGACGACCCGAGCAGCTTCCTTCCGGGCATCCTCTATGATGCGCTCGGATTCCTGCTTGGCCGTTTCGATGCCCTCTTTCTTAATCGACTCTAAGAGTTCCTGTAATTGGGCGTCCATAGATACCTATTCCTTTCAAAGCATCATCTATCTACAAAATGTTAAGGGCAGTGTAGCCCATAGATTTCGACAGTTCAAGACTCGCAGAGCGATTTCGTCCCAAAAAGGACCATTTAGGGCGACCGATCGGCCCTCGGTTCGCTCCTTAAACCCGCCCGAGACTCAAGTCGCCGTGAATCTTGAAGACCTGCCGGTCTCGAGATACGGCAAGATCCCGGTTGGGAAAGTAGCGCGGGAGAAGGTCCCGGACCTTTTCGACGGCGGCGTCGATAACCTCTTCTCGTTCCGCCTGCGGAACCCATTCGAGGGTCACCATCCGGACGTCGATAACGTAGCCCCTCCCGAATCGACTTCCGTACCCCGCGGAAAAGGAGGCCCCAACGTCGAAGAGACCGTCTTGGGCGTAGTGCGATGTCGTACCCCGGAAGGCTCGCGCCGGGTGCAGGGAGTGCCGATCCCCGAACCGATCCTCTAGGAAGGCGTCAACCTCTCCAAAAAGATGCCGGAGGGTCAGCTCGATCTTCCGCGACGCGTGGTGCTGCACACTACCAAGCTACCTCCCACACCACCGGACCGCCTACTTCCATCAACTCGATAAGACGAATATCTACGACGGCTTCGCGGCCGTTCTCGGAGATTTCGCCGAGGTTCACCGAACGAATCTGCCCCGGAAGGGCCACCCGGTGGACAAACCGGACTTCGTTCCAGAACTCCTCGACCATATCCGTGTCCACCGGTCCTTCGAATCCGGAGAAGAGCGGAAGCCGCAGAACCGACCCCCGATCGCCGGAGGCCAGGGTCTCCAGAGGTACGTTCAAGAGTCCGGCAAGACCTTCGAGGGTCTCGAACTTTAGGTCTACGTCGATCGTGACGACTCCGTCCCGCCGGGAGCTGTCGTAGTCGGCCAGGCGCACCCCTTCGGCGGCAATCGCCGAGAGCTCGAAGTCCCTCCGACTCAAAGGAAGAACCCGGTGAGTACTCTCCTCGTCGAAGACTCCGTAGTCGTAGAGCTGTTCGGAGACGCTGTAGACCAGGCTGAGCCGCCCGGAGCCGTCGTCGTTCAAACGAACCGTCGACTCCAGCGTGAGGCAGCCGGACAGGAGCAGGACGGCGAAGAGAACGAACGCCAAACGGCACGGCACTTTCGGGGAAACCACGCCGCTACCTTAGCCTGTCGGTCGCCTCCTTTTCAAGCCGCGGCCGGCTATTGGAGAGCGTTCAGGTGAACCACCGTCTTCCCGTGGCCCCCCTGGTCCGGAGGGGCGTACTCGAAATCGAGAATATCCTGGTGCTCTCTCAGGAGGCGGCGCACCCCCTCCTGAAGCACCCCGTTTCCCTTTCCGTGGACGATGGAAAAGGAAGGGGTTCCGCTTACCAAGGCGGCGTCGAGTTGCTGCCGCACCTTCTTGAGGGCTTCGTCGAGTCGCTCGCCCCGAAGGTCTATCTGAAAAGGAACCGCCGTCCGGGGCGCCTCCACGTGGACCCGGCCCGTCGCCGGGAGGGCGTTCCCCGTCGGTTCGGGGATCAGCTCGGACTCCTCTACCACGAACCGCAAGGAGCTTGTCTGGACGTACCAGCTTTTACTCCCGGCGCGCTCCTTGAGAACTCCCCGGACGCCTGAGGACTTCATTCTGACGGCGTCCCCGGGGGAAAAGACGTACTCCGTATCTCTTTCCGCTTTCCGTGACGCGAGTCGTTCCTTCCGTTCCTTGAGTACCCCGGCGACTTCTTCCACGACGCCCCGGGCCTCGGCGACCGGGTGGCTTCGTCTGCTCTCCGATACTTCCCGGACCGTCCGTTCGATTTTTCTCCGGGCTTCGGACAGAAAGCCTTCGAGGGCCTGCCTCTCCCTCTGGAGAAGCTCCTGCTCCCGGCCGCTCAACCGCTCCGCTTCCTCCGAGAGACGCTCCCCTTCCCGTCGAAGGGCCTGCTGCTCCTTCCGAAGCTCTTCCTCGAGCTCCTCGACCGCCGCCTTTTGGGCGGCAAGGGCTTTGATGAGTCTCGTACCTTCGGTCTGCCCCTCCCGGACGTACGCGGCCGCGTTCTCGGTAACGTCCCGCGGGACTCCGGTTCGCCCGGCAATACGGATCCCGTGACTCTCTCCCGGAATCCCGATCCGCAGCCGGTAGGTCGGCACAAGGCGCGCTTCGTCGAAGTCGACGCTTGCGTTGACGCACCCCTCCTCCCGGTAGGCGTAGTGTTTAAGCGCCGTGTGGTGGCTCGAGACCAGAACCCAGGAACCCGCGGTTCGGAGACGGTCGAGAATCGCCATGGCAAGGGCCGACCCCTCTTCCGGGTCGGTCCCCGCTCCGAGCTCGTCGAGAAGCACCAAGGTTTCGCTTCCGGCACCGTTTAGAATCGAGGCGATGTTCGTCATGTGTCCGGAAAAGGTAGAGAGGGACTGAGAGATGGATTGCTCGTCGCCGATGTCGGCAAAGATACCGTCGAAGACGGGCAACACCGATTTCGGGTCCACGGGAATCGGAATTCCGAACTGGCTCATCAAGGCGAGAAGCCCCACGGTCTTGAGGGCGACGGTCTTTCCGCCGGTGTTGGGACCCGTAATAATGAGGAGGCGCTTGCCGTCCTCGAAGTAGACATCGATGGGAACCGCACCCGAACCGAGCAGCGGGTGCCGGGCGCCCCGGAGCTCTATCCGCGGACCGAGGTCCGGAAAGAGCGTGTCGTGTATCCGGGCGTAGCGTCCCCGGGCCTGAAGGGCGTCTATCTGACCGAGTAGCGCAAAAACCTGCCGGAGCTCGGGAATATCCCGCCGTACCCGGTCGCTCAGCTCCCGGAGCACCCGCTGTACCTCCGCGGCTATCTGGTCGAGGGTCCGCCGTACCACGTTGTTGATCTCCACGAGGTCGAAGGGCTCGATATAGACCGTCTGCCCGGTGCCCGACTGCTCGTGGACAATCCCCTTTATCGCCCCCTGATGGTTAGCCGACAGGGGAAGCACGATCCTCCCGTCTCGGATAACCGGTTGGTCCGAAGTCCAGATCTGCCGTCGCGCCGGGTCTTGGATAAGCCGCTGGGCCTCTTTCTGCAGCGTCTTTCTACTCCGGATGAGGGTCTGACGGAGTTGCTTGAGTGCCGGCACCGCCGAATCCTTGACCTCCCCATCGTTGTCGAGGACTGCGCCGATCGCCTTGGTGGTATCGGTAAGGTCCGGAGCTCCATCGACGAGGGCGGCGAGCTCGGGCACCTCCTCGGCACCCCGAATTGCGGAGAAGGCCCGGCGGGCCGTCGTCGCCAGCCGGCGGATCCCCGTCAGCTCGTGCCCTTCGAGGACGGTTCCCTCCCGGCTCAAGCGGCCGAGGAGCTCCTCCGGGTCCAAGAGGGGCGCGTCCGAGAAGGGGTCCGTCCCCTCTTCTAAGGAGCGCCATTCGGTGACCTGCCGGTGTAGGAGCGCCACGCCTTCGATCGTGTCCCGGGGACGGTCTGAGGCGAGACGATGAACCCCCGAAACCGTGGCACAATACTCGAGAACCTCGTCGACGATCCGGGAGAACTCGAGGAGATCGAAGGTGTGCTGGTTCATCACGGTTCCTCCCGGGAGGCCGTCGCCTCCCGGTCTTCGACGGCAAAACGGTAGCTCTGGTAGCGGTCTACGTTGATCGCTCCCTCCTTTACCGCTTGGAGCACCGCGCAATCGGGCTCGTGGAGGTGGGTACAGTCCGGATAGCCACACTCCGTGGCGAACCGGCGGATTTCTCGGTAGCCGTGGGAGATCTCGAGTATCGAGAGGGGATAGAGGTCGAGCTCCCGAATACCCGGCGTGTCGACGATACCCCCTTCGGCGACGGGCTGCAGAATCGCGAAGTTGGTCGTGTGGCGCCCCCGGCGGTACTTCACCGATACATCTCCCACCCGCTGGTTGGCGTCCGGAAGGAGACGATTCAGGAGGCTGCTCTTTCCGACACCCGAGTGGCCGAGAAACTGAAGCGTCTCCCGGTGGGCCATCTCGAAGAGCGCCTCGACTCCGGAGCCTTCCTTGGCCGAGGTCAAGACAACCTGATATCCGAGGGAACGGTAGTCGGCAATCCTGTCTTCCGCCCCGGGGTCGAGGCCCAGGTCGACTTTGTTGACGACGATCGTCGCGTCGATCGCCTCGTGCTCGCAGAGGGCCAGAGCCCGGTCGACGAACCGGGGCCGGAAGGGCGGTGTCCCGGTGCAGGAGATGACCACCACGCGGTCGAGGTTCGTCCCGAGCACCTGGAGCCGGTGCCGTTTCCGGTTCCACCGGGAGAGGGAATTGCGCCGGGGACGTCTCGCGACGATCATCCCCTCGCTGCCGGATTCCTGTGCTACTTCGACGATGTCTCCCGGTGCTAAGGGGTTGTACTCCCCCTCGACGCCCTGAAGAATCTTTCCCTTTATCCGGCACCGGAGCACTTCCGGCTGGTCTTCGGAGCCCCCGAGGATCGAGACCGCGTAGATATTGTTTATGCCGAAGAGGATCCGGCCTTCCCGGTTGCTCATAAGCCCGTTTGAAGCCGCAAAGAGAACCGTTCGGCCAGATCGCCGTACCCTCCGGGAAGAGTGTCGTCCCCGGTAACGATAAGTAGGTCGGGTTGCTCTCCATCGATCCCGGGGCCGAGGGCGGGAGCCGGCTTATCGCAGACTCTCCCGATCTGCCTCGCAACTCCCTCGACGGAATCGACGATCCGCACCCTTCCCTCGACAAGGCGCTCCATGTAGGGCCTGAGAAACACGAAATGCGTGCACCCAAGGACCACGGCGTCGGTTCGGTCGAGATCAACCGAAGACAGGGCCTCGGCGGCGGCTTCAAGGCGTTCTTGGTCGGGGGCTTCCCCCCATCGCTTTTCGACGAAGTCTACCGTGGGGCCCCTCTCGACGCCGACGACTTCCCGGTTTGCGGCGAAGCGCTCGACGAGGTCCGCGACATACCGTTCTCGAACGGTCCTCGATGTCGCGAGAACCACGATGCCCCGGCCGTCGGTGTGCTCCGCGGCCGGCTTGATAGCCGGAACGACCCCCACGAAGGGCACCGAGAAGCGTCGGCGGAGCTCCTCGAGGGCCACGACCGTGGCGGTATTGCAGGCGAGAACCACGCAGGATGGGTCGAAGAGACCGATGAGGCGGCCGACCCGTTCGACGAGATGGTTTCGAAGGTCGTGCGGATCCTTGGTCCCAAAGGGGTAGAATTCCCGGTCCGCAAGGTAGACGAGACGATGGCCCTTGAGGTAAACCCTGGCAGCCTCGAGATAGGGAAGCCCGCCGATACCCGAGTCGAGAAAGCAGACGGTAGCGTTAGACATCTCCCGCGGACTCGCCCCCACCGAAAAGCGAGTCGAAGCTCTTTCGGGCCTCTTGTCCTTTCTCGCCTTTTCGTGCTCTGCCCGAAGGAGCGCCGGAGCCTTCCGTCGCAAGGACGAAATAGTCGCAGAAATTGGCCCGGTCCTTATCGCGGACAGCTTCCGGAATAGTCTCCCGGCAGTGCCAGTGAGCCGATGGGTCGTAGAACCGGCAGTTCAAACAGACCTTTACGTCGGCGCCGCAGTGAGGGCAGAGTGTGTTCCGGTAGACCCGGCCAACCTCGTCGAGAGCTCCGCCGCAGCTGAAGCAGTAAGCCATGCTTTGATACTATTCGCCCGGCTTGGTTGGCGCAAGCGTCCGGCCCCTTGTGACGGCTTCGCCAAGCCGTTAGGCTGAAGCGTGTTTTCCCTCGTTCTCTGCGGACACCCGGAATGCGCCCGACCCCGGGTTCTCGACCACGACTACTGTTTTCTCCATGCTCCGAACCGGGAAGCTCTCTTGGAGGAGGTCGGCGACCTCCTAACCCGCAGCGACTATCATCTCGACCTCAACCTCCCGTTCGTCCCCCTCTCGGGGCTTTCGCTTCAGAACAAGCAGTTTGTAGCCTGCAATTTTAGCCACACCGTCCTTACCGACTGCGACTTCTCGAACAGTCTCCTGAGCCTCTGCTTCTTCGATCACGCCGAGCTTTCTTCCGTACGGTTTCGGGACGCGGACTTGCGGAACTGCGTGTTTGCCGCGTCTCACTTTCGAGACACCAGTTTCCGCAGCGCCGGGGTTATCCAGTGCAACTTCAACGGCGGCGATTTTCGCGACGTCGATTTCTACGACGCGGATCTCCTCCACAGCCGTTTCGTCGCCTGCCACTTCAACCGGATCTGTTTCGAAAACTGCAACGTAAAGCAGGTCTTCTTCTTCGGAAGCACCCGGCAGGAGGTTTCCTTTAAGTATTCGAATGTAGAGGAAGCGCACTTCGAGCTTCCGGGAAGCACCCGGTGAAGGTCTTTACCCACTACTCGGTCGATAACCTCGCAAACACCTTTCTCGTGGCGCCGGACGGACCCGGCGCCGCGATCGTCGTGGACCCCGGGGTCCTCGATGTCCCGCTTCTGAAGCTGATCGAAGACCGGGGATACTACATCCGCCATATTCTGGTCACCCATCCGGAGGAGATACAGCTCCGTGGCATTCGCACGATCATGCGGGTCTACGACGCCACCATACACGCGGCGACCCCCCGGGTACTCTCCTTCCCGGCCAACCGCGTAAACGACGGAGACACCCTGGATTTGGACGGCTTCGAGGTGCAGGTAGTATCGGTTCCCTCCTACCTTCGAGAAGCGGTCGTCTATCGTATACGCCATGTGCTGTTCCCCGGGAGGGTCTTGAGCGCCGGGGTTATCGGCGAAGTGGCGAATCCCTACGTCCGGTCGCTCCTGGTCGGTCTGGTTCGGCGCAAGCTTCTCGTCCTCCCCCCGGAGACGTTGGTCTTTCCTTTTCTCGGGCCCCCGACGACTATCGGCATAGAGTCCGAAACAAACCCGGACCTTACCCGCCCGATCGTGCGGTAGCCGATAGAACCCGCAATGCCTCCCGAAAACGGGTCGGCACCCGGGCGACAAAGAGCCGGGGAGCTTCCTCCGAGGGAAGGCGAATCCGCAGGGAATACGCGTGGAGCATCAGCGCCGGGCCGTCCCCGGCCCCGGGCGCCTCGGTCGCCGGTTGCTTTCGGGTACCGTAGAGGTCGTCACCGAAAATCGGAAATCCGAGATGCTTCATGTGGACCCGTAGTTGATGGGTTCTCCCCGTCTTCGGCCACAGCTCGATGAGCGCGGCCCGGGGGTAGCGCCGGACCACGCGGAGACTCGTTTCCGAATGCTTCCCCCCGGAAGAGACGACGGCGAAGCGCTGCCGGTGGGCAGGATCCCGCCCGAGCGCTACCGACACCTCCTGCCGGCTCCAGGAGGGGGTGCCGGAAACCAGAGCGAGGTATCGTTTTTCCACCGAGCGGTCGGCGAATTGGGCCGCCAAGAAGGAATGGGAGGCCGGATGCTTTGCGCAGACCATCACGCCGCTGGTCCCCCGGTCCAGACGGTGGACGATCCCCGGGCGGAGGGACTCTCCGGCGAAGGATACGCTGATATCACGGTAGCGGTAGAGCAGACCCTGCACCAGCGTTGGGGCGCTGGTACCGCTTCCCGGGTGGACGACCAATCCGGAGGGCTTGTCGATGAGGATGACGTCGGCGTCCTCGTAGAGGACGGCAAACTCTACGGGTTGGGGCTCGAGGTCGATAGGGGGAAGCTCACAGAAGCGGACCAGGAGGCGATCCCCCTCCCTCAACCGGTAAGAGGGCTTTACCCGGCGGCCGCCGACCCAGACTTCGGTCCCACGCCGGCGGAGCTGGCTCCGGGGAAAGAGATCGAGACCCTCGGCGACAAAGCGGTCGACCCGCTCACCGACCCAATCGTCGTCCACCGTCGTGGCCACGTCGCGGGAATCGGGAGGGGTCACGGGTCTTCGGAGTTCCGCCGCTCCCGGCGGCCTAAGGCGTAATCGACGAGGGCGAAGACGACCGAGACAACCGCGCTGGTTATAAGAATTGTCTCTTTCTCCTCTTGGCTAAAGCGTTGGACCCCCGGAGGCGCGAAGAACCACGGGGCGGCCTCCCGGTCGAACTCCCCCGCTTGGGCGCTCTTTGCGCCGAACCGCACGAGGTCGTAGGTAAGCTGCGTCAGAATAAGGGAGACGGGAAACACCCCGAGGGCGATTATCTCTCCCCTTCGGAGCTCCCGGGCCCACCCGGGAAACTCTTCGGGGCTGTAGGGCTCCGGTGTCACCTCCTGTCCCCAGAGGGGCCCCCCGAGAAAAGCCAGGAGAACCACGACACCGACGGCCCGGGACATCACGCGGGGCCTCCGGGGCGGGAACCGAAGAGAATGGTCCCAAGACGGACAAGGGTGCTCCCCTCTTCGACGGCAATCTCGAAGTCGTTGCTCATTCCCATGGAGAGCTCGGACATGGGCAGCTCGGGGAACTCCGCCCGGAGCCGCTCGAAGCTCCGGCGGAGCGCCGAAAAGCTCTTTCGCAAAAGCGTTTCCTCGGAGGTAAAAGGGCCGATAGTCATGAGCCCGACGATACGGAGATAGCGCATCCGGGCAATCTCCTCGGTATCCCGCAGAAGGTCGTCGATCTTCCGGTACCCGAACTTGGACGACTCACCGCTGGTATTTACCTCCAGGAAGATGTCCAAGGGAGTAGAACCGGCGGCGGCGGCGGCGGGGCCCTCACTCCGGGATACCGCTTCCTCGAGAGCCCGGGCGGTGAGGCTGCCGTCGATCGACTGAACCGCACCGAAGAGGCCGGGAACCATCCGCGCCTTGTTCCGCTGGAGATGCCCGATAAGATGGAGCTCGCTCCCCGCCGGGGTGGTTGCGTACTTCTCCTGGGCCTCCTGGACCCGGTTCTCCCCAAAGAGGCGCACCCCCGCCTGGTAGGCCTCCTGGACCGCCGCGTAGCTCTGAGTCTTTGTGACAGCCATCAGCCGGACCGTATCGTTCTCCCGACCGGATCGTCGTTTTGCCGCCTCGAGGCGATCGAAGACGTGCTCCAAGTTTTCGCGAACCGACATCTTGTACAAGTCTACCCGTTAGCGTTGACGTGGCGCAAAGGGTGGGAGTAGATTTCCGGTGTAATGAACAACGAACTTTGGTCTGAGCGACAAAAGTCCACCTGGCGGACAAAGGTTGGCCTCGCGGAAATGCTCAAGGGCGGTGTCATCATGGACGTCACCACGGTAGAACAGGCACAGATTGCCGCCGACGCCGGCGCCCAGGCTGTGATGGCCCTCGAACGCGTTCCGGCGGATATCCGGGCTCAGGGCGGCGTTGCCCGAATGTCGGATCCGAAGATGATTCAGGAAATCCAAAAGGCGGTGACGATTCCGGTGATGGCGAAATGCCGGATCGGTCACTTCGTCGAAGCGCAGATACTCGAATCCCTCGGGGTGGACTTTATCGACGAGAGCGAGGTTCTTACCCCGGCGGACGAAACCAATCATGTGTCCAAGCACGACTTCCGGGTCCCCTTTGTCTGCGGTTCCCGGGACCTCGGAGAGGCCCTCCGTCGTATCGGAGAGGGCGCCGCGATGATGCGGACCAAGGGTGAAGCGGGGACCGGCGATATCGTCGAAGCGGTACGCCACCTCCGGACGGTTACCGGGGCGATTCGCCGCCTGACGGTCCTCCGGGAAGAAGAGCTAATGCGGGAAGCGAAGGAGCTCGGCGCTCCCTTCGAGCTGGTGCAGGAAGTGGCGAAGACCGGCAAGCTCCCGGTCCCCAATTTCTCCGCCGGGGGTGTTGCGACACCCGCCGACGCGGCTCTGATGATGCAACTCGGTGCCGAGGCGGTCTTCGTCGGTTCGGGTGTCTTCAAGTCGGATAACCCCGCGAAGCGTGCCCGGGCGATCGTCGACGCCGTGGCGCACTACAACGATCCGGACCGTCTTGCGCAGCTCTCGACGGATCTCGGCATTCCGATGTCCGGCATCAGTGTCGGGTCGATGCAAGAGGGAGAGCGGATCGCCGTTCGCGGCTGGTAATGCCCCGGGTCGGAGTACTCTCCTACCAGGGAGACTTTCAACGACACAGCGACGTTCTCACGAATCTCGGCCTCACCGTGGTGTCCGTACGTGCTCCGGAGCACCTCGAGAGGTTGAGCGGTCTGGTGATTCCCGGGGGGGAAAGCACAACCATCGGCATGCTTATGGAGCGGTTCGGCCTCCTCGAGGCAACAAGAAATGCCGGAAGGACAGGGATGCCCCTCTTCGGAACCTGCGCCGGGGCCATCCTCCTGGCCAAAGAGATCGAGAAGAGCGACCAACCGCGCCTCGGTCTCGTGGATATTCGGGTTGCCCGAAACGCTTACGGCCGCCAAATAGAGAGCTTCGAAGCGCAAGTCGATCTCTTAGACGGGGCCGAAGGACCCCTCACGGGGGTCTTTATCCGGGCTCCGATTATTACCCACATGGGGGCCGGTGTGGAGACGCTGGCCGAATTCGAGGGAAGGCCGGTCCTGGTTTCCCAGGGCAACTATCTGGCCGCAACCTTTCATCCGGAGCTCACGGGGGACGACCGGATCCACCGCCTCTTTGCCCGGCGGGTTATCGCGTTCGCCGATCGTTAAAGGCGATCAACTCGCCGAAGGTCTTTCGGGAGGGATGGTCGCTTTCGACAACCTGCGCCAAAGCCTCCTCCGCCCGACGCCGGTGAACCCCGGACAGCTCTCCGGCGGCCGATACAACGCCGAGGGATCGCATCGCATCCCGGACCGAGGCGACCTCTCCCGGGGTAAGGCCGGCCTTACCGAAAAGCTCCAAGGCTTCCGCCGGGGCCTTGCGGGAAATCAGCAACTGACGAAAGACGGTCTTCTTGTTCGCGGAAATATCGCTTCCGCCGGGTTTGCCGATGTGGTCCTCCTCTCCGAATATGCCGATCTCGTCGTCCTTTATCTGAAACACCACGCCGAGCTCCTCGCCGAACCGCGCCAAGGCGGACTGCCGGTCGCTATTCCCGCCGGCCAAGAGAGCGCCGAGGAGAAGGGGCAGCGAGAAGGTGTAGCGCCCCGTCTTAAAACGGTAAACCTGAACGACCCGGTCGACGCTCGGTTCCTCGGCGGCTTGGCCGAAGAAGACGTCGTCCATCTGAGCAAGGCCCACTAGGTTCAGCTCCCGGGCATAGGTCCCGAGAAAAGCCCCCGGGGGAAGGCCTCCGGCGGCGGCTTCGGCCATCGAGAGGAGCTCCATAGCCAGAAAGACGCCGACATCGCCGACGCAGATTCCCAAAGACAAGCCAAGGTGACCGGGGTCGGAAACGCCCCGCCCTTCGGCGTACTCCCGGTACTGCCGGTGGATCGACGGCACACCCCGGCGCACCTCGTCCTTGTCCATAATATCGTCGTGAATTAGGAGGAAGGACTGAGTTAGCTCCATCGCGGCGGCCGTGGGGAGGCAGGCCGCGTCCCGACGCGCCGGGTCGCCGGCGACCGATTCGTACCCGAGAAAGACCAGAGCCCCCCGGATGAGCTTGCCCCGGAGGACGTAACCTTTAAGCCGCCGCAAGACGTCGGCGTCGAAGCCCCCGGCAACCGGAGCCGTTCCGGAGGTAACTTCCGCGATCTTCCGGTCGAAGAACTCCGTCAGATAGCCCCGGATTGCCTCGACGTGGGCGGTGAGTCCCTCAAGCATGGGACACCGAACCGTGGCGAGGAAAGAACATATTCTTTAGGCCCCGAAGGACGATCTGCCGCCTTTTCGGCTTTACCTTCCGCCGGAAGACAATAAACGGATCCGCGGAAATCCGGGCTCCGGTCCAATTGTACATATCGCCCGCAGTCTTGATCGGGACCAGATAGCGACGGGGAAGAAATCGATACCCCGCCTCGGCCTCCGCCTGCCACCCACGGTAGCGGGCGAGCTGCCGCTGTACGAACCCACGGAACTCCTTCGGGTTACTCATGGCCGTCGTCTCCTTTAGGTCCGGCAGGGAAGTTTCGTCGAGGGGAAGGTAGGTTCTCCCGAGACTATTGTCCTCGTCAATGTCGCGGATAAAATTGATAAACTGCATCGCCCGGCCGAGCATCGCGGCACTCTTTTCGGCCTCTCGGGGAAGGTCGAGGATTCTGACCATGAACAGCCCGACGACCTCCGCAGAGCCGTAAACATAGTCGAGGGTCTCCTCGACGGTCCGATAGGTTGACTTGGTCAGATCCCATTCCATCGACCGCAGAAAGGCGTCGGTCCAGGCGGGATCGAATCGCTTCCGCCGGGCAAGCTCGACGAAGCTGTCGACAATGGCGTCCCCGGTCGTCTCGCCGGCCATTCCCCGGTGGTAGCGGTCCCGGAAGGCGTAGAACTCATCCCGCCGCTGCGGGACGGCGTCGACAAAGTTGTCGGCAACCCGAACGAATCCGTAGAGAACGTAGACGTCCTGCCGGATCTCCGGGGGAAAGAAGCGACTCGAGTTGAAGTAGGTCTTACTCCCCTCGCGAAAGACCCGGGCGTGAATTCCGTCGGCCGTCGATTCGTCCCGCACCATCACTCTGCCCCTAGAGAAGCTCTCGATTAATCGAGTCGGTTATGATCTTCGACGCGATAAAGGTCATCGGCACCCCGACTCCCGGGTGGGTGTACTGGCCCGAGTAAAACAGGTTCTTAACCTTCCGGCTCCGTTGGGAGGGACGAAAGACTGCCGTCTGCCCGAGGGTATGGGCAATTCCGAGGGCGCTTCCCTGGTACGCGTTGTAGTCTCCGGCGAAATCTCGGTGGGAAAAAATTCTCGAGATAACGATCGAGTCTCGAATGCTTCTACCGATGAGGCCTTCGAGGTGGTCTATGAGGAGGTTGTAGTACCGGCTTCGTACTTCGTCGGTGTCCTCGAGCCCCGAGGCCACCGGGAGCAGAAAAAAGACGTTCTCGTGGCCCTCCGGGGCGACGCTCGGGTCGTCGTAGGAAGCGGAGCTGACGTAGTAAGAGAAGGTCTCCGGCCAGGCGGGGTTATCGAAGATGGCGGCGAAGTGGTTATTCCAGTCCGGGTCGAAGTAGAGGTTGTGGTGCGCGAGCTCCGGAATCTTTCGGTTCAGCCCCAGGTAGACGATAAACATCGTCGGCGCCATTACCCGCTTCTTCCAATAGTTCGCCGGGTAGCTCTGGTAACGCTCTTCGAGGAGGGACGTCTCGACGTGAGGGTAGTCGGCGTTGGCCAGCACCAGGTCCGCGTCGAAGGTAGAGCCGTTCGCCTCGACGGCGACGGCCCTGCCTTGCTCCACCACGATACGCCGCACCGGATGATCCGTAACCACCTTGACTCCGAGCTCTTCGGCGAGACGCCGGGTCCCGTCGACGAAGGAAGCCATCCCCCCCCGGGGGAACCAGACGCCAAGGTTCAGGTCGACGTGGGACATAATGGAGTAGAGCGCCGGAGCGTTCTTCGGGCTCGCGCCGAGAAAGACCATGGCGTACTCGAGAATCTGCTTCGCCCGCCGGTCGGAGAAATAGCGCCCGACGAATCGGTCGAGACTCTGAAAGACGTTCAGCTTGGTTCCTTCGAGCATGAGGCGTCGGTTGAAGAAGTCGAAGAGAGAACGGTATTCCCGGTAGAGAAACTCCGACATCGCGATGTTGTACTTGTACTCCGCCTGCTTGAGATAGCGGGAAAGCTTCTCGCCTCCACCGGGCTCGAAGGCGTCGAAGGTGGTCTTGGTGCGGTCGAGGTTGCGGTCGATGTCTACCGACTCGCCGGGGCCGAAGAAGACCCGGTAGTAGGGGTCGAGCTCGTAGAGCTGATAGTAGTCTTCCCGGGAACGACCGAGGTCGGAGAAGAACTGCTCGAAGACCTCGGGCATCAGATACCAGGAAGGCCCCATATCGAAGACGAAGCCCCCTTCCCGCCAGACCCGGGCACGTCCACCTACGTCGGAGTTCTTCTCTAAGAGGGTGACGTCCCACCCATCCTTGGAAAGGTAGGCGGAGGCCGAAAGCCCGCCGAATCCGCCACCGATAACAATAGCTTTCTTGGCTGCCATCATTTCGAGACAGAAGGTACTAACGCGGTATCCCTGCTGCAAGAAAAAGGAGCACCGCCCGCGTCGTCGTTCGGTCCGGCCCGACTCTACGAATAAATCGCCAACTTTGCCGTGATTAAGATCCCCACACCTTCTTTCAAGCGAAAATTGCTCCAAAGTTTACCGCAAAGAGAAACGCACTCGAAATCCTGCACGTAATTTAGAACAAATTTCTCGCTAATGGTTGACCACCTTACGAATTCTCACTAATCTTCAGCGAACTACGACTACAGAAGGTGGTTTTCTATGAGTGGAAGCAAAAAAACCGGCGCGGAAGTCATCGTCGATGTCATCCAGCAGCAGGGAGTTGAATACATCTTTGGTCATCCCGGTGGGGCGGCGATTCCAATCTTCGACGCTTTGGTAGGGTCTCCCTGCAAGTTCGTCCTTGCCCGGCACGAGCAGGGTGCAGCCCACATGGCCGACGGGTATGCCCGGGCGACCGGAAGACCGGCAGTCGTGCTGGTAACCTCGGGACCCGGAGCAACCAACACCATCACCGGCATTCTGACCGCCCAGATGGATTCGGTCCCGATGATCGTGATTACCGGGCAGTCGACCACCTGGAACCTAGGCCTTGATGCCTTCCAGGAAGCCGACGTAAGCGGAATTTCCTACCCCGTCGTCAAGCACAGCTACCTGGTCAAGGACGCCGGCGAGCTTCCCCGAATCATGCGGGAGGCCTTCTACCTCTGCCAGACCGGGCGCCCGGGACCGGTCCTTATCGACGTGCCGAAGGATGTTTCGAGCGCGCTTATCGAGCCGGACTACACCGAAGAGTACCATCTTCCGGGGTACACCGTTCCGACGGAGGCGGACCCCGAGGCGGTACAACGGGCGGCTGAAATGCTCCAGGCGGCGAAGCGACCGATTCTTCTCGCGGGGCACGGAGCCATTATCTCGGGTGCCGACAAGCCGCTTCGCTATCTGGCGGAGAAGCTGCAAATACCCGTTACCAACACGCTTCTCGGAAAGGGCGCCCTTCCGGAGACGCACCCGCTGAACCTGGGGATGCTCGGGATGCACGGAACCGCATACGCCAACATGGCGATGAAGAATTCCGATCTTATCGTTTCCATCGGATCCCGGTGGGACGACCGCATTGTCGGAAACCCGGATAAGTTCGTACCCGGCTCGAAGAAGATTCATATAGACATCGACGCCGCGGAGTTCAACAAGATTCTGCCGATGGACATAACCCTCCACGGGGACGCGAAGCTGGTCTTGGAACAGCTGCTGTCGATGGTCCAGCCTACCGATACCAAGGAATGGCTCGCCGAGACCGCGAAGTGGCGCAAGGCCTACCCCTTAAAGTACAAGAAGTCGGGTAAGCTTCGGGCGGAGCACGCCATCGAGGAGATCTATCTCCAGACCGAAGGCAAGGCGTATGTCACAACCGACGTCGGACAGCACCAAATGTGGGCCGCCCAGTACTACCTGACCGACGACCGGTTCCATTGGATTAGCTCCGGAGGCGCAGGTACCATGGGTTTCGGCTTTCCCGCGGCTATCGGGACGCAACTCGCCCATCCCGATTCCACGGTTATCGCCGTCGTCGGTGACGGCGGTTTCCAGATGACGATGTCCGAGTTGGCTACGGCGGTCACCAATCGCTTGCCGATTAAGATTCTGCTGATCAACAACCATTACCTCGGAATGGTGCGGCAGTGGCAGAGCCTCTTCTACGACAACCGTCTCTCCGGAGTCGAGCTGGAGGGCAACCCGAACTTCGTAAAGCTGATAGAGGCCTACGGCGGAAAGGGTTTCCGGATTAAGCGGAGCGCCGATGTACGCCGGATGATCCGGAGCGCCCTGGAGTACAACGACGGACCCGTGTTGATAGACGTCGAAGTGGAAAAGGAGGACAACGTCTTCCCGATGATCCCCGCGGGGTCGAGTTTCGACGACATGATTATTGAGGCGCCGAAGCCCAAGGCGGGCGAGGCGCGTGCACGGCTCGAGAAGCCGGTTGGGAGTACGTAATGGGAGCACCACTTACCGCAGCGATCGGGTACAAAAAGCACACCTTAAGCCTCTTGGTGGCGAACAAACCGGGGGTCCTCATCCGGATCTCCCTGGTCTTCGCACGGAGGGGGTACAACATCGACAGTCTGGTCGTGTCGGAGTCGAACGACCCGCAGTTCTCGGTGATGAACATTGTCGCCTCGGGGGACGAGAAGACCCTGGACCAGATTCTCAAGCAGCTGAACAAGCTTGTCGACGTGGTCCACGCCTCGGACCGGACAAACGACGACATCATCATGCACGAGATGATGATGGTAAAGATTAAGTGTGAACCTGACCTTCGTACTGATGTACTTCAATTGGCACATGCCATGGGCTGTGATATAGTCGAGGTCTCCGAGCACGCGACCATCCTCCAGCTTACCGGTGAGTCGGAGCGACTCGACAGTGCCGTCCGTGTCTTCGACCGCTACGGCGTCCAGGAAATGATCCGCACCGGAAAGGTGCTCATGGCACGGGGATCGGAAATAACACCATAAGTAGAAAGAAAGGAGGGTCCATGGGCACCAACCTGCTCAACAAGGTATGGGACCTTCACAAGGTTGCCACCCTGGACACGGGACAAGATCAGCTCTTTATCGGGCTCCACCTCGTCCACGAGGTAACCTCTCCCCAGGCTTTCGAGATGATTCGGGAGCGGGGACTAACGGTCCTGTACCCCCAACGCACCTTTGCGACGGTGGACCACATCGTCCCGACGGCGGACCAAGAACGGCCCTTCGCCGATAGGCTCGCAGAAGAGATGATGCAGGCTCTCGAGAGGAATACCGAAGAGTACGGTATCGAGTTTTTCGGGCTAACCACCGAGCATCAGGGGATCGTCCACGTAATCGGGCCGGAGCTGGGGCTTACCCAGCCGGGAATGACCATAGCCTGCGGCGACTCCCACACCTCAACCCACGGCGCCTTCGGATCCATCGGTTTCGGAATCGGGACCTCTCAGATCCGGGACGTCTTGGCGACCCAGTGCATGGCTATCTCCCGTCCGAAGGTTCGCAAGATCGAGGTCTCCGGCAGCCTCCGGGAGGGGGTCTACGCCAAGGACATTATCTTGCGGATAATCGCCGACCTCGGCGTCCAGGGGGGCCTCGGATACGCCTACGAATACAACGGCAACGCCATCCACGAGCTCTCGATGGAAGGGCGCATGACCATCTGCAACATGAGTATCGAGGGGGGTGCCCGGGTCGGATACGTAAACCCGGACCAGACGACCGTCGACTACATCGAGGGACGCCCCTACGCCCCGAAGGGGGCGGACTTTGAAGCGGCCGTCGACTACTGGGGGAGCATTGCCAGCGACGCCGACGCCGACTACGACGACGTCTTCCATCTCGACGCAAACAGCCTCGAACCGATGATAACCTGGGGCATCAACCCCGGACAGGCGATTCCCGTAACCGGCGCCACCCCGATTCTCTCGAGCCTCGACGAGGGGCTCCGGGAGACCGCCCTTAAGGCGTACAAGCACATGGACCTCGAGGAGGGGCAGTCTCTCCAGGGGCACCCGATCAACGTCGCCTTTCTCGGCTCCTGTACCAACGCCCGGATCTCGGACCTCCGGGAGGCGGCCAAGGTAGTCAAGGGGAAGAAGGTTCACTCCAATGTACGGGCCTTCGTCGTCCCCGGGTCGAGGCAGGTCGCCAAACAGGCCGAGTCCGAAGGTCTTGCGAAGGTTTTCTCCGACGCCGGGTTCGAGTGGCGGGGAGCGGGATGTTCGATGTGCCTCGCGATGAACCCCGACAAGCTTCAGGGGCGGGAGCTCTGCGCGAGCTCTTCCAACCGGAACTTCGTCGGACGACAAGGCTCCCCGACGGGACGGACGGTTCTGATGAGTCCCGCGATGGTCGGCGCCGCCGCTATCTCCGGAGAGATCGTCGACGTCCGGGAGTTCGTCCGGGAACCGATCCAGGTCTAACGAGGCCTAAGGAAAACAAACGATGAGCGAAACACTTCAACCAGTAAAGCAGGTCTCGGGACGGGGAATCGTCGTCCGGGGCAACGATATCGATACGGATCAGATTATCCCCGCCCGGTATCTAAAGGTGATAAGCTTCGACGGCCTCGGTGAGTTCGCGTTCCAGGACGTGCGCTTCGACGAAGAAGGGGTTCCAAGGCAACACCCCTTTAACGACGAGCGTTTTCAAGGCGCCTCGGTCTTAATCGTAAACGAGAACTTCGGCTGCGGTTCTTCCCGGGAGCACGCTCCCCAGGCGCTAATGCGCTGGGGTATCAACGCGGTAATCGGCGAATCCTTCGCCGAAATTTTCGCCGGAAACTGCACCGCAATGGGTGTCCCGGCGATACGCCTCGATCCCAAGGACGTGGCGGAGCTCCAGGGGCTGGTCGAAGCCGACCCATCTACGGAAATCTCAATCGATATGGAAATGAACGTCGTTTCCGCCGGAAAGAAGAGCTATTCCTTCAACCTTCCTCCGGCGTACCGGAACGCGCTGATGGCCGGGACCTGGGATTCGACCTCGGTGCT
>CAYPUT010000003.1:0-2127 GCA_964413945.1 uncultured Spirochaetaceae bacterium
CGCCAGAGCTCCCAGGCTAAGGATATCAGAAACCCGAGGGTGACGAATCCGGCGATGGCGAATCCGGCCATACCGACGACCGAGACGTTGTTCCAGAGGGGCGGGACGTTCGCCTGAATGATCAGCCCGGAGCTTACCAGAAGCGCCGCGACCACCAGCCCGAAGACCAGCCGGTAGCTGATGGTGTCGAGGGTGTGGCGCAGCGGCTCGAGGCCCATCACCCGAAACCCGAGGCGCAGCTTTCCGCTCTTTACCTGCCTGAGGATCTTGCGAATATCCCCCGGGAGCGCTCGGGTAAGCTCGGAATAGTCCTGGCTGAGTCCGATGAGCTCCTCTTGAACCTTCTGAGGCGTAATACGCCGGAGGAGCAGCTTGTACGCGAAGGGACGAACCACCTCGATAAAGTTGAAGTCCGGGGACAGCTGAACCCCCATCCCCTCCACCGCGACGAGGGTTTTCATGACCAGCATCAGATTCGCCGGGACCTTGAGGTCGTACCGGACGACAAGCCGGAGGAGCTCCATAAAGAACCGGTTGATGTCGATGTCGCCGAAGGCGGCGTCCGCGTACTCCTCGATAAGAACGTCTACGTCGTCCCGGAGAAGGTCGAGACGATGGCTCCCGAGCCGCTGACCGGTCAGGCGGAGCATAGCCTCGGTGACCCGGTCGGCGTCGTGCTGCACGGTCCCGAGGACGGCCTCGACGAGGAGCTTTCGTTGCCGGGGCTTGAGACTGCCCACGATACCGTAGTCGAGAAAACAGATGCGATGGTCTTCGAGAATCAGGATGTTTCCCGGATGGGGATCCGCATGGAAGACACCGTTTGCCATAACCTGTTCGAGGACGATATCGACGCCCCGGGAGGCGATCCGTTCTTTGCGCTCCTCCTGGTCCTCCGCCGCGATAACCGCCGCGAGGCGCTCCCCTTCGACGTACTCCATCACCAGAATGCGGTGAGTCGAGAGCTCGGGGACGGTGTAGGGGACGTAGAGCTTACGGCTGTGTTTGTACTGCTCTCGAAAGAGCTCGAGGTTTTCCCGCTCCCGCTCGAAGTCGAGCTCTTCGACGATGGTCCGGCGGAACTCTTCGACGAGCTCGACGGGGCTAAAGAGACGGGCTCTCCGGACGGTCCGCTCGGCGAGGGTCGCTAAGAGGAGCAGAATGTCGGTGTCGGTATCGATGAGCTCCTCGATGCCCGGACGCTGCACCTTTACCGCGACGCTTCTACCGTCGAGGAGCTTCGCCCGGTGCACCTGCGCGATCGACGCCGAGGCGGCGGGTGTCTTGTCGAAGGAGGAGAAATGGTCCGAGAGGGATCCTTCTACGTCGCGGTTCAGAGTCTTTTCGACATCCGCGTAGGGAAAGGGGGCGACGTTGTCCTGAAGGTTGGTCAGTTCCCGGGTTACCTCGATGGGAAGGAGATCCGTCCTGCCGCTCGCGATCTGCCCGAGCTTGATAAAGGTGGGGCCGAGCTCTTCGAAGGCGAGGCGGATCATCTTGGCCCGCCGCACGATTCCCGGTGGCGTGTCCCGTTTCCACCCTTCTGCCGTCTTCAGACTCCGAAAAACCCGGTCGAGACCCAATTGCTCTATCCAGTCCGAGAAGCCGTACTTCACCAGGACGGTGAGAATCTCTTGAAGCCGTTGGGGATGCCGAAGGGTTCGATTGAATCGTCGCCGGGCTGCTCCTTTCATGTCGTCTCCGCTTTCAGGTGCTCGACCAGGGTGCCTCGCGTTTCCGGCGAGAGTTCCTCCCAGCTGTCGACCGCCAACCGGACCCAGGCTATCGACGCGGTGCCGAGATGGAGCGCCTCTCCCGTCAGAAGCTCTAGGAGCTCTTCGCAAGAGGGGTTGTGGCCGACGACGGCGAGGCGGGCCGCCCCGTTGCCGCTTCGAGCAATTACCTCGAGGTAATTGCCGGCGTCGCCACCGTAGAGATCCGGCGCTTCGAGGGGGCTCAAGGGGGAGGCGAGGGTCTTCAGGGTGACTTCCGCCGTCCGCCGGGCTCGGACCGCCGGGGAGGAAATGATCAAGTCCGGCCGGATTCCCTTCTCCCGGAGCTTACCGGCCATCTCCGCGGACTGCCGGCGTCCCCGGGGGACGAGCTCCCGGTCGAAATCGGCCACAC
>CAYPUT010000003.1:2137-5380 GCA_964413945.1 uncultured Spirochaetaceae bacterium
GGGCCTTCTCGGTCTTGGCGTGGCGATAGATCAGTAGTTCTTTCACTCTCGTTCTCCTTCGAGGAGGCGCTCGGCCTCGAAGACGGCCTCGGCTATCCAGGCCTTACGGCCCCGAAGCCGGCTATCCCGGGTCCCGTAGAAGAGACTAACCGTAACCGTCTCGATGCCGCAGTAGGCGAATACGCCCTCCCGCCAGAATCGGGTTATCGGTTCCGAGGCCGGCGGGGTCGGGCGATCGGTCGTCGCAACCACCAGGGCGCTCTTCCCGGTCAACAGCGGTCGAAGGCTCTGCCGGCCGAACTCCGGGCCGTCGTAGGCAAAAGCTACTCCGGCCTGTAAGACCCGGTCAACGAATCCCTTGAGAATAGCCGGAGCCCCTCCCCACCAATCCGGATGTCCGAAGACCAGAAGAGAGCTATTTCGGATCGCTTCTTGATACCGCAAGACCAGCGGATCGAAAGACGCCCTCCGACGAATCTCTTCGAGGGTAAGCGTCGGGTCGAAACGGTCCTGGTAGAGGTCAAAGAGCTCAACACCGGCCCCGGCATCCTCGAGACGACGGGCGATTTCCCGGCAGCAGGCGGTCACGAGGCTCTCATGATTGGGATGGCTAACAAAAATAGCCGCCCGTAACTTCTGGATACTTTCGAGCATCGCTGCTACACTCCCACTCGATTGTACAACGCTACCGGCGCGTCGTTCGAGCGCTTGCTTGGAGACGCCTCTATTAGTAGCTTACTCACAATAGTTCGGGAGAATGTATATGGTAAGTAAAGGAGCCTGCCTCGACTCACTGAAGCGCGTGATCGATCCGGAAATCGGGTTGAATATCGTCGATGTCGGGCTGGTCTATCGCATAGAGCCGAAGGAAGACAGCATCGAAGTGGACTTTACCTTGACCACGCCGGCGTGTCCCCTCGGCGACGTCATCAAGAACGATATTGTGCGGGTCCTCCAGGAGGACACCGGCATCGAAAAGATAGAACCGAATCTCGTCTGGAATCCTCCCTGGAGCATGGACTTTATGAGCGAGGAAGCACGGCTGGAGCTCGGTTACCCGATTTAGGCCTCTTTAAGGAGCAACGACATGCAGTTAGAGATCCGCGACCTCCGCGCGTCCATAGATGGTACGGAAATTCTTCAAGGGGTAAACCTCTCCCTAAGGTCCGGAGAGATTCACGCTTTAATGGGACCCAACGGTTCCGGGAAGAGCACCCTGAGCAATGTGGTGTTCGGACATCCGAGCTACGAGGTGACCGGGGGAGAGATTCTCGTCGACGGGCAAAACATTCTCGAGCTCGAAACGAACGAACGCGCCCGGCTCGGCCTCTTTCTGGCCTTCCAGTACCCGGTCGAGATATCCGGGGTGACCGTCGGACGGTTTCTCAGGCGGGCCACGGAAATCCGGTTCGGGGACGAGTCCGGGGGAACCAAGGCGTTTATCAAAGGGCTCCGGGAATCGATGGATTTTATGGAGATGGATCAGCAGTTCATCAATCGCTATCTGAACGAGGGCTTTTCCGGCGGTGAGAAGAAGCGGATGGAGATTCTCCAACTGCTGATGCTCAAGCCGAACTTCGCCATCCTCGACGAGACCGATTCGGGTCTCGACATCGACGCCCTGAAGGTGGTCTCCCGGGGGGTGAACAAGCTCCGGGGAGAGGCGTTCGGCGCCCTCATCATCACCCACTACCAACGGATTCTAAACTACATCCGTCCGGACTTTGTCCACATCATGTACCGGGGGCGCATCATAACCTCCGGTGGCCACGACCTCGTCGAAAAACTCGAGGCGAACGGCTACGAGTGGATCAAGGAGCAGTACGGAATCGACATGGAGGAGGAACCGAATGAGCAACCCGCAAGCAACGGTTGACGTTGGCGAATATAAATTTGGCTTTCATTATCCCGACAAGCCTGTCTTCAAGACCCGCAAAGGTCTCGACGAGGAAGTGGTCAGGGCGATCTCGGCCCACAAGGAAGAACCCGAGTGGATGACGGAGTTTCGCCTTAAGTCGCTTAACGCCTTTCAGTCGAAGCCGATGATCAACTGGGGGGCCGACCTCTCGGATCTCGACTTCGACAACCTGGTCTACTACTCCACCTCCTCGAAGAAGAAGTGGGAGAGCTGGGACGACGTTCCGGAGGACATCAAGAACACCTTCGACCGCATCGGAATCCCCGAGGCGGAGCGCAAGTTCTTGGCGGGGGTCGGCGCTCAGTACGACTCCGAGATGGTCTACCACAACATCAAGGAAGAGCTCTCTCAAAAGGGTGTCATTTTCTGTGATCCGGAGACGGCGATACGGGAGCATCCGGAGTTGGTGCGGAAGTATTTCGGGACGATTATTCCCTACAACGACAACAAGTTCGCCGCCCTCAACAGCGCGGCCTGGTCCGGTGGGAGCTTCGTCTACGTTCCGCCGGGGGTCCACGTCGATATTCCGCTCCAGGCCTACTTCCGCATAAACTCGGAGAACTTCGGCCAGTTCGAGCGGACCCTGATTATCGCCGACGAAGGGAGCTTCGTTCACTACGTCGAGGGATGCACCGCTCCGATCTACTCGACCGATTCGCTCCACTCGGCGGTGGTAGAGATTATCGCCCTGAAGGGCGCCCGGGTGCGTTACACGACGATCCAGAACTGGTCCGGGGATGTCTACAACCTGGTAACCAAGCGGGCGGTCGCCTACGAGAACGCCACGGTGGAATGGGTCGACGGAAATATCGGTAGCAAGCGCACCATGAAGTACCCGGCGGTCTACCTGATGGGCGAGGGCGCCCACGGCGAGGTTCTTTCCATCGCTTTCGGAGGCAAGGGGCAGGAGCAGGACACCGGCGGCAAGTGTGTCCACGCGGCGAACAACACCAGCTCGGTCATAACCTCGAAGTCGATAAGCAAGGACGGAGGGACGGCAAGCTACCGTGGCCACGTCAAGGTGGACGAGGGGCTGACCGGCGTCCGTTCCCACGTCGTCTGCGACGCCCTGATCCTCGACCCCGAGTCGACGAGCAACACCTATCCCTACATGGACATTCAGTCCGACGATGTAACCATCGAGCACGAGGCAAAGGTCTCGAAGATCTCGGAGGATCAGCTGTTCTACCTGATGAGCCGCGGGATGGGCGAGGCGGAAGCGTCGATGATGATCGTAAACGGCTTTCTCGAGCCCCTCGTGAAGCAGCTGCCGATGGAATACGCGGTGGAGCTCAACAGGCTTATCGAACTCGAGATGGAAGGCT
>CAYPUT010000003.1:5480-7677 GCA_964413945.1 uncultured Spirochaetaceae bacterium
CCGATGGAATACGCGGTGGAGCTCAACAGGCTTATCGAACTCGAGATGGAAGGCTCCGTAGGTTAACAAGATGGGAATATCCGAGGCGCGGACCTACACCGGGACGCAGGATCTACACGCATTTATCGAGACGCAAGCCGAGCCGGAGTGGATGCTCTCCCTCCGGCGCCGCGCCCTCGAAGAGTTTAAGGGGATGGAGTGGCCGACGACCTCCGACGAGGAGTGGCGGCGAAGCGACATCTCCAACTACGACTTCGACAACTACAGCTACGCGACGGCGCCGGATGCGGTGGAGAAACGCCTCCCGGGAGAAGGCATCGGTGGCCTCCTCGACTTTGTCGACGGGCGGTGCGTTCGCCGGGGACTCCGGCCGGAGATCGAATCCCGGGGTATCGCCTTTGAATCCTTGAGGAGCTTCTTAGAGAAAGAGGCCGTCAACCACGACGGGTCGGTTCAACAGATTAGCCGGCGACTCGAGGGGCTCCTCGACCGTGCGATCGACCGGAGCGACAATCGGGTAACGAGTTGGCACTACGCCTCCTGGAGCCACGGCATTCTTCTCTACGTTCCGAAGGGCGTCCGAATCGCCGAGCCCTTTGTCGTCGACTTTCTCGAGCAGGGGGACGGTAGCTATTCCGCACCGCTTGTTACGGTGATTATCGAAGAGGATGCCGAGGCGAGCCTTATCCAGCGGGTCCACGGGAAGGCCGACGGAGAGGTTCTCCTTAATGCCGGGATGGCGCTCACCGTCGGGGACAACGCGGCCTTTCGGGTCGCAACGGTCAACACCCTGAATATCGATTCCAGCGTCTTTAGCCACGGGTTCGGGTGGATCGGCCGGGACGCCCACGTCCACCACGGTTCCCACCTCTTCGGGGGGATGTTCACGAAGGCGCGGTTCGACGGAATCCTCGATGGGGCCGGGAGCGACGTCATGCTCGACGGACTCTATTTTCCCCATGAGGACCAGCACATCGATCTCCGGACCGTCCAGGTGCACAACGGGCCCCATGCCAACAGCCGTACCTTCTACAAGGGCGCCGTCCGAGACGAGGCTCATTCCATCTACCAGGGGATGATACAGGTGGCCCACGAAGCGGTGGGGACCGACGCCTACCTGACGAACAACAACCTCCTGTTGAACGACGGCGCGCGAGCCGACTCGATTCCGGGGTTGCAGATTAGCACCGACGACGTAAAATGCAGTCACGGTTCGACCACGGGGCGTTTGGAGAAAGACCAGCTCTTCTACCTCGAGTCCCGGGGCTACCCCCGGCAGGAAGCAGAGACCATGCTGATCCAAGGCTTCTTCGAGGAGGTGGTCGCCCGGGCTCCGGAAGGTATCCGCGACGAAATCCGGGAGATCGTCGCCGCACGGGCCTTAGAAGAGTACGAGGAGTAGCGGGTCATGGCCCAATGGCGTGAGGCCGTTCGTCTCGACGGGTTCTCAAAGACTTACAAGTTCGTGCATCGGCGAAAAGAGATCGCCCTGTTCAAGCTGGAGGATGGAGTCTACGCCACGGACAACTCCTGCTCCCACGAATACTCCCCGTTGTGCGAGGGCATGATCGTCGGGAACGACGTCTACTGCCCGAAGCACGGCTCCCGGTTCGATATCCGCACCGGCGCTGTAAGAGACTTTCCCGCAACCCGTCCGGTCAAGACCTTTCCGGTCAAGGTGGAAGACGGCGTTGTCTGGGTTAAGTGCTGATATCCGCCGCGCCGCGGAGGCGATCCGAGGCGGCCGCCTCGTGGTGTTTCCCACCGAGACGGTCTACGGTCTCGGGGCGAACGCCTTCGATGCTGACGCCGTAGGCCGAATCTTCGCCGCTAAGGGCCGCCCGGGGGACAATCCCCTCATCGTCCACATTGCCGATCTCGCAGAGCTTTCCACCGTCGTGAAGGACCCGCCGGAGGCCGCCGTCCGCCTTCTCCGGCTGTTCTCACCGGGACCTCTTACCCTGGTGCTGCCCAGGAACCCCCGCATACCACCGGCGGTGACCGCGGGACTCGACACCGTCGCCGTCCGCCTTCCTTCCCACCCCATCGCCCGGGAGCTTATCCGGCTGGCCGGGGTGCCGATTGCCGCCCCCAGCGCCAACCGGTCCGGCCGCCCGAGCCCGACGGACCTCGAGACCGCCCGGCGGGACCTTGGGGATAGCGTGGATATCTACCTCGACGGCGGCCCCTGCGAGAT
>CAYPUT010000003.1:7687-46051 GCA_964413945.1 uncultured Spirochaetaceae bacterium
GCTCGAGTCGACGGTGGTCCGAGTGCCGGGCGCCGCGGGGGCGGGGTCTCCCGGGGGGGCCGTGGTTGAGGTGCTCCGGGAAGGGGCGGTGACCCGGGAGATGCTCTCCGAGGCGCTGGGAGTGCCGATCGGGGGTGCCGGAAGCCGTGCCGGAGAGACCGGCGGGTCCAGCGCTGCAGAGAGCCCCGGTACCAGACACGCCCACTACATGCCGAAGGCGAGGGTCGTTCCGTTCGCGGAAGGCGGTCCCGCCGTTGATCCGGGCATTCCGGCGTCGGAGCCGGTCGCTCTCTTGTGCTTCGGCGAGACGCCCGACCTACCGGTCGCGACAACGGTGATCGTTTACCGGTTCGACTCCCTCGAGGAGTACGCGAAGTCCCTCTACCGGGCCTTTCGGGAGGCGGACGAAAAGGGATGTGCGCGTATCTACGCCGAGTTGCCCCCGGCCCGGGGAATCGGCCGGGCGCTCCGGGATCGCATCCTCCGGGCTTCCGGATTCGCGAATAGTTAGCCGGATTTTTTGTTACTTTTTGCGGCCTCTGTGGTTTGCTTATATGAAAGACAGTGTGTCTTTTTCTGCCTCCATTCTTTTCGCTTCCAGGGGTTTTTACCTCCTTTCCCCTGGGAGCTTTTTTTTGTCCTCTTCCCGAAGCAGGAATCCACGGATTGCGCGACGCGATCATGTCACTGCCCTATCAACCAACTTCAGTGGTACGAGCGAGGTCGGATTCCACCAATTGACATGCTACGTAGTTTACTGTAGGATAACAAAAGATCGCTAAAAGAAAACCGAGCCGATTTGTCGCGTCGATCGCTCGTAGTTCACCGTGAATCCACGGATAGCGCTTGCCGGAAACGGGGGCTTCGGTCCCGAGGGGCGGTTTGCGTTCGCCAGGGAGCTTCAAGGAAGTAGCAATGAAGAAACCGATCATTGGCATCACAATGGGAGATCCCTCGGGCATTGGTCCGGAAATAGTGGTTCGGGTGGTGGAGAATCCGGAGGTGCGCGATCGATGCATTACTGTCGTAATCGGCGATCCGGAGGTTATGGACCAAGCCATTCGTCTCAACAAGAGTAGTCTTGGGGTAAACGTGATCTCAGAACCTTCAGAGGCAACGGATGACGTTTCTTCGATGTGGGTTGTTCCTTCAGGAGAGCTCTCACACCACAAGTTAACACCAGGTACGCTGGACAAGCGGTACGGTGAATCGGCGGCGCGCTGTTGCCGCGACGCCGTAGCTCTTGCTCAAGA
The DNA here is from genome assembly GCA_964413945.1 of uncultured Spirochaetaceae bacterium. GTDB lineage: Bacteria > Spirochaetota > Spirochaetia > DSM-27196 > PWMO01 > CAYPUT01. The sequence continues at coordinate 8,941 of CAYPUT010000003.1, forward strand.
AGGTCGTATCGATGCCATCGTCTCATCGCCGTTCAATAAGGAGTCGTTTCACCTTGCCGGCAATACCTCCCTGGATGACATGACCTACTTCGAGGAATGTTTCGGGGAGAAGGATACGGCCTACATGATCGGCGAAGTCGCCGGCATTTGGGTCACGATGGTCACTTATCACGTCGGTCTAAGGGCCGTCCCCGATCTCGTTACCAGGAAGACAGTCCTGGACAAGATCAGAGGCCTCTACGAGGTCATGAATGCAGCAGAAGTGGATCCTATCCGTATCGCTGTTGCGGGTCTCAATCCGCATTCCGGAGAAGGTGGGATGTTCGGCACCGAGGAAATCGACTCCATCACTCCTGCTTTGGAGGACGCCAAGGTTCAGGGGCTCCCGGCAAAAGGGCCGGTACCGCCGGATAGCGTATTCGTAAACGCTCTCGACGGGCAGTACAACGGAGTCGTATCCATGTATCACGATCAGGCAAATATCGCCCGGAAGATTCTCGGGCGCGATCAGCCGGGCGTCACCCTGTACATCGGTATGCCCGCCCCGGTGCTAACAGTGCCTCATGGGACGGCGTTTGACATTGCCTGGCAAGGCAGGGCGCGTGCCAATATGTTGATCAAGGCCACCGTTACCGCAGCCAAGATGGCGCTGGCTACCGCCGCGAAGAGTGAGGCCGGGTTAACATGACGAGCGCCCTGCATATTGATCCAGGGATTGTCCTCGTCGATAGTATCAATCAACTCGATGCGTCGGTACGCGGCAAGTCTGTGGTTGCCGGTTCCCATGGTGGGCTCTATCCGGCCTACAAGGCGGCCGCGCACAGGGCCCGGGCCGTGATCCTGAACGATGCCGGCGGAGCCTTGGACGACTCCGGCACGGGCTGCCTGGGATACTGCGACAAAATAGGCATGGCCGCGGCAGTTGTCGCGCATACATCGGCACGAATAGGCGACGTGGCCAGCATGGTTACCGGCGGAATTATCAGCGCGGTAAACGCCGTTGCTCGCGCCGCCGGTTGCGATGACGGGATGGCCTGTCTGGAGGCGGCACAGCTCCTAAAGGGAGCACCACTGCCGGAAGGAACGCCCCCCGCATACGAAGAGACTCGATTCGTAATTCTAAACGAGTGGCCCCGCGTCATCTGCATTGACTCGGCCTCGCTGGTGAAGCCGGAAGACGAAGGGCAGATAGTCATTACGGGGTCTCACGGCGGACTTATCGGCGGACGACGCGAAAAGGCCTTTAACGTCGATGCTGCCTTGACAGTCTTCAACGACGCCGGAGTAGGTTTGGATCATGCAGGTATCGGGCGCCTGCAGCCCCTGGATGAGCGCGGGATCGCCGCAGTGACCGTGTCCAACATGACCGCGCGAATGGGCGATTCACGCTCCACCTACTACAACGGGAAAATATCCTTCGCCAATGTAACAGCCCGGGAGCTCGGTGCCACTGTAGGCGAAAGCCTCAAGTCCTTTGTTGATGGGGCCAGGGAACACATTAGAAAACATTAAGGAGCGCACGTCGATCCTTGAGTGTACTGAGGGTTTGCAGAAGATAAACCGACCTAAACCGGTCCGGAGAGCCACCTATCGACGATGGGGTCTTGGAGGCCGAAAAGGAGTTAATTTTGAGAGTTGCAGAAGCCGTGGTCGATAGACTCAAGAGCCATGGAGTCGAGCATTTCTTTCTCCTCACGGGTGGGGACCAGCCGCTGTGGATCGCTCTCCACAACGCCGGCATAGAGATGGTTGTAACCCGAAGCGAGTTCAGCGCGGTCTACATGGCCGATGGTTACGCCCGGGCGAGCGGCAAACCGGCGATTGCCTACGGTCAGGCAGGTCCCGGCGCCGCCAATGTTGCGGCGGCTCTCGCCGATCCCTTCTGGGCTCAGAGCCCGGTGGTGGCCCTGACCGGAGCAAATTCCACGAATTCGAACTACATGGGGGAATATCAGTCCCTGGATCAGATGCCGATGTTTGCGCCGGTGACCAAGTGGAGCGGTTTTGCGGCGAATTCCAACAAAGTGCCCGACTTAGTCTCCCTGGCGATTCGACAGTCTCTTTCCGGAACCCGGGGCCCCACCCACATCGACGTTCCCAAAGACTTCTTTGGCGCGGATATCGAGTACGCGTCCGACAGCGCAACTACCCTTTCGCGAGTCGCGCCGATCCCACCGGACCTCGAGTCCGTTCGGCGCGCCTGTGAGGCGCTGGCTGCGGCAGAGAAGCCGGTGATCCTGGTTGGCGACGGCGCGGCGCAGGCCGGTGCGGGCACCGCCGTCGTCAGCATGGCGGAGAGACATGGCATTCCCGTTGCGGCCACAATGGGGGGCAAGACCTGCATACCCTCAAACCACGCCTTGAGCGTTGGTGTCATCGGCCGATACTCCTCCAAGGCCGCCAACGACCTTGTGGGGCAAAGCGACTGTGTCCTCGTCGTCGGATCGCGATTGGGCGGACTGGCGACCCGCGGCTACTCGATCCCGAACCGGAGTGTAACGATAATCTCGATCAATACCGACCCAGACTCCTTCGACGTTTCCTATCCTGCTAGTATCAAGCTCTTGAGTGATGCACGGCTCAGTATAGAGGCCATTGGTGTGGAACTCTCGGGAAGGGGATTGTCCGAAAAGGCGAGGGAGTGGGCGAAGGTCGCGCGTCTTCGTGTCGACGAGTGGCGGCAAGAGGTGCGGCGGGCTACAGACGCTGCTGCAAAGACGGAAATTCTCTCGCCGTTGCAAATCATCGATTCGATGTCCCACTACAATCAAAGTATTACCATCGTAGCGGACACAGGGTACATGGCAGCCTGGACCGGAGTGCTGTTTCCGACGGCTCGTCCCGAGTCCTACTTCCGAGCCATCGGCTCCCTGGGGTGGGCATTCCCCGCTTCACTAGGCGTTCAATTGACGCGAAAGGAGAAGGTCGTCTGCGTGACAGGAGACGGTGGCTTCGGCTATCACCTGGCAGACATCGAAACCGCGGTTCGCCACCGCATTCCTGTCATCGTAGTCGTGTTGAACAACAGCGGCTTGGTTTTTGAGTACCACGAACAGAAATACCGCCATAGCGGAAACGTCATCCCCGAAGCGAACGACCTAACCGATGTGGACTACGGCGCCGTCGCTCGGGCGCTCGGAGCGGAGGGGTCCCAGATTCGAACCAAGGGCCAATTCGAAGCAGCCTTCAAGAAAGCGTTGGAGCATGACGGACCGACCATCCTCGACGTAATCATTGACCGGGAATCCTATCCTCCCGTTACCAACTTCGAGAGTGCGATGGAACGCAAGATATAGATGGGCACCTTGTAAAGACACTGCTTCCTTTCTATCATGCGGCCTAGATATATTACCCGCACGCAAAGGACGAGCGAGTGCCGGATACAGTCGCCAACTTAGGTAAACGTCTTAAACAGCTTCGTCTGGGAAAGGGCCTGACGCAAGAAGCCCTTTCGGCTCGGTCCGGTCTGACGAAAAGCTACGTTTCCCTCCTGGAAGCCGGGAAAAAGACCCCGGCGATCTCTACGCTTTCAGACATTGCCGCCGCCCTCGGTACGACCTTGGGGGAGCTCTTCGACAGCACCGAAGAGGCTTCCGCTATTGCCGTCGTCAGGCGAGACGAACGCTTTCAGGTTGCGAGAAAGGGTACGCCCTTCGGTTACGTATACGAGTCCCTCTCGGCCAACACCCGAAATCGAATGATGGTGCCCTTCGTCGTCACTGTTCTTCCGGACAGTAAGAAGAAGCGAAGACCTGTTGAGTTTCAGCATGCCGGCGAGGAGTTTGACTTCGTTCTCGAAGGCAGAATCAGATACACCATCGACGACCAGGATTTCGTCCTCGAGGCCGGGGACTCGATATACTTCGATTCTTCGCTGCGGCATCGAGTTGAAGCTTTGGATAACCGGCCGGCCGTCACGCTCAGCGTGCATGCGGAACGGACCTAGTGCTTCCGCAATCATTTCCGGTTGACAGGCGTCAATGTTTACTGTAGGATAACAAACAATCGCTTAGAGAAAACTATCGGGAGCCAGGCCGCGGATGACAAAGCTCAAAAGGTTTACTGTCAGTTGTCTCGATAGCCCCTCCGGAAAACCTGCCGAGTTTGAACTCGGCTCCACATATCGACGCACGACACCGTTATTGAGAAGTAGCGGACGCGACCACAATTGAATAAGGCCAAGAGGAGGTCACGAATGAAGAGACTAAGCATCATGCTAGTGTCGCTGTTTGTAATGATGAGCCTTCTGCTCGTCGGGTGTGCCGCCGGTGGCGGTGAGGGCGCAGCCGACGCGAGAGCGGAGGCGGAGCAGGAGACTTTCAGCTGGATTGTGCAAAGTGCGTTCCCACTGAACATGGCGCTCTCTCAACGGGGGATAGTGCTGTGGGCCGAGAAGGTTGAAGAAATGTCCGGAGGCAGATTGGACATTACCCTCCACGGCGGCGGAGAGATCGTTCCGGGCCCAGAAGTCCTAGACGCCGTACGCGACGGTGCACTGGACGCGGCCGCCAATTCGCCGGCCTTTCAGAAGGGCGAGTTTCCGGCGTCGGACCTCTTCTTTACTCTCCCGGGTGGTGTGACCGAGTTCCATGATCTGTTCGTATGGATGTACGGTTTCGGTGGGGCTGAGCTGGAGCAGGAGATGTATGGCGATCAGCTTGTCGTCTTCCCACTGGGCTTCACTCCTCCCGAGCAGATGTGGACGAACAAGGCGATCAACTCTCTGGAAGACATCGAGGGCCTCAAGATTCGGGCTGCCGGTCTTAGTACCGACCTCTGGCAGGCCCTTGGGGCCGCCCCCGTTCTTCTAGGCGGCGGCGAGGTTGTGCCGTCCATGCAGCGTGGGGTTGTCGACGCCGTCGAATACACATTCCCCTCGATGGACGTACCCCTTGGACTTCCCGATGTCGCGTCCCACGTGTATGGTCCTCCCCTCCACATGGGCGCAAACATGTTCCAGTTAATCATAAATCCCGGGAAGTGGGCGGACCTACCAGAGGACCTAAAGTCTATTGTTGAGAACGCGGCAGTTGCGGCAAGCGCAGAGGGCTACGCCGTGGAGTGGATTGAGACGATGAGCTCCTTCGAGGAGATGCGCAACAATCCCGATTTGACTATTGGAACTCTCTCGCCTGAAATCCAGCAAACCGCCCGGGACCTTACCTACGAGATTCTCGAGCGAAGGTCTCAGGAAGATGAGTTCTTCGGTAAAGTTTGGGAGTCGCAGCGCGAATTCCTCGAGCAATTCGAGCCCTACGACGAGTTTACCTCCTTTGATTTTGAGAGATAGAAGTCTCTCTTGATTCAGTAGCGGGACGGCGGCACAATCCAAGGGTGCCGCCCCCGTTTTCTATTCCTCAGGTGGTAAGCATCAAATTATGAAGCAAATTGTACGGGTCATTGACCAAATAAACCTCACGGTAGGCACGATCGCCTCTTGGGCCGCCATTCCCCTGACCGTTGTGGTTCTTATCGAGGTGGTGCTTCGCTACTTTTTCAACAATCCGACTATTTGGGCGTTCGACACGTCGTGGATGCTCCACAGTCTCTTCTTCCTACTTGGTGGCGGCTTCACAATAGTGCGGAAACGACATGTCCGTATCGACCTTTTGGTAGGTGCCCTGCCACGCAAGGCGCAGGTTATCTACGAGTTGATTTTTTTTGCCGTAGTTCTTGTACCGCTAATGCTGATCCTCGGTGCTCGGTCTACAGGGTACGCCCTCCACGCTTGGCGCACGGGACAGGCGATTTCGTCGGCTATCTGGGTCTTTCCGGCGGCGCCCATCAGAACCGTCATCCCGGTCGCCTTTTTTCTTCTTGCCCTTCAGGGTATTGCAGAAGTCCTCCGCAATCTACTCCTTCTCATAGACCCGCAAGAGCCGGAGGACTCCGGTGAGTGAAATATACGCGATTGTCATGTTGGCAACCCTCGTTGTCCTGGTCATAGCGGGTGTCCGCCTTGCCTTTGCCCTGATGGCGCTTGCCATGGTCTTCGGTCTCATGTTTCGTGGGCCCGCCGTTTTGTCGCTTTTTATGACGAGCACCTTCGGCGTCATGAGTAACGAGATCTTGGTTGCGGTACCTCTCTTCGTTTTTATGGGTGCTATTCTGGAACGAAGTGGGGCCACGGAAAAGCTCTTCGAAACCCTATTCAAGCTGATGGGGCCGATGAGAGGGGGGCTGGCGATTGCTGCTATCATAATAAGCACGGTCTTTGCCGCTTGTACCGGTATTATCGCCGCATCGGTAACGGCAATGGCCCTTATAGCGATGCCTGCGATGTTACGACGTGGATATGCTACCGATCTTGCCACCGGCGTGGTGTGCGCCGGGGGCTCCTTGGGAATTCTGATTCCGCCAAGTGTAATGCTCGTGCTTTTGGGGCCCATGACGAACCTGTCAGTTGCCGCCCTCTTTGCAGGGGCGATCGGACCAGGGCTTATGCTTTCCGCCGCCTACATAATCTACGTCATCCTGAGGGCGATTTTCGATCCCAAGGCATTGCCGGCGATCGACAAGAACGAGCGGACGGAGAGCATCCCGAAATTGCTGTTAGATACAGTTATCTACTTGATACCCATCTTGGGGCTCCTGATTGCGGTGATGGGCTCGATTCTCCTCGGCGTCACATCACCAACGGAGGCGTCGGCATTGGGGGTAGCAGGCGCCGTGATCGTCGCCCTCGTCTATCGCAGTTTCAACCTTACGAAACTCAAGGAGTCGCTAAGGGAGTCGATTACGATTACCTCGATGGTATTTTTCGTCATCGTCGGAGCGGGAATGTTCACCTCCGTGTTTCTCTATATGGGCGGCGGCCGAGTTATCGAAAACGCGATTCTCTCTCTACCTTTCGGAGAGTTCGGAATTCTGGCCATCATGATGCTGACGGTTTTCGTCTTGGGGATGCTCATCGACTACATAGGCATTCTCTACATCGTTGTGCCCATATTCCTTCCGGTGGTCGTGCAGCTTGGACTAAATCCCCTTTGGTTTGTCGTCTTGATCGCCGTCAATCTCCAGATGTCGTTCATAACGCCGCCGTTCGCTTACGCGATCTTCTTCGTGAAAGGAGTGGCACCTCCGACGATCAAGACTACAGATATCTACCGCGGCGTTGTGCCATTCGTCGCTGCGCAGATCATTGTGCTTACGCTGAGCATAGTCTTCCCATCCGTTATTTTGTATCTACCAAGCTTGCTGTAACGAAAACGAAAGATCATAGAGGATTGCATATGGCAGACAAGAGGAACGATCATTTCGCGGCGCTTGAGGGCTTGACGGCGATTGTAACCGGGGCCTCGTCGGGAATCGGTCAGGCGGTTTGCCGGGTCTTACTTGACTTCGGTGTGATTGTCGGCGCCCTAAACCGGACGGAGAAGGGCGTCCCCGCCGGCGCACAGTGGCTGCAGGCGGACGTTACGAATCAGGAATTGGTTACGAAGGCCGTAGACGGATTCGTAGCTTCTCTACCGCAAGGCAAGCGGCACCTCGACATCCTGGTGAATAACGTCGGCGTCAGTTTCGTTGGAACCGTAGAAGACGGCACCGAAGAGGATTGGAGGCGCGTCTTCGACATAAACGTCCTCGGTCAGATGCGGGTTATGCGTGCCTGCCTTCCGCACCTGCGGGAATCCAAGGCGGCCTCGGTCATCGTTATGTCAAGCTGTAGTGCACTTAACGGAGTACCCGACCGGGCTCTCTACAGCGCTTCGAAGGGTGCCACCCAAGCGCTGGCGATGGCGATGGCATCGGACTTGGTCAAAGAAGGCATCCGGGTAAACAGTCTGAGCCCCGCCACGGTGAATTCGCCGTTCATGGAGGAGATCATTCGGAAATCCGAGAATCCCGAAAGCCGGAAACGTCAGTTCAACGAGCGCCAGGCCACCTGCCGGATGATTGAGCCCGACGAGCTTGGCTTGGCCGTGGCCTATATGGCGCACCCGGCCAATCACTCGTTAACCGGGACGACCATTGAAGTTGACGGGGGCATGAAGATGCTTCGAACGCCGCGCCAGTTCGGTGCCTGATCATGATTTCACTTGATTCTGTTTCCTTTGTTGGCAAAGATCTCGAGCGGCCTGAATGCGTCTTGTGCACCAAGGCCGGCAACCTCTACGTCTCAGACCGGCGCGGCGGCATAACGAGGATTCATCCGGACGGCACCCAAACGCGCACCCTCGCCAAAGATGCCGGGCTCGACCTCGTGCCGAACGGGATCGCCCTCATGCCTGACGGATCCTTCCTCATGGCCCATCTCGGCAAGGAAGAGGGCGGAGTGTTTCGTCTTGATTCCGACGGAAACCTCAGCCCCTTCTGCCTGGAAGCGGACGGCGAAGTATTATCTCCGACTAATTTCGTCCACCTCGACGCGGCCGGTCGCATCTGGATTAGCGTAAGCACCCGTATCCGGCCCCGTGCCGGCGCCTATCGCCCGACTGCAAGCGACGGCTTCATCGTCCTGGTGGAAGACGGCACGGCGCGGATCGTTGCAGATGGCATCGGCTATACCAACGAATGCCTGGTCTATCCCGGCGGCGAGTGGCTGTATGTCAACGAGACCTTCACCCGGCGGCTCTCGCGCTTCCCCATCCACTCGGATGGAAGCTTGGGCAATAAACAGGTTGTCGCCGAGTTTGGCGAGGGAACCTTTCCCGATGGGATGGCCTTCGATGACGCCGGTGGCGTTTGGATCGTGAGTATCGTGTCTAATCGGCTGATTCGTGTGGCCCCCGATGGCAGTCAGACAATCTACCTGGAAGACAGCGACCGCGAGCATCTGGCCTGGGTCGAGGAGGCCTATCAAGCCCACCGAATGGACCGGCCGCACCTTGATCAAGTCAAGAGCCGACGGCTCAAGAACATCTCGAGCCTCTCCTTTGGCGGGAAGGATCTCAAAACGATGTACCTGGGCTGCCTCCTTGGTGACGCGGTCGCTAGGCTACCGAGCGAGTTCGCCGGCGTACCTCCGGTCCACTGGAACTTCGACGACTAAGGAAATCGCCCGCAAAGTATCCTCCCAGCGTCGGCTGTAAAGGCTTTGCCATACTCAAAACCGGGACGGGATGCCCTTTTCCTGACTCTCACGTGTGGGAGCTGGGGAACGACATCACCGTGGAAAACATCCGCCACGCCCACTTCCGAAATATCACGTGAGTGTCTCTGCCCGCACCGCCGGTGGTCCCCGACGAAAACGCAATTCTCGGAGCACACTGGGAGAAATACAGGAAATAGACTCAGCTCGTCGGGTCGCGCTACCGCAGGCGCCCTATCCGGCCGGAAGTTCCACCGTGTACACCGGTCTGTGAAGCGCCCCTTGGGGTCCCAGATCGCTCTGGAAGAGGACTATCCGGTTCAGCCGCTCGGGAGCTTCCGGAAGGGCCTCTGAGAGCCGTTCGACGGACTCCTGAACCCGTTCCCGGTCTCCCGGGCGCCGGTCTCGGGCATAGGCCACGGTAATGTGGGGGCGGAAGGGACGATCATCCTTCGCGAGGCCAAGCTCCTCCAGAAGACCCTTTTCGACGGCCTGGTGCCAGGTCTCGAGGGCCGCACTGCGGTCCTCCACCGCCGCGTAGACAACTCTCGGACGGCGGCAGGTCGGAAAGCAGCCGGCGCCCCCGGCCCGGACCTCGACCCCGGAAAGGCTCTCGCCGATTCTGTGAAGCAACGCCTCTATGCCCGGGAGGGCGGTCTCAGGAGTGTCTCCGAGGAACCGCAAGGTGATGTGATAGTTTGCCGCCGGCAGCCATTTGACCGCCGGCGAGAGCTCCGACTTGATGGCTTCGGTCGTCGCCGCGATTCGGTCGCGGAGCTTTTCGCTGATTTCGGCCGCGATAAAGAGGCGTAGCGCAGAAATAGGGGACCCCCTTCGGTTGGTTGAAGAATGCCCGGCGGCGGGCTATCATCTAAGTTCAGTATGAGTTCTCCCAACATGACCGTCTACACCGAAAACGACTACCAGGGCCGGGAATTTGAGCTTCGAAAGCAGATCGAGGAATACTATCTGCCCAGACAGCTCGTAGACGCGATTATCGAAATCGGGGGAATACCCACGACCTCCGTCGTAACCCAGATGGGGATCGGCTTCTTAGACGTCGCCGACTACACCTACCTCTCGAAGTTCCTGAGTCCGCAGGAGAACCAGGCCGTCCTCAACGGGCTGTATACGGCCTTCAATTCGGTCCTTCGACGTCATGGTGGCTATCTGAACAAGCTCGAGGGGGACAGCCTGATGTTCCACTACGGGGGCATAATCGACCCCCGGGCAAAGGAGCTCGAGCACGACCAGGAGGCGCTCCGGCGCTACATCGCCCGGGAGCTCTTCTACACCTGCATCGAGATGCAACGGGTCAGCGTGCTCTTCAATCAGGCGAACGACAAGTTCCTCTACGAGAGCGAGTCGAAAGAGACCCGGCGGGTCCTCGAGCGCGCCTTCGAGATTATATCGGTCTTGCGGTCCGGCTCCGAGCTCTCCTCCTCGTTCAACGCCCTCTTTCAGATCCGTATTCGAATCGGCGCCAATATCGGTAACGTTACCCTAGGTAACTTTGGTCCCGACGGAGCGAAACAGTGGGACGTTATTGGGCTTCCGGTTATCGACGCCAAGCGTATGGAGTCGACGGCACCCGTAGGAGGCTTGAGAATCTCAGGAGAGTTTTACAACGTCCTCGAGGAGACCGGCATCGCCGACGCCTACTACAACCGGTTCAAGAAGGAGGCCCAGGCCCTCTTCGGCTACTACCGGGACATCACCAAGGAGGAACTCTTTCAGTTTAGCACGGTCTATCTGAAGGACAAGAAGAACGCCTCCTTCAAGACCTACAGTATCCAGGTCAATCCGGGGCTTCCGGAGTCCATCATGGATCAGGTACAGCTCCTCTTGGAGAAGGGGGGGGTCGGTGCCGACAAGATTCTCGAGTTGATCCAGTACTACCGGGGTAACAAGTTCGTCACGAACGCTCTCGAGGAGGTCTTCCGGAAGCGGGAAATCAAGATCCGGAAGGGCTTTATCTTCGAAACCATCTACCCCAAACGTTTCGAGGCTCTCGAGAAGCGCTTCGAGAACGACGCTTCCAAGATCGAGAGCTACCTTGAAGAGAAGTGGTCCCTCTACCGGCTCTTCGAGAAGCTTGGGAAGTACCAGGACACCATCAAGACAGGCTCTGAGTCGGCACGCGATCAAAACGGTTTCGCCGACTTTCAGAGCTACATGGAGCAGGAGTCAAAGCGCATTCTCCACTCCTTCGAACGCAGCAAACGCTCTATGATCCAGAAGGCATACTTCTACAACGTCGTCTACCCACTGGTCTTCGCCAGCATTCGCACGAGTATTCTCGAGTACCAGGCTACCGCCGCCGAGCTTCAGGCGGTTTGATTCCCCTTCCCGGGGTATGTATCTTTGGCTTCAGATGAAGCCGACGCCATTCGACGCCATTACCGATTGCGCTCCGATTCCCTTCGACAACCGGGTGTACGAGGCCGCCGAGAGGCTAAAGGATGCGGGCCTTCCCTGGCGGCCCCACGTCGGCTGCTTCGTCAGAGATCCCGAGGTCGTTATCCCGGAAGCCTCGTCGTTCCCGGACAGTCTGGATTCTCACGCTCTATCTCGAGGCCTACGCCCATCTTCAGCACATTCTCAATCAAGATCTACCTAAATAGAAGGAGTTTACATGAGTCTCTTCTCCGGACGTAATATCGTTGTTGTCGGGGGGACCTCGGGCATCGGCGGCGCGACGACCCGTCGCCTCGTTGAAGCCGGGGCGACCGTCGAAGTATGGAGCCGGTCGAACCGCCCGGAAATCGCGGAGCTCGGCGTAACCCACCGAGAGGTGGACGTTACCACCGATTTCGGCGAGATTGCCCCGGATTTCGACGTCTGCCACGGCGTTGTCTACTGCCCCGGGAGCATTTCCCTCGGTTCCTTCCGCCAACTGTCGGTGGATACCTTCCGCAGCGATTACGAGGTAAACGTGATCGGAGCGGTCCGCGTTCTCAAGCAGCTTCTAAAGGCCCTAACGAGCGCCGACGGAGCATCGGTCGTCCTCTTTAGCACCGTGGCTACCCAGGTGGGTTTAAGCTTTCACACCTCCGTGGCCGCGGCGAAGGGAGGGACCGCGGGGCTGGCGCTGAGCCTCGCCGCGGAGCTCGCCCCGAAGAACGTTCGGGTTAACACGGTGGCACCCTCTCTAACCGATACGCCGATGGCCCAGCAGCTCTTATCCACGGAAAACAAGCGGGAAGCTTCGGCGGACCGGCATCCCATCCGGCGGGTGGGGAATCCGGAAGAGGTCGCCGCCCTGGTGGCCTTTCTGCTCTCACCCGAGGCAGCCTGGATTACCGGGCAGACCCTCGGTGTCGACGGAGGTCTCGCGGCGCTTCGGAGCTGAGCTTCCCGGCCTCAGGAGGTCGCGATCCGCACCGGCCGCCAGGCGACCGCGGGCTCGCTCCGGAGAAAGGGAATGATCCGGCGCGCGGCCAAGTGGGCTCCGATAATGTTCGGCGCCCCGGGACCGATTTCCGTCTCGCCCAAGGGGCCGGTCAGGAAGAGCCCCGGGGCCCACTGGAGCGTCGCGTCGGGAACCGGGTAGCCGTCTGCGGTTGTCGGAAGCCTGTGCTCCCGTATCAGGGGTGTCAGAATCTCGCGGGCCGGTGGCCCCGGGTCGAGCCCTGTCGCGAGAATAGTCCGGCTTGCCGACACCTCCCGCCCGGAGGCCAGGGAAAGCGTCGTCTCCCGGGGCCCCTCCCGGGCTCCGACAACCCACTCCGGAACGACCATAAGGCGTTCTTCCCGTACCAGCGTTTCGATGGAAGCTGCGATAGCCGGAGGCATCGAGCCGGGGTAACGGACTCTGCGGATAATCCGGCGCCGCCTCTCCGGATCCGGAACCCCTAAAAAGGATTCGAGACACCGGGGGCCGAGGTAGCAGGGCTCGCCGTCGAATTGACGAACCTCGAGGGGGGCGCCGCTTATCATCACGAGCTCGACCGACGAGGGAAGCTCCTCCGCGAGGGACAGCGTGAGCTGACCGGCGGTGACGCCTCCCCCGATAACGGCTATTCGTCTGATTCCGGGGCCGGCCACGGGCCTGCGGAAATCCGGGGAGAAGACATGCTCGATGGTTCTCCCGGTGGTTCCCCAGGAGGGGTACGCCGGCCCTCCGGTCCGTCCGACGGCGAAGAGGACCAGCCTGCTTTGTAAGAGGCCCCGGTCGGTCTCCAGGCGCCAACCGCTGCGGGCGGGCCGGTCTCCGGGGGCGGGGGTCAGCGACAACAGACGTCCCCGGCGGCGTGCCCCGGCGATCTCCGGGCTCGAGGCGATTCGGAGGCTGTGGTCGTTAAAGAGCGCCAAGCTCGGCCGAAGGTAGGGCGGGCGGTAGTGAGCTACCGAGTCGTACTTCCGGCTCCGGGCGAAAAGCCGGAGGGCCCGGAAGTCGACGTCGAGGTTGTGGCTGCTCGGGGACCGCAGGAAAGACATGCCGCAGGCGGAGGTGCGGCGCAGCCAGTGCGAGAGAGGCTCTTCCTCCGGGTCGAGAATCGCGAGACGATCGGGTTTTATGGCTTTGGCGGCGGTTAGCGCCCGGGCGATCGCGGTTCCCTGGATGCCGCCGCCGACGATGGTTAGGTCAAGCACTCAAAAAGACAATACAGCTCCTCCGAAGATCGGATCAACTGCGGACAAAGGACGACGTCATCGTTATATTCTCGACAGGAGTTCGTATGAGAGTCTATGCGCCTCGCCCCCTGTTGCCTCTACTCGCTGTTCTTCTTCTCGTGCTCGGTGGATGCACTCCCGAAAGCCCCCTCGACGAGCTGGCGGCAAAGAGCCCGGATCCGAGCCTTGCCCCGGAAGAGGTGGTGCAAATTCAGGTGGATGCGTTCCGGAACAACGACGGTGCCGACCGCGGGATAGAAATCGCCTTTCGTTTTGCCTCCCCGGCGAACAAACGGCTAACCGGACCCCTTCCCCGTTTCGCTCGGATGATGCGGAACGGTCTCTACGAGCCGATGCTTCTCGCCGAAGAAGTGAATATCTCCGACGTACAGGTCCGGGGTAACCTTGCTCGGGTCCTCGTTACCCTCGAGACCCCGGGCGGCCGGATTCACGACTATGTGTTCTTCTTGACCAGACAGACGCAGGGCGAGTACGCCGGCAGTTGGATGACCGAGGGGGTCTCTCTCGTCGACGAGCCCGGCGGGCCGGGGAACGGAGCCGTTATCTAAATGGCAGATACCGACGTAATCGTCATAGGGAGTGGCCACAACGGGCTGGTTTGTGGGGCCTACCTCGCGAAGGCGGGGTACAAGGTCACGGTCTTCGAGCGCCGGGACACGATCGGAGGCGCGGTCTGCACCGAAGAGATGTTCGGTGGATTCAAATTGGACGTCGGTGGCTCCGCGCACTTCATGATCCACCACACTCCCATCGTTCGGGACCTCGAGCTCGATAAGTACGGGCTCGAGTACATAGACCTCGATCCGTTTATGGTCGCTCCCTTCGACGACGGAAGTGCAATTGCCTTCTACCGCGATATCGATAGGACCTGCGAGAGCATCGCGGCTGTCTCTCCCCGGGACGCCGATGCCTACCGCTCGTTTATCCGAAGATGGCAGCCCCTCAACGAGGTGATCTTCGAGCTCTTTCTCCAAAAGCCGACGCCCTGGAACATGGGGAAGGGTCTCTTCGGGAAGCGGCTCCACAAGACCAAGCTCGAGCGGTACAACATGCTCCGGAGCCTCTTTCAAAGCTACGGACGCTTCCTCGACGGACTTTTCGAAAGCGAAAAGGTACGGGCGGCCCTCTCGTGGTGGGGTGCCCAGAGCGGACCGCCGCCGATCGACTCCTTCTCGACGGAGTTCGTCGGCTGGCATTCGATGATCCACAAGATCGGCCCCGCGCGGCCCCGGGGCGGGTCCGGGATGCTCACCCAGGCTCTTAAGGGCTTTATAGAGGCCCATGGCGGCTCTGTGGTCGCGAATGCCGAGGTGGATGAGATTCTGGTGTCCGAGGGACGGGCTAAGGGCGTCAGGCTGGTCGACGGCCGGGAGACCAGCGGCCGGGCCATCGTCGCCAACGCCCACATCTGGGTCACCTTCCTCCGGCTTCTGCGGAACTGGATCTCCCCGGAGCTCCGGCGCCGGATCGATTCGATCCACGTCGGTAACGGCTTCGGGATGGTATTGCGCTCTGCCATGGAGGGGCTGCCTCGGTATGAGGTCGATGGGATCTCCGAAGAAGAGATGACAACCGGGCTGCAGCTACTCTGTCCGTCGACTCAGTACCTCAAGGACGCCTACGCCGACTATCTCCGGGGGCTCCCTTCGCAAGATCCCGCCGCCGTCGTCATGACCTTTAGCGCCGTCGACGACACCCTTGCCCCAGAAGGGAAACACACGATGTTCGTCTGGGGACAGTACTACCCCTACGAGCTCCGGGGTCATAAGAACTGGGACGAGTTGGCCGACGCGGAGGCACGGAAGCTTCTCGGGGTGGTCGACCGGTTCGCCCCGGGGACGAGCAACAAGGTTATAGATACCTATATCCAAACGCCGAAGGAAATCGAGCGGAAGCACAATATGCCCCGGGCGAACGTGATGCACGTCGAAATGGTGCCGGATCAGATGTTCGTTTTCCGGCCTCTCCCGGAGCTCTCCGGGTACGAAACACCCCTCAAGGGACTCTTTCTCGCGAGCGCCGGAACCCACCCGGGGGGTGGAATCTTCGGCGCGCCCGGCTACAATTGTAGCCGCGTTGTTCTAAAGGGCATCAAGAAACTGTGAAAGGCGACGAATTCGGAGCGAAAAACCTAGCCGCTCTCTACGACCGTACCCCGGTCCAACCGCTGACCGACAAGGACCGGTACGTTATCTTCAGCGACCTCCACATGGGGAACGGAAAGCACAGCGACGACTTCGCGCCGAATTCGGAGCTCTTCTTACGGGTCCTCGGTGAGCACTATCTCCCGAGTCCGTACCGCCTTATCCTCAACGGCGACGTCGAAGAGCTCCAGCGCTTCTCCCTGGACTCGATCATGAAGCGGTGGGAGCAGGTCTACGAGCTCTTCGCCCGGTTCGAAGAAGAGGGACGCCTCGACCGCCTCTTCGGAAACCACGACATGGCACTCAAGAGCATCCGGAGCCCGAAGATTGCCCTCAAAGAGGCGCTCCGTTTCGACTACAACGGAAACGATATCTTCGTTTTCCACGGACACCAGACCTCGAAGCGCTTCGAGATCTACAACGACTGGTTCGGTTTCGTGCTCAAGTACTTCGCGAATCCCCTGCGGATCAAGAACTACGAGGTGTCCCACGACAGCGAAAAAAGGTTCCGGGTCGAGCAGCGGGTCTACAATTTCGCAAGCTCGGCGAAGTTGCTCTCGATAATCGGTCACACCCACCGGCCTCTCTTCGAGAGCATGTCCAAGATCGACTCTCTGAAGTTCGAGATCGAGCGCCTAATCAGGAAGTACCCGAAAAGCTCCGAAAAGAAGAAACCCAACATCGAACGGCGAATTCACGAGTACAAGGCGGAGCTCCTCAAGGCCCACGCCGACGGCAACAACGAAGCGAGTACGGCGAGTCTCTATCGGGAGAACCTCGTGGTGCCATGCATGTTCAACTCCGGGTGTGTTCTCGGAAAGCGCGGAATGACGGCTTTGGAAATCGATAAGGGACAGATGAGGCTGGTCCACTGGTTCGACCGGAAACGGAGCGAAAAATACTTGAGCTACGAGGACTTTCATACGGAGAAGCTGCCGAAGAGCGATTTCTACAGAGTCGTCATCAAGGAAGAGAGCCTCGACTATATCATGACGAGGATCAAACTTCTGGCCTAGTTCCGGCTCTTTCGGAGGAGCCGATAGAGCAGGGGCCTCGGGAGCGCGGCGGCGACCCGACGCAGCAGCCGATTCCGGAATCCGGGGATACAGACGACCCGCCGTCCGAGGTTCCGCAGAGAAACGTCGACTACCTTCTCGGCGCTATGCCACGAGAAATGCGACAGGCGCCGGTCTTTCGGGACGTCCGCGAGGCCGTCCCGGTGGAAGTCGCTCCGGGTGAACCCCGGAACGAGTGCCTGAAGGGTAATCCCCTCGGAGGCGTTCTCGATGTGCAGGCCCTCGGCAAAGATCCGCAGGAAGGCCTTCGCGGCGGCGTAGACGTTGCCCCGGGGCATCGGCGCGAAGGAAGCGAGGGAAGAGACCATGATGATGGTCCCTCTTCTCCGGGGGCGCATGACAGCGAGGGCGGAGTGGGTCAGGCGGAGGGGAACGAGGGTGTGGATCGAGAGGAGGGCGGACTGCTCATCGGCGGAATCTTCGGCGAAGACCCGGCCACGGCCGTACCCCGCGTTGTTCACCAGGTAGACCAGGTCTTCGGTACCCCGGAGTGTTCTCTCGAGAGAAGAGAGAACCCCGGCGTCGGTTAGGTCTCCCACCATCACCCTTACATCTACCCGGCAGTCGCGACGCAGCTCCGCCGCTACCTGCTCTAAGAGTTCCCCCCTCCGGCCGGTAATGATAAGGTTATGCCCCATGGCGGCGAGGCGTTTGGCAAACTCCCGGCCGATACCGCTTGTCGCCCCGGTTACCGCAGCCGTCCCCGGTGTCTCCATTTAGCGCATCCGCACGACGGCGCCACCGTAGGTAAAGCCGCCACCGAAGGCGGTCAACCCGAGATAGTCTCCCTCGGATCGTTTCTTCCAGACTTCCTCGAGGCCGAGGGGAATGGTCGAAGAGGAGGTGTTTCCATTGAAGCGGATGTTGGAGAACATCTTATGCGCCGGGGCTTTCATGCGTTGCCGGACGGCGTTGATAATCCGCTGGTTTGCCTGGTGGGGAATAATCAGCGAGAGAGCGTCGACGGCAATCTGCGCCTCGTCGCAGGCCTCCCGGAGCCCCGCTATCATGTCCTTTACCGCCTCGACGAAGACCGGGGGGCCTTCCATATAGATGGGATCCTTCGGATCCGCAGGTACCCGGAGAACCGTGCCGTCTTCTCCCACCGCGCCGAGGACCGGCCGGAAGAGTTCTGCCTGGGGCGCTAAGTCACCGCCGTCGGCGACAACGAGGGTCGCGGTGGCGGCGTCGGCAAAGATCGGCGCCGTCGAGGGGTCTGCCGTGTCGAGATGCTTCGAGAGCTCCTCGGTGGTTACAACCAAGATTTTGGCCTCCGGGCGGCTCCGGATAAAGTCGTAGGCAGTCTGGAGGGCGTAGAGATAGCCGGTGCACGCGGCGTTGACGTCGTGGGCCTGGCACCGAATGTCGTCGTTGCCTTCCCGGAGGACGTACTGAATCAGGGTGGCCATCGCCGGCGTGTGGAGAATCGGTGTCTCGGTCGCACAGATAATGGCGTCGATATCCTCGATGCCGACGCCGGCCTGTTCGAAGAGGCGTCTGGAGGCGTCCACCGCGAGGGTAACACCGGTTTCTCCTTGCGCAAGCCATGGGCGGGACTCGATGCCCGTCCGTTTTACGATATCGTCGGGGCTCCAATCGGGGCACATGGAGGATATCTCTTCGTTCGTGACGATCCGGGAGCCCTTAGCGCCGGTTACACCGACGAGGCCCACAGTTACCGCACCGCTTCCCCGGCGAGCTACCGTCGGTGCCTGCTTGTGATCCGCCGCCGAGGCTACCGTTACCGACTCGAGGCCGGAGATGAGCGGCGTTCCCGGGTCCTCCCGAGTAATCTGCTTAAGGCTGACTTCCTGCGATTCGCCGGTCTTTACCTTCAAGAGCGGCGTTCCCACCTTTACTAAGTTCCCTTCGGGGACGAGAATCTCCTCGACAAGACCTCCGACGGGGGACCGGAGCTCCACCGCCGCCTTGTCCGCCTCGAGGTCCGCGACTACGCTCCCCGTCTCGATGCTGTCCCCGGCCTTCGTGTGCCATTCGGTAACGGTAATCGACTCGTCCGAGGGGCTCGAGCCGATCGCTTCGACGAAGTAGACGTTCTTGCCGGCGGCGTCGGCGTCCTTCTTCCAATGGATCGAGCCGGCGAGTATCTCGACGGCGGTCTCCAAGGTGCGCTTGTAGGAGGGGAGAACCTCCAACTGGTTGGCGAAGTTGCACGGGACGTAGGTGTCCGGCCGGGTGACCCGGCGGCATTCGACCCGGCGGCGGCAGCGCTCGGCCACCGTCGCGACGATTTCCGCGCCCACGCCGGCGGTGTGGTTGTCCTCGTGGACGACCACGAGCCGTCCTGTTTTCTCCGCCGAGGCGACAACCGTGTCTATGTCCCAGGGAACGATGCTCCGAAGGTCGATAACGTCGCTGGAAACGCCGGCAGACGAGAGCGCGTCGGCGGCCTTTACACAGAGTCTTACCGTGTTTCCGTAGGCGACGAAGGTTACTTGCGACCCTTGCCGGACGAAGCGGCTGCGGCCGATGGGCACCAGCTGGCGTTCCACATCCGGGGAGGTCGCGTTTTCCCGGTCGTTGAGGCAGCTCTTCGGGTAGAAGAAGAGGGTAGGGCGCTCCGAGGCGAAGGCCGCGTTCAACAGCCCCGCGGCGTCCCCGGCGGTGGACGGCATAAAGACATTGATACCCGGGGTGTGGGCCGCGAGGGCCTCGAGGCTGCTCGCGTGGAAGGGGCCGAGCCCCGGTTTGTAGCCGCCGCAGGTAATCATCACGATTACCGGAGCCTGCCAGCCGCCGTCGCTTCGCCAAAACATGCTCCCGAGCTCCGCCCAGATCTGATTAAAGGCGATCGGAAGGAAGTCCGCGAACTGAAGGAAGGCCACCGGGCGCTTCCCCGCGAGGGCCTGTCCGACCGAGAGGCCGACAATCGAGGCTTCGGCTAAGGGGCTGTTCGTTACCCGCCCCGGGAAGCTCTGGGTCAGGCCTTTTGTAACGCCGAAGACATCCCCCTTGGGGTCTTCGAGGTCCTCCCCGAAGAGGAGGACTCGCTCGTCTGTTTCGAGATGGTGCCGGAGGACTTTCCGGATAGCTTCGAGCATGACCAGAGGGGCGTCTCCGTTGTTGGTCTCGCCGCCTCGGTATTCCTTGTCCGGGTCCTCGAGCTCCGCCGGGAGCCCCTTCCAGGCGGTAAGAACCGGCTCCGGGTCCGGTGCCCGCTGCGCCCGGTGGGCCGCCTCTGTTACCTCCCGGCGGACTTCTTCGACGGTTTTGTCGAGCTCGTCGGCGGAGGTGCCATGGTCAATCAGGTAGTTGCGAAGATGAACGATCGGATCCCCGGTCGACTGGACCGCAGCGATTTCCTCCTGAGTACGGTACATCCGCTGGTCGTCTGCGTTGGTGTGGTTCGAGAGGCGATCCACCCGAAATACGACGATCCGAGGGCGCCGGGTTTCCCGCATTTCGGTAACGACCTCCTCGAGAGAGGTGTAGACCTCTTCCGGTTTGCGCCCGTCGATGTAGGCAATCGGAATCCCGTAGAAGGAATCGGCTATGCCGTCGGGGGTGTCGTAGAAGGTTCTCCCCTTGGTCTTTGTCGAGATCGCGAATGCGTTGTCCTGGACGAAGAAGAGCACCGGGAGGGTATCCCGAACCGCGTGGGCTATCGCTTCGTAGACCTCGCCCTGCTGGCTCGTGCCGTCGCCGAGGCCACAGAGAACAATGGGCTTGGCTTCCTGGTCCTTTACCGCCAGGGCGACGCCCGCCGACTGGAGGGCGTTGTTTCCCACGGGGCCGACCAAGCTCAGGACGTTCAGATCCGGAGCGCTCATGTGGGCGTTCATCTGGCGCCCCCGGGAATGCGAATCGTCCTTGTTAAAGGTCGAGAGGAAGAACATCTCGATGCCGATTCCCCGGGCGATCATCAACGCTTTGTCCCGGTAGTGGCAGTGGAGCCAGTCCTCGGGCTTTAGAAAGCTGTTGAGAATACAGCTCGCTTCGTGACCGGCCCCGGAAACGTGAAAAAAAGCCTCTCCCCGGGCGGTAAAGTCCTGCTCGATGAGGTCGATTTCCCGGGAGGCGACCATATAGCGGAAACTCTCGGCGAGCTCCGCTGAGATGCGCGTATCGTTGCCACTCAAGGTGAATCCTCCCTACAATATGAAGTATATTGCTTCAGTAACACGGAACTATAGCAAGGTCCACCCTGGGGCGACAACAGAGAAGGAGAAAACATGATTCCACGCGAGTACAAGGATTCCTACAACGTGCGGGACAGCCTGACCGTCGGAGGAAAAACCTATACATATTTCAACCTGAACAAATTCGAAGCGGCCGGATTCAAGAACCTTTCCCGGCTCCCCTTTTCGATAAAGATCCTTCTCGAATCGGTCATCCGAAACGAAAACGGCCGGGAAATTACCAAGGAGCACGTCGATTCGCTTGGGGTCTACAATCCCGCGAAGCCGGGGGTCAGCGAAGTACCCTTCCTCCCGGCACGCGTTCTGTTGCAAGACTTTACGGGCGTCCCCTGCGTCGTCGACCTTGCGGCGATGCGTTCGGCGATGGCCCGCCTCGGAGGCGACCCCAAGAAGATAAACCCTCAGCTTCAGGTAAACCTGATTATCGACCACTCGGTGCAGGTCGACTACTTCAACAGCTCCGAGGCGCTTAAGCAGAACGCAGAGCTCGAGTTTTCGCGGAACCGGGAACGCTACGAGTTCCTTCGATGGGGTCAGGCGGCACTCGAAAACTTTGCCGTGGTACCCCCGGCGAGCGGTATTTGCCACCAGGTAAACCTTGAATATTTGGGCCGGATCGTTCAGACCGCCGAAGCCAACGGCGGCGAGGTGGCTTTCTTCGATTCCCTCGTCGGGACCGACTCCCACACCCCGATGATAAACGGACTCGGCATCGTAGGGTGGGGCGTCGGCGGCATCGAGGCGGAGGCCGCGATGCTCGGGCAGCCCATCTTTATGCTCCCACCACCGGTGGTCGGCGTAAAGCTTAACGGTAGCCTGCGTCCCGGCATTACCGCGACCGACCTTGTCTTGCGGATTACCGAAATGCTCCGGGAACACGGGGTCGTCGGCAAGTTCGTCGAGTTCTTCGGCGCCGGTCTCTCCAGTATGACGGTCCCCGACCGGGCTACCATCTCGAACATGGCACCGGAGTACGGAGCGACCGTAGGCTACTTCCCCGTCGATCAACAGAGTCTCGACTACATGTACTCCACCGGCCGCCCGGAGGAGCTTATCGAGTTGGCTCGGGCCTACGCCGAGGCTCAGGGCGTCTTCCGGACCGACGATACCCCGGACCCGGACTTCGAGGCTGTCCTCGAGCTCGACCTCGGAAGCGTCGAGGCGAGTGTCGCGGGCCCCAAGCGGCCCCAGGACCGGATTTCGGTCGGCTCGGTAAAGAAAGAGTGGGAAAAGCTTCTGAAGGCGCCGATCGACAAGCGGGGCTACGACCTCAAGAAGGATGCGATCGAGAAGAGTGCTCCGGTGGTTCTCGATAGCGGCGATGAGGTAGACCTCCGGCACGGGGACGTCGTAATCGCGGCCATCACCAGCTGTACGAACACCAGCAACCCCTCCGTCCTCCTCGCAGCCGGTCTTCTCGCAAAGAAGGCAGTGGAGGCGGGGCTGACGACACCGCCCTACGTCAAGACCAGCTTCGCCCCGGGTTCCGTCGTCGTAACCGAGTATCTCCAACGCGCGGGCCTTATGCCCTACCTGGAAAAGCTCGGCTACTACCTCGTCGGCTACGGCTGTACCACCTGTATCGGGAACTCCGGTCCCCTTCCGGAACCGATCGCCAAAGGGGTCGAGGAAGGGGATCTGGTGGTTGCCGGGGTCCTCTCGGGAAACCGCAACTTCGAGGGGCGCATCAACCCCCATACCAAGGCGAACTTCCTCGCCTCGCCCCCCCTGGTCGTTGCCTACGGCCTCGCGGGGAGCATGGAAATCGACCTCGAGACCGATCCTTTGGGCCGCCGGCCGGACGGCACCGAAGTCTACCTAAAGGATATCTGGCCGACCGAAGAAGAGCTTGCCGAATACGTCGCGAAAGCCTTAGACCGGGGGGCGTTTATCGAGAGCTACAGCGGTCTCGAGAACAGCAACCCGGAGTGGAACAAGATCGAGCTCTCGGGAAGCGATCTCTACAAGTGGAACGATTCGAGCACCTACATCCAGGAGCCGCCCTTCTTTACCGAGATGGGGCTCGAGGTCGACCCGATTCAGCCGATCGAGAACGCCAGGGTCCTGGTGATGGCCGGCGACAGCATTACGACCGACCACATAAGCCCCGCCGGGGCCATCGACCCCGAGGCGCCCGCCGGGCGCTATCTCTTGGAAAACGGGGTTACCCTGCGCGACTTTAACTCCTACGGCAGCCGCCGGGGCAACGACCGGATTATGACCCGGGGGACCTTCGCGAACATCCGCTTCCGGAACCAGTTGGTCCCCGGGACCGAAGGAAGCGCCACCAAGTACTTCCCGGAGGACCGGGTAACCGACATCTACGACGCCGCCGAGGGTTACAAAAAGTCCGGAACCCCGACCATCGTCCTTGCCGGTAAGGATTACGGGATGGGCTCGAGCCGGGACTGGGCCGCCAAGGGCCCCTACCTTCTGGGCATTAGAGCAGCCATCGCCGAGTCCTTCGAGCGGATCCACCGGAGTAACCTGGTGGGAATGGGCATCCTCCCGCTGCAGTTCAAGCCCGGGGAGAGCTACAAGTCCCTGGGGCTGACCGGCGAAGAGCTCTTTACCATCCACGTCGACGACGATCTAAAGGCCGGCCAAACCGTCACCGTCGAGGCGAAGGGTTCAAAGGGCACCACGACCTTCGAGACGGTCTGCCGGATCGACAGCCCGGTGGAGGTGGACTATTACCGCAACGGCGGCATTCTCCAGACGGTCTTGAGAAAGTTTTTCGAGGCCTAGGGCCGGGCCTGCGCTACGGAGGCCCGGCGGCCGGGCTGGTTGCGGAAAAGGCGATTGTGCTCATGCGAATCCGATACATCGCCAAAGTGATCGAATATTTCCCGTCAATCCGCGAAAGCGCTCCCGAAGCTACCCCTGGGAAACAGTGTGAACACGTGTCACCTATGTGGTAGACTGACCTATGAGAAAGGGCGACGCACGTACGCATCAGGTTGACACTTTCATAGGAAAGGGGATCTATTCCGTTGGCGAGGCAAGCAAACTAACCGGTGTAAGCACACAGAATATTCGTCGCTGGCTATACGGATACTATTTTACGAAAGACGGCACGAGGCTCTTTCACCCGCCTGTCCTCCAGAATGACTACGCTCCCTACGAAAACACCTATGCCCTGAGCTTTCTCGATTTGATGGAGATTCGCTTCGTAGATCAATTTCGTATTTATGGCGTTAGTCTCCAAACTATCCGGATCGCCGCACAACGAGCCGCCGGTCTCGTAGAACACAGCCACCCGTTTGCAACAAAGAAGTTTTTTACTGACAAGACCACCATACTTGCACAGATCGTCGACGATACAAATGAACCGGAGCTCGTAGACTTGGCGAAACGCCAGTACGAGATCCACGACGTGGTTCTTCCGTTCTTATACGAAGGGATCGATTTCTCCGAATTCGATACGGCAGACCGTTGGTGGCCGCGGGGGCGAGGTTTTGAAATCGTTTTGGACCCGCACCGCAGCTTCGGAAGGCCGATCGTTGACGGTCCCGGTATCCCTACGGAAATACTGGCAGCGGCTTACCACGCCGACGGCTCAATCGAGCGAGTGGCGAAATGGTATGAAATCCAGCCTCAAGATGTCCGCGCTGCGGTCGAATTCGAGCTAAACCTTGCGGCATGAATTTCTTTTTCGACAACACCATGTCGCCGCGATTGGCGAGAGCGGTAAACGCCTTGGTGGAACCAGAGGGTCATTCAGTTCAAGCATTACGGGATTTGTTTCCTACTAACGCATTCGATGAAACATGGATTCCAAAACTATCTTCATTCGATGGCGAGTGGGTTGTAGTCACTCATGATCGTGCCATTAGTCGCAAGCCCCACGAGAGGGCTGCACTGGAAGCCACTGATTTAAGGATTTGCTTTCTTGCACCAGCATGGGCGAACCACGACGGTTTGGGACAAGCGTGGAGGCTGATCAAGTATTGGGATAAGATAGTGGAGAGCATTAGCACGGCGAACCGTGGGACTTCGTTCTTACTCCAACTGAATGGAAACGTAACGAGGAATTTCCGGATGTAACAATACCGTTAACAGTGCCTGTCGAATCTTGCCACCGCCCCGTGAATTTTCTTCGCCTCCGGAGTGCTTTCGATCAGGCGTACTCCGCCTAGACAGAAAACTCAACGGTTACTCTTGTCCCGTTCTCGTTCTCGAAGGTAACGGTTGCGTCCAGCTGTCTGCCGAGCAGTGTAACGAGGGACGTGCCGAAACCGGAAGCCTGTTCAACATCGAACCCTTCCGGCAGCCCGGCTCCGTCGTCCTCCACGACAAGGAGGACGCGGCCTTTCGCCTTTTCGCAATGAATCCGGATAACGCCCTTCTTCCGACCGACGAAGGCGTATTTCATCGAATTGGTGAGAAGCTCGTTTACGATTACCCCCAGCAAAAAGAGCTTATCGGAATCAAGGGTAAAGTCGTCAATCCGCTTTTCGACGGTCACATTCGTTCGATGAGAGAACAACGGCAGAATCGAATCGACCAAATCATTGATATAGGGTGCCGCCGAAATAACGCGAACATCGTCGGAAGAGAGCATCTTATCGTAGAGGTCACTCATATTCGTAACCCGGCCGGTAGCTTGATTCAAAACAGCGCGCACCTCGCTATTGGTCGTCGCTTCCGCCTGCAAACTCAAAAGCCCGGCTATTGATGCCATATTGTTCTTTATCCGATGATGGCTTTCCCGGATAAGCAGCTCTTTGTCCTGTAACTGCCGCCGTATTGTCTTCTCCGATTCGATACGTCCGAGATATCCGCCGATAAGATCGGAAGCCGTTTGTAAGAGCAAAGACTCACTCTTACTCCAGGAGCACTCCCGGTCCGTTTGATCGTACCCGATAAACCCCTTCCATTCGCCGTTTACAAACAGCGGAAGAACGAGGATCGATACGATACCCTGGGGCTCGAGAACGTCCCGCTCTTCTTTGGGAAAATCTCTGACATTCCCCCGAATCGCCTTTTTCGACGAAAGGGCCTCCAGCCAGCGGGAGAACCCCTCCTTATAGACAACATGCTGCAGTACCGGGTTGTCAATTTCGGGTTCGACACCGGGGGCGCACACTTCGTATAGCTGCCGCATACAGAGCCCGTCGACAGGATCATCGAAATTTTCGAAGATATATACCCGTGAAACCGCCGTTGCCTCGCGCAGCTTGGTAAGCGCTTTTCGAATAGCCTTGCTTTCAGATCGCGCGGTAAGAAGGGTCTTCGACGCGGCCGCTATCGCCTTTTCGTATTTCTGCTGTGTACGCGAGCTCTCTTCGGCGTTCTTCCGCTCGGTAATGTTTCTTATACTCCCAATCGTACCGTGCATGTTCTGAAAGCGATAAGGTCTCGCGTTCAGTTCGCCCCAAAACAGACTGCCGTCTTTCCGTTTCATCCGAAGCTGCAGATTCTCCGGATATTCGACCGCATCCACCGTAGCCTTGAAGGCGTTGAATGCAGTCTCGATCGATTCTTCGGCCAGAAATCTCGGAAACTCACTTCCCTCCATCTCTGCGGGCGCATACCCGAACAGCCTTACCGAGGCGGGTGAAATATGGGTAATTGTTCCTTGCGCATCGGTAACGAAAACCATCTCCGAAATTTGTTCGCTTATGGCGCGGAATGTCTCTTCGCTCTCCCGGAGGGCCGTTTCCGTCTTCTTCTGCTCGGAGACATCTCGGAAGCTGGCAATAGCTCCCCTCAATTCGCCTTCTCCATCGAGGAGGGGGGCGGAGTTTACCGAAAGCCACTTTGTCTCTCCGTCGGGGGCGACAATACCGTGTACGAGATTGTGCACTTCCGTCTTGTCCCGCAAGGTGAGGGCCAACGGCAGCTTTTCGAGAGGGTACGGATTCCCCCTCTCGTCGATCTGTTTCCACTTCCGGTCGTTGTAGTAACTCCCGGTTATCTTGTCCCTGTACACTTCGAGTATTTCTCCGGCGGCTTCGTTCGCATAGGTAATCTCGCCTTCGACGTTTACCATCACGAAGCCCTCGGGTAAGACCTGGAGCATCTTCTGAAGCTGTTCTTTCGTCCGGAGGAGCTCCTCTTCGTTACTCTTCAGCTCCGTGATGTTTCTCGCGTACTCCACGACCGACTCGACGTTCCCTCGGTCGTCGATAATCGGATAGGCGAACAACTCGAAGTACTGTTTTCCCTGACCCGTGCCGGGAAACTCCTTCAAGCAGCTGTGCACCTTCTTTGTCGCGAACGCTTTTAAGACGGGACACTCCGCGCAGGTGGAGCTTCTCCCAAAATACGTCTTGTAGCACTTTTCCCCTACGATTTTTTCCCATTGGGGAAACATGGCGTGGACGACTCGGTTTGCTTTCCTGATATTCAAGTCGATGTCGTGGACCGAAACGGGGTCCTGTATCGCGTCGAGGATCGAGTCTATGAATCGTTCGTGCTTCTCCCGCTCCAGCTCCACCGATTTCTTGTCGGTGTAATCCCGGAAAAGCGCCTCGGTGCCGACGAAGTCCCCCGTCTCGTCAAGAATCACCTTGATATTGCTGAGCGTCCAAATCGTCTCGCCGTTCTTCTTCTTTAGCAGAAACTCGCGGTTCCGGAACTGTCTGTCTCTCTTTAACTGCGTTAGGAGGGCGCTTCTCTTTCTCGGGTCGACATAGAGGTCGGTCATCGGGCGGCCGGTAAGATCGTCGACCGAATCGTAGCCGCACAGTTCCGCAGCCGCCTGATTGGCCAGAACAATCTCTCCCCGGCTATTTGCTCTGATAAACCCCTCCGACATGTGCTCGAAGAGCCGCCTGTAGCGCTCCTCGCTCTCCCGGAGTAGCTTTTCCCGTTCGTATTTGGCCGTTTCGTCGCGGAATACCAATACGGCCCCCCGCATGCCGCCCTGTTCGTCGTGTACGGGGGCGACGCTGTCCGCTATTTGGAGTTCCTTTCCCCATTTTGAAACGAGCTTCGTGTGGTTGGACAGGGTGATAATGCTATCCGTAGCCAAAACCGTTTCCACCGGATT
The DNA here is from genome assembly GCA_964413945.1 of uncultured Spirochaetaceae bacterium. Lineage (GTDB taxonomy): Bacteria > Spirochaetota > Spirochaetia > DSM-27196 > PWMO01 > CAYPUT01. The sequence continues at coordinate 36,987 of CAYPUT010000003.1, forward strand.
CGGAAGCGGCTTGCCGTCCCTGCCGTCGTGCAGCGTAAAGACATCGTAGAGGGGTTTATCCAAGAGGTCGGCATCGGCACACCCGAGGAGCTCCCGCGCGATAAGGTTCGTTCGGGCGATTCTTCCCCGCAGATCAGTGGTGATGACCCCGTCCCCAATCGATTCGAGAATATACCGGTAGTCTTCCTTGCTTTCCTGCAGCTCTTCAACCGCGCGAAACCGTTCTACGATCTTGCCCACACGTTCGCTAAGGGTCTCAAGGAACAGATCGAACCCGTTGCGGAACTCTTCCTTAAAGCACCCCGTATCCGGCTGGTTGCAGAAAATCTCCAGTTGCCCCGCCTCTTTTCCGCGCACGAAAATCGGGATCCTTTCCTCCCTCTGCGATTCCCGGAAATCGCCACTCACATACTCGGTGCCGTCTATCGTAAGGCGTACGCTCATATTCCCCGTTTCGCCCATGTATTGCGGAAGCCGGTCAACCGTGCCTTGCAGAATAGCCGGGAGGGTTGTTCCTTCGGTGTCAACGAGGCGGGATATCTCATACAGGCACTGCAGTTCATGGGAGGCGAGCTGAAGCTTGTTTTGCGTTTCTTTCTCTTCGGTAACGTCCCGGTAGACGGAGACTATTTCTCCGGAGGGTATTCTATAGACGAAACTCTCCCTCCACCCGCTTATCCTTTCGTCCCGATAGAAGGCGTCGGTGTGACTCTTCGATTCGCCGGTTTTCCAGACCTCCCGAAACACCTCGAGGATTCCGAACGCTTCCACCCCGGGAAACACCTGCGTAACCCGCCTTCCGATAACCTCTTCTTTCCGTACGGCATCAACCGCTTCCGCGGTTCGGTTGTAATCGACGAAGACGAAGTCCTTCCCATTGTCAACGGCCTTGAGCACGGCGACACCGGAGCGGTTGTAGTCGAACATATGTTGATACCGCTCTTCTTTTTCCGCTATCTGCCTGTGCGCGGCGAAGAGCTCGAAGGCCATGTGGATCGCTTCGAGGAGGACAAACTCTCCGGCGCTTTTTAGGACATAGCCGTACCGGGTAATACCCTTTACCTTCTCCACCATCTCCCGTTCCGAATGGCTCGTGTGGAAGATGATGGGGATGGCACGCTCCTGAAGGATTTTCTCCGCCGTTTCGGTCCCGTCCATCCGGTTTCGGCCGAGATCGATGTCCATAAGGATGAGGTCGATACTCCCGGCATAAACTGCCTCGATAGCGGCTTCACCGGTTGACACATGAACGACATCGTAGCCGTTGTCCTCCAAGGCCATCTTTGTGGCCATGGCGAGGAGCGCTTCGTCCTCGACGAGTAGAATTGACTTTGTAGCGGAGTCGTGCGACATAGGCACCCCGATTTCGACTGCAGGAGAAGGATAACACCATCATTTTAAACTCTTTGCATGTTTTTGACAATATCAATTTTTCTATAACGCAGGGTGCGCTCACGCAGTCTGCCGAACGGAGCGATTTCGCCCGGCTGTTCTACGGATATGATCCGTGGTAGTATTCACCGAACAACCAGAGGTTAGCTACCCGGGTGTAAAAGTATGCAAGAGTTATTCGACGCAGCACCGTTCGGATACGCATTGTTCGAGGTAGAAGTCGATAGTGCCGGCCTACCGGTCGGTTTCGTAGTCGTCGACCTCAACGAAACGTTTGCAGACATCGTCGGGGTATGCCGAGATTCGCTGATCGACGCAGGGCCCGGCGATCTAGGTATTGTACCCGAAGCCGACGTGCTCGCGAGCGCCGCAGCAGAGGGAACCCGGAGTGAGGGGCGCTACTACTCGAAGGCACGCGACTCTTGGTATAGGAGCTACGTCTACCCGGCAAAACAGTCGATCGTTGTCTGTTGTCTCTTCGAAATTCCGGCACCGCAACCGGACTACGAACACCACCTTGCCGCGGTCAGTATCGCGTTGAATACGAGCAGTCCGGACGCGGTCGATAATGCGCTTAGCTCCATTCTGTCGTTCTCGAATGCTTCGAGGGTCTATATCTGTTCGAACTCTACCGATCGCAACGGCGACCTTTCTATGCGACGGATCTACGAAGTGTGTGCCGAAGGCGTAGAGCCTCAAATAGACAACCCTCACCTGCAGCATGCGAGCTACGAAGAACACGGTTTCGGCAGATGGCGCAGCAATCTGTCCTTAGGAAATCCGATACACGGCCGAGTCGCCGATTTTCCCCCGGAGGAACGAGACATACTAGAGCCACAGGGTATCGGGTCCGTTCTCGCTCTTCCCATCGATGTAGATCAGCAATGGTTCGGCTTCGTTGGCTTCGACGATGTCCGGGGTGAGCGGAGCTGGAGCGAGGACGGCATCCGGCTCTTGCAGCCGTTTTCCCGGATGCTCGGCAGATACTTCGAAAGGAGGGAAGCCGAGCAAAAAGTACTCTCCGCAAAGGAACAATTCGAGCTGGCGGTCAGAGGCAGTAACGACGGAATCTGGGATTGGAACCTACAAACGAACGAGCTCTTTTTTTCCGAACGATGGAAGAGCATGCTCGGCTACGGCGACGACGAGCTGCCCAACAGCTTCGACACCTTCCTCCGTTTATTGAGTGCCGAGGATAAGGATAGGGTCCAACAGTACGTCGCGGAGTACTTAGAGGGAAAGCACGAGAAGTACGACGCTCAATTCCGAATGCAGCACAAAGACGGATCGTACCGCTGGATTAGGGCGCGCGGTGAGGCGCTGTTTCGAGACGATGGAACTCCGTATCGGATGGCGGGATCACATACCGACATCACATCGGAGAGAGAATCGACAGAGCGGATGCAGTTGGCGGACCGGATAATCTCGGCCGGTTCCGCGTCGATCTTTCTCTGGAAGAACGAGGAGAACTGGCCGGTAGAGTACGTTTCGGGGAACGTAGAGAGTATCCTCGGATACAGCCCGAGGGAGTTTCTGGAAGGAACGCTCTCGTATACCGAGATTATTCATCCCGATGATCTCGAGCGGGTAGTCGACGAGGTGCGTCGGGCCTCACAGGATCCGAGTGTAGAGGAGTTCGTTCACGAACCGTACCGTATCCTTACCCCGGACAACGAAACACGATGGCTCGAAGACCGTAGTCGAGTCGTACGGAGCGGCGACGGTGCTATTACCCACTACCAGAAGCTCGTATTAGACATTACGGAGAAAGTCGAATCGGAACGGTTGCTTCGCGAACGGGAAGCCCAATTCAGGACGGTTTTCTACCGCTCTCCGTACCCGATGGCGCTATCCGAACTAGTCGACGGACGGATCATAGACGTCAACGACGCGTTTTGCCGTGCCGTAGAGGTTTCCAGGGAAGATCTGTTGGGACGGACACCGACCGAACTGAACTTCTACTCGCCGGCGGATCGAAAGAGATTTACCGACGAGTTGATCGGAAACGGCAGCGTCAACGGCATGGTCATGGAGTTCACGACCTTCGATAATCGTAGACTGCACGCCAGAGTGAATGGGACGTTTATCACCGTACAGGAACAGAAGCGTATCCTCACCATTTTCGAAGACATCACCGAGCGGAAGAAGACTGAGGACGCGCTGCGGGAGAGTGAGGAGAAATTCCGGAGCTTCGTAGAAAACGCGAACGATATCCTCTATTCGCTCTCCAAAGACGCCGTCTTTACCTATGTTTCGCCACGCTGGAAACAGATCCTGGGACACGAACCGGAAGAGGTAGTCGGTACGGGAATCGACCGCTACGTCCATCCCGACGATCTGCAAAAGTGCAGCGATTTTCTCGCGCGGGTGCTGCAGACAAAGGAGAAACAGCACGGAGTCGAATATCGTGTCCGGCACAAAGACGGTAGCTGGCGCTGGCATATGTCGAATGCGTCACCGTTGATGCGAGCAGACGGAGAGGTGGACGCCTACCTTGGAATTGCCAGAGACATAACCGAAAAAAAGAGGGATGAGGAAGAGCTCCTCGCGGCCAAGGAGAACGCCGAGATTGCGAATAGGGCTAAGTCGGAGTTCTTGGCCAACATGAGTCACGAAATACGGACTCCCATGCACGCCGTCATCGGCTTTTCGCAGTTGTTGCAAGACACACCCCTCTCTCGAGTTCAGAAGGAGTATGCCGACAACGTCAACTCGAGTGCCCAAATGCTGCTCGGTATTATCAACGATATTCTCGATTTCTCGAAGATCGAGGCGGGGAAGTTCGAGCTCGAGTGCATTAGAACCGACATGGTGCGATTACTCGAGCAGAGTATCGACATCATAAAATTTCCGGCGGCGAAGAAAGGGATTGAAGTTCTTTTCGACATCGATCCGAGGATGCCGCGTTTCGCAGTTACGGATTCGGTGCGGTTGACGCAAATCCTGGCGAACTTGCTGGGAAACGCCGTCAAGTTTACCGAATCCGGTGAAATTGAACTGCAGGTGCGATTCGAGTCGATCGATGCGACCCGCGGCAGGTTCGATTTCGCCGTTCGAGACACGGGAATCGGCATTTCGGAGGTACAAAGGAAGAGGCTCTTCAAAGCATTCAGTCAGGCCGACAGCTCCACAACCCGACAGTTCGGCGGGTCTGGACTAGGGCTGATCATCTCCGACAGCATCGCCGTTGAGATGGGTGGAAAACTGCACCTGGCGAGTACGCCCGGAAAGGGATCGGTGTTCTCCTTTTCGTTGGAGACCGAATATGAGTACGGTAAAAAGGACGATAGTCGAGACATCGAAGATATCCATCGTTGCTTGGTCATAGATGATAACGCGAACAACCGTACGATTCTCCAACAGCTACTGCACTCTTGGGGTATCGACGTTACCGGTTGTGAAGATGGATTCGAGTCTTTGAAACTGATAGAGCGGAGCGAACCGTTTGATGTTATCATCTGCGATTACCATATGCCGTACATAAACGGATTGGAGACAATCCGCATGATGCGGGAGAAATTGATGTTGCCGCCGGGCGAACCGCCGATCATCTTCCTGCATTCCTCTTCCGACGATGCGGGTGTGCACGAGGAATGCAAAAGACTCGATGTACACAGATGGTTGACCAAGCCGGTAAAGCCGTTGGACTTGTTGAACGTTCTCAGAGATCGCGATTCCATACACGATGGGAGCTCCCCGGTGCGACCGTCGACGCGCGAAGCCGCAGTAGACATACACGATGGAGAAACCACGGAGAAGGGGTTCGGCACTCCGGGAAGTATTACCATCCTGATTGCGGAGGACAATCCGACGAACATGCTGTTGGCAAAATCGATCGTACAGCGCGCGGTTCCTTCCGCAACAATAGTCGAAGCCGGCAACGGTAAGGAAGCGGTTGAGCTGGCGGCCCGAACGGAACCGAGTATCATTTTTATGGATGTGCAGATGCCCGAACTGGATGGAAACGATGCGACAACGGCAATTCGGCGTAGAGAGGAAGAAGCACATGCCTCCAAGACTCCCATCATCGGACTTACCGCCGGGGCGATGAAGGAGGAAAGAGAACGGAGCCTCGCAGCAGGCATGGACGATTTTGTCACGAAACCGATCGATATCGAGAAGCTGCGAGGAATCGTACAAAGATATCTCGGTTCCGACGCCTCGAAACGGTTCGACAAACGGGGGTTTGCCGAGGCCGTTGCAGACCGGGATTTGATGCAAGAGCTGCTTCGCACCGCAAAAGCGGAAGTGCCGCAAAGAATAGCTTCCATGGAGAAGGCGCTCGCCACGAAGGCCTACGACGAGGTTTTCTCACTGGCTCACATGGTGAAGGGAAGTGCTCTGTTATTGCGATGCGATCGATTGGCCGAAGCGGCTGCCGAACTGGAACGGACGGTGAAATCCAATGAGGTCGATGAGGCCCCTCGAGCGTTGCAGAAGCTCCGAGAGGAGTGGAGGGTGCTGTTGCCGATGCTGAATATCGAGGATCAGTAGCCTGTCGAAGGGGTCCTCGAGCGCTTCGGTTAAGCAGGTAAGAGGAAGCCGACGGTGGTTCAGCCGGATCTCTTGGTTGCCTGCGGCCAGGCTTGCATCCGCCGGTCTCGAGGCATATGTTTAGAGAAGCAAGGGGGAATTATGTCTCCGCAGACCCGCCACAGAACAAAGCTCACATACGAGGACTACGTGCATTTCCCCGACGACGGCAATCGACACGAGATCATCGACGGAGAGCACTACATGTCCCCATCGCCCACCACCGCGCACCAGGACGCCTCGCGACACATTCAGTTCCAACTCTACCGCGACATCGAGGAGAACGGGCTCGGGCGCGTGTATGACGCCCCGATGGACCTCCAGCTCTCAGACACCGACGTGGTCCAACCCGACCTCATGGTGATCCTCGCCGAGCACCGCCACTATGTCTCCCCCTCCCGACTCCTCGGGCCGCCCGACCTGGTGGTGGAGATCCTCTCGCCCGGTACCGCCAAGCGCGATCGCTCCCTCAAGCTCAAGCTCTACGAGCAGCGGGGCGTTCCCGAGTACTGGCTCGTCGACCTCGACGCCCATACGGTCTCACGCTACCGCGCCGGCACCGACGGCTACGAGCTTACCGAAACCTGCGAGAAGGAGATTACCTACACCGCCCCGGCCGCGGAGTCCAGGAGCGAGGACGTCACCGCTCGCGTCGACCTGCGAAAGGTCTGGTAACCGCTCAGGCGGCGCGATTCGCTTGACATGACGGGGTTTGTTTGACAAATTATTTGACATGCGAACGAACGTGAGTACGCTTCTTCGAGAATTCCCACGCGTGCGGCGAGCGGCGTTGGCCGGTGAGACCGTGATCATTGAGACGCGTGAGGGAAACCTGGTACTTACCGCCGAAGTAGCCGAGAAGCAGCCGGTGTACGGCTCGATGCGCGACCGCATCCGTAGCTCCGCCGACGACCTCGATCGACCCACCCTTCCTGACTCGGAGTGGGACGGCGAGTTGTGAGCGTACTTCTCGATACCCATGCCGCACTCTGGCTGGTACAGGGGGAGGATCGCCTGAGTCCCGCCGCATTGTCGCGACTCGGGGAACTAGACCGTGACGAGATCTATGTTTCCGATCTGATGCTCTTCGAGCTCGCCCTGCTGATAACGAAGCGTCGGGTCGTGGTTGATGAAGGGCTTGGATCGTTTTTGAACGATTTCGCCGCCCATTTCCACGTTCTTCCAGTCGACGCGGTGATCGCGGCAAAGGCGGCCGAGCTGGCGCTCCCGCAGGGAGACCCCTTCGATCGCATCTTCGTAGCCACTGCCGTCCGCCACGCGCTCCCGCTCGTGACACGAGACAGAGAGATCCGCGATTCCGGACTCGTTCCGACGATCTGGTAGAAGGCCGCGCCGCCACCATTAAGAGCCTGCATACGATCCGGCGAGGATTTGGGCTTATGTCCCCATCTTTACCACTTCCGTCTCTCAGGGCATATTTACGCTATGCAGCTGCCGAAAGAAGATGAACGCTACAGCTGGACCGATTATCTCGCCTGGCCGGAGGGTGAGCGCTATGAGCTCATTGACGGCATCGCCTACGCGATGAGTCCCGCACCGCGGCGGAGGCATCAGGAGACATCCCGGGCGATCTTTCGGCAGATGGACGGTTCTCTCGCGGGAAAGCCGTGTCAGGTATACTTTGCCCCCTTCGACGTAAAACTGAGCGCCGATAAGGATGACGACGCGCCCACGGTGGTTCAGCCCGACATTACCGTTACCTGCGACGGCTCCAAGCTCACGGAACAGGGCATGACCGGCCCCCCCGACCTGGTCGTGGAGATCGTGTCCCCCGACAGTGGCCTCATCGACCGCCGTCGCACGTTCGACCTGTACGAGCGGTTTGGCGTGAGCGAGTATTGGATCGTCGATCAGGATGAGCGGGTCGTGGAGGTCTGGCGGCTGGAAACCGACCGAACCTATCGGCGCAGCGGCGTCTTTGGACCGGATGATACGGTCGCCGCCGCGGCGGTACCGGAGCTGGTCGTGTCACTCGCTGAGGTGTTTTCGGAGGAAGGGTGACCGGCGGTTGGACGTACCGGCCATCCTTAGCCCTGACCCGCTTATCCACGCGTGTTATGCCTCCCAAAGGCCGTCTATGAGCTGAGCATCGCGAAGCGACCCTACGATCCGCTTCCTGGTCGCGGGAAACGAGTCAAAAGCGTTTTGTTGCTCCCCGGGGAGTTCGGCGTTGTACTTCACTTCAATGAGGGTCTTGTCTTCAGTGAGAAAGTCCAACTCATAGTCTCCGTGACGAACATAGTGCACTTCTTGATGCTTTCGAAGCCGAAGATAGACATAGTTTTCGAAATAGCTTCCCCAATCACGATCGCCGATGAACAGGTGCTTGATTCCAAGGTCACACGCATAGATCTTCTTCGGCGACAGGATCCGCTCGTTGGTCTTTCCCCAGCGAGAGACCGGATGCACGAGATAGGCATCCTCGAAATAGCCGAGATAGCGCCGAGAGGTGTCGGGAGACACACTGAGAATGTTTGCCATTTTGTTGATGCTGACTTGCTTGCCGCTTCGCTCCATGAGCAGGGTAAAATAGTCGCGGGCAACTTGGTGATCCTTAAGACCGTGCAGCGCGGTGATATCCTTTTGAATAATGTCGTCGACCAGATTCATCAGGTAGTCCCTGCTCGGATGGAGAACGTGTTCCGGGAGCCCCCCGTGACGCACGTAATCACGGAAGTAACCATCGAGTAGCCCGCTGTCTTTCCGAGACAGGACGACATCTTTGAAGTGTAGATACTCCTCGAGTGTCAGCGGTTGTATTTCGAGTGTTCGGGTACGTCCGCTCAGCAACGCCTTTTGATCCTGCAGAAGCAAGCTTGAAGACGAAGCTGCAACGAGGGTAATTCTCTCTCTGTCTATCAGGTTCTTCAATTGCTGATGAAAATCCGCCTTGGCGGTGATTTCATCGAGCATGACCGTCACTGGAACATCAACCGAGTGCTTGTGAATCTGCCGAAACCTGTTGACTACATCGAGAATGGTCTGCTGTCGCAACATGTAGTCGTCAAGGCTGACGTAGAGGATAGATGTTGGCGACTGTCCGGTCTGGATCAACCGTTGAACGACAAGCCGCATGATGGTCGATTTACCAACCCGACGAAGCCCGGATAGCAGAAGAG
>CAYPUT010000004.1:0-43186 GCA_964413945.1 uncultured Spirochaetaceae bacterium
CCCCGCCGAAACGCCACACCCCGCACGCGCCCGACGCCAACCGCGCCCCCTCGGACAACACAGGGACAGCCCGTACAGCAGCAGGGGCCGAGCCGCATGGGGCGCCTCTGTTCCTACAGCGAAGCCCCAGGCGGGTGGACCCGTGGGGCTTCGCTTACATGTGTTGTCTGAGGGGCGGTGATTGTCGCCGGCGGGGTCGCTACCAGAGACTATTGAGCGTCTCGACCCCCTCCTGCACGTGGGCTACGGAGTTGTCGAGGGCAGCCTTCTCTTCGGCGGTTAGCTCGAGCTCGTAGATTTTTTCTACGCCGTGCTTGCCGAGGAGGACAGGTACACCCAAATAGACGCCGGAGTAGCCGTACTCGCCGTCGAGGTAGGCGCTCGCCGCGGCGACGCACTTGCTGTCGGTAACCACGGCGTCGACCATCTTTGCCGCCGAGGCCGCCGGGGCGTAGTAGGCGCTGCCGGTCTTGAGGTAGTTGACGATCTCCCCCCCGCCGGTGCGGGTCCGGGCGACGAGCTTTTCGAGCTTCTCCGGCTCTATGAGGTCGACGATGGGAAAGCCGCCGACGGAGGTGTAGCTCGGCACAGGGACCATGGTGTCGCCGTGCCCCCCGAGAACCATCGCCTGGACGTCGGAAGGGAGCACGTCGAGGGCCTCGGCGATAAAGTAGCGAAACCGCGTCGAGTCGAGGATTCCCGCCATGCCGACGACCCGGTGTGCGGGAAAGCCGGTCTCTTTGAGGACCGCCATGGCGATGACGTCTAGGGGGTTTGCGACGGCGATGACGATGGCGTTCGGGGCGTACTCGACGATGGCGCGGCTCGCCTGCCGGGCGATATTGACGTTGGTCTTGAGGAGGTCCATCCGGTCCATCCCGGGCTTCCGGGCGATGCCCGCGGTGTGGACGACGACGTCGGAGTCCTTGATGGCGGAGTAGTCGTTGGTGCCGACGAGCTCGACGTCGAAACCCTGCGAGGGGGAGGCGTGGAGATAGTCCGCGGCCTTGCTCTGAGGAAGCCCCTCGACGACGTCGACCATGACGACATCGGCGATGTTTCGCTTTGCGATGTAGTAGACGGCCGTAGCGCCGACGTTTCCTGCACCTATTACGGATACCTTGCTCATCTGTTGCTCCCTTCAAGAATCTTTGCTACCGCCGCCGCGCCGTCTGCAAACTGCTTTTTCTCCGCGTCTTTTAGCTTTGGGACCATTACCCGGGTAACTCCGCCGGCGCCGATGGTCGCCGGGAGGCTGGCGGCTACGCCGGAGACCCCGAGCTCTCCTTCGAGGACGAAGGAAACCGAAAGTACCCGGTTGGTGTTTCCGACGATCGCCTCCACGAGGTCGCAGGCCGCGGCGGCGGGTCCGTAGTAGGCGCTCGAGCGCTTGGCTGCCGCCAAGAGGTCGTCCCCGGCGCTCCGGGTGGCCTCGAAGAGGGCCTGGATGCGATCGGCGGGCAAGAGGCGGGAGACCGGAATGCCCCCGACGTTCGTATAGTCGACGAGGGGGACCATCGAGTCGTTGTGGGGCCCGATGACGGTGGCGGCGATGTCGTCCGTCGATGTGCCGAGCTCCTCGGCGAGGAGATAGCGCAGCCTGCCGCCATCGAGGACGCCGCCGACGCCGAGAACCCGCTCCCGGGGGAGTCCCGAGACCTTGGTAAAGAGGGTTGTCAGGGCGTCCACCGGCTCGGTGGCGATAACCACGATTCCCTTATGCCCTTTAAGCTTGCCGGCAAGCTCTTCGACGAGGGCGCGGTTCTTGTCGAAGAGGTCGTCCCGCTTCTGCCCCGGTTCCCGGATGCTCCCGGCGGCTATGATGACGATGTCGCGTTTGAGAACGTCCTTAAGAGAATCGGTTCCCGACAGCTTGGTCTGGTAGCCCCGGACCGGAGCGGCTTCCATCATATCCAGGGTCTTTCCGGTAGCCAGCCCTTCCTGGATGTCGCAGAGCAAGACGTCCGCCACGTTCTTTTCCGCGAGAAAGAAAGCGGTGTTCGCCCCGACATTCCCGCTTCCAACGATGCCAATATTTGCCATTTCCTACTCCTTTCGGTAATATACGCCGCCGGGTAAGCCTCAGCAATTAACCTAACCGAAAGAGAGGATGCTGTCATGGTAGAAGAAGAGAATCGCCACGAATCCGACTCGATGGGAGAGGTCGCTATTCCCGAATGGGCCTATTGGGGAGCCCAAACCCAACGCGCGGTAGAGAACTTCGGCGTCTCGAGGAACCGGATTACGCCTTCGATGATCCGCGCCCTGGGCCTTATAAAGAAATCGGCGGCCCGGGCTAACGGCAAGCTCGGAACGGTGGAGGAGAAGCTGGTCGCCGCGATCGTCGACGCCGCGGGAGAGGTTATCGACGGCGAGTGGAACGACCACTTCCCCATCGACGTCTTCCAGACGGGCTCCGGCACCTCCTGGAACATGAACGCCAACGAGGTTATCGCCAACCGAGCCAACCAGATGCTCGGCTCCCCCTTGGGGACCCGCTCCCCGGTCCACCCGAACGACCACGTAAACCGGGGACAGTCCTCGAACGACGTTATCCCTACGGCGGTGCACGTCGCCAACCGCATGAGTCTGGTCCACCTCCTCGACGCCCTCGCGGTGCTTCAGGCAAGCTTAGAGGGGAAGGCCCGGGAGTTCGCCGACGCGGTAAAGCTGGGGCGGACCCATCTGCAAGACGCCGTGCCGATGACCCTGGGGCAGGAGTTCTCCGGGTTTGCCGACCAGATCCGCAAGGGGATCCGCCGGGTGGAGAACACCCTTCCCCACCTCGAGGAGCTCGCCCTCGGCGGCACGGCGGTAGGGACCGGCATCAACTGTCACCCCGACTTCCCCGACCTGGCGATCGGCTTTCTCGCCGAGGAGACGGGGCTTCCCTTTCGCCCTGCGGAGAACCGCTTCGAGGCGATCGCCACCCGGGACGCCCAGGTCGAGTTGATGGGGGCCCTGAACGTAATCGCCACGAGCCTGATGAAGATTGCCAACGACCTGCGGCTTCTGGCCAGTGGGCCCCGGGGCGCCCTGGGAGAGATTATCCTCCCCACCCTCCAGCCTGGAAGCTCGATTATGCCCGGGAAGGTTAACCCGGTTATCCCGGAAATGGTTATTCAGGTTGCCGCCTACATAATGGGTAAGGCCGTAAGCGTGACGACCGCCGGGCAGAACGCTCCCTTAGAGCTCAACATGATGCACCCCCTGATCGCTATGGAAACCGAAGAGAGCATCGGCGTTCTGGCGAATAGCTGCCGGGTCTTAGCCGAGCGTTGTATCGACGGCGTCGAGGCGGATACCGAGCGGATGAGCTTCTGGCTCGAGTGGAGCTTGGCCCTGGTGACGCCTCTGGCGAACCGGATCGGGTACGATCAGGCGGCTAAGCTCGCGTACCGGGCCTACAAGGAGAAGCGGCCGATCCGGGAGGTGGTTATCGAAGCCGAGGTCCTCCCGGCGGAGGACGTCGAGAAGATCCTCGACCCCCGGAGCATGTTGCAAAGCGGAAAGTGACCCGTTAGACTAAGAAAACTACCTGACAGCTTGAGGGGGCGTGCATGCAGATCCAGTCGGATCCTAAATACCAGGAGGCGATGGGGTTTTACCTGTCCGGCGAATGGGCCGAGGCGGAGAAGGCCTTTCTAGAGCTTAGCAAGAGCTATCCGGACTCCGCCTTCGCCCACCTTCTCCTTGGTAACATCTACTACTCCCTCGGTAAGCTCGACACCTCCGTAGAGGAGTATCAGAAAGCCGTCGAGATCCACCCCGACTTCGGAATTGCACTCTACAAGCTCGGCGTGTGTCAGTACCGGATGGGACAGCTCACCGAAGCTCTCGAGAGCTTTCAGCACGTTATAGATTCCGGGAGCCAGAGCCACGCGATGGCGGCCTACTTCGTCGGCCTGATCCATTTCTTCCTCGGGAACGACGAGAGCGCTGCCGTGGCCTTCGAGCGTTTCCGGCAGCTCTCTCCCGAATCGATGATCGCCAACTACTACTTGGCCCAGCTCCGGATTAAGCGCAAAGAATACGACAAGGCGCGGAAGCTCTTGAAGGAGCTCGCGGCGGAGACCCCGAATTTTGCGGAAGTTCATTACATGATGGGCGTCGCGAGCTTCGGACTCCACGACACCACGGCAGCCATGACGAGCCTCCGTAAGGCGCTGGAGATAAACCCCGACGACGAACGCGCCCGGTCGAAGCTTACCCTCATCTCCGACGTTCAGTGGCCCTAGAGACCCGGTATGACGCTTTACGTTTGTAACGCTTGCGGATATATCTACGACCCCTCCGAGGGGGACCCCGACGCGGATATTCCCCCGGGGACGGCCTTCGCCGACCTTCCGGAGGACTGGGTCTGCCCCGTCTGCGGCGCCCCGAAGGATGAGTTTACTCCCGAGGATTAGCCGACCAGGCCGCCGCCGGCGGGCCGGCACTCCGGGTGCTCCGCGACTACTGCTTCCAGAGCTCAGTGAGGTCCACAACTACTTCATGCTCGAGTCCGGACGGGGCATAGGACAGTGTATCGTGGTGCCGGGATGCCAACGCGAGAGAGGGCCGAACGCCTTGAATCTGCCGGTAGACCTCGACCACCTCGTTGTCGCCATCGACAATCCAGTATTCCGGCACACCGTGGATCCCGTAGCGCTCGACCTTGACATCCCGGTCCCGGGACTCGGTGGAAGGCGATAGAATCTCGATAACAAGGTCCGGGGCGCCAACGACGTGCGAGGACCTAATGATCCACCTGTTGTCGTTGAGGATAACGAGGATATCCGGCTCGAGGATATCGTGGGGACCGATCTCCGTGTCCATCGGGGCGTAGAGGACCTCACCGAAACCGGCTTCTTCGATTCCCCGATGCAGCTGAATAAGGAGGCGTTTAGAAATGCGCTGATGCCCGTACGTCGGGGACGGCGAGGCAATGTGGACACCGTCGACAATCTCGTGGCGGTAGGGATCGTCCTCGGGAATCTGCTCGAGGTCCCCGTAGGTTAGCTTAAGCTTGTGATCGACGAACTGCGCCATTCCGCACTCCTCCTTCACAAGTATACAACAGGGCCAGGCGCCCCGGCGCTTCTACTTCTTAAGCTTTTTCCGCAGATTCCGCCGGGCCGCCTTGCTGCCGCCGGCACCTTGGCCGCGGGCTGTAGCCTCGAGCCCCGGATTCCGCCTGTAGAGCCACACCAGAATCCCGACCCCTAACAGAATCATCGCGAGGGCGTAGAATTGGCTCGCGATAAAGTTTAGCGGCGTCAGGTAGACGTACGGGGGGTGAGGAATGTCCGAAAAGCGCAGCGCGAAGCGCCCCCGCAAGGGAACCCTGAGATAATCGATGAGAAACCGGGGAAGACCGTAGCCGATCAGGTAGATGCCCAAAAGCGCCCCTTTCCGGAGCTTCAGTTTGCGAAAGACGAACCACATGAGGACCCAGAGCAGGACCCCCTCGGTAAGTCCCTCGTAGATCTGCGTCGGGTGCCGGGGCATGTTGACCAGACCGCTCTCCGGGAGCTCCATCCCGATAGAGGCGGCGACTTCCCGGACGAAGGGGTCGTCCACCGGCAGGCGCCGAGCGTGGGGAAACATAACCGCCCAGGGTACGTCGGTTATCCGTCCGTAGAGCTCGCCGTTTATAAAGTTGCCCAGACGTCCGAAGGTGTAGCCTAAGGGGACCCCGGCGATAATCATGTCGCCCCAGTCGCGAATGTCGATGCCCTTCTTCCGGGCGTAGATAATCATGGCGACGGCGGCCCCGAGGAGACCTCCGTAGTAGTTCATCCCCTGAAGGCCTGTAAACTGCCCGTTGGCGAAGGGCCAGAAGATGCGCCAGGGCTCCCGCCAGTAGGCGTTCGTCGGGTCGAAGAGGAGGGCCGCAAAGATGCGGCCGCCGATCAGCAAGGCCAGAATAGCCCAGAAGAACATGTTGACCACTTCGTCCTTGTCGTAGTCGATCTGCCTCCGCTTTAGCTGATAGGTGAAGAGTAGATAGGTGATCCCAAAGGCCACCAGGTACATCATCCCGTACCACCGGAAGGGAAGCCCGGGAATTATCTCGGCGCTGAGCCAATCTGGAAAGGGAATGTAGGCGACCATCTTCTGTTTTGGCTACTCCTCGAATTCCTTAATGACGACGATGCCGTTGTGCCCCCCGAAGCCGAGAGAGTTCGACACCGCGTAGCGAATCCGACCGGAGACGCCCGTGTTCGGAACGTAGTCCAAGTCGCAGGCGGGGTCCGGCTCGTCCAGGTTTATCGTCGGCGGAAAGAACTGGTCCCGAATCGCCAGGGTACAGGCGATCGCCTCCACACCCCCGGCGGCGCCGATCATGTGGCCGTGCATCGACTTCGTCGAAGAGACCTTTAGCTTGTAGGCATGCTCCCCGAAGACCTCCTTGATCGCCATGGTTTCCAAGGGATCGTTTAAGGGCGTCGAGGTGCCGTGGGCGTTGATGTAGTCGACATCCTCCGGCTTTATGCCGGCGTCGTCGAGGGCCATCTTGATGGCTTCGATGGCACCCCGTCCCTCGGGATGGGGCGCGGTAAGGTGGTTGGCGTCGCAGCTTATCCCGGAGCCGACGATTTCCGCGTAGATGTGGGCTCCCCGAGCCTGGGCGTGCTCGAGACTCTCTAAGATCAGCACACCGGAGCCCTCGGCTATAACGAAGCCGTCCCGGTCCTTATCGAAGGGGCGGGAAGCCTTCTCGGGCTCGTCGTTAAAGTGGGTGCTGAGGGCCTGTATGACGTTAAACCCGGATACGCCGAGCCTGGTTATGCAGGCTTCGACACCGCCGGTAACCATCGCGTCGCCCATCCCGTCCCGGATCCAACGGAAGCTGTTGCCGATAGCGTCGGCAGCGGAGGAGCACGCGGTTGCCATGGAGTAGACCGGGCCGAAGGCCTGGATGGCGATGGCGGCGTTCGCCGGTCCAATATTGGCGATCAGCTTGGGAATGGTCATCGGGGGCACCCGGGAGGGGCCCTTCTCCAGGAGCGCGATGTAGGAGTCCTCGATGGTCTGGAATCCGCCGATACCGACTCCAAGAATAACGCCGATACGCCTCGGGTCGATATTCTCTCCTGTCTTGAGGCCGGCGTCCCGCATTGCTTCGAGGCTGGCGGCGACGGCGAAGTGGGAGAAGGGCTCCATCTTTCGAGCCTCTTTCTTGTCCATAAAGTCCGAAGGGGTAAAGTCTTTGACCTCCCCGGCAATCTTTGTGGTGTACTCGCTAGTGTCGAACTTGGTAATCGGCCCGAGACCGCTCCGCCCCGCTTTTATGCCTTCCCAGAAGGCCTCGACTGAGTTCCCAAGCGGATTGACGGTCCCCATGCCGGTTATGACGACGCGGCGTGGCATAGGCTACATCCCCATTCCACCGGTCACCTGGATTACCTGACCGGTTATGTAGGAGGCGAGGTCGGAGCAGAGAAAGACGATAGCCTTGGCGACCTCTTCGGGCTCGCCGATGCGGCTCATCGGAATCTGCTCCCGGAGCTTCTGCTGCTGTTCTTCGTTGAGGTTCTCGGTCATCTTGGTTTTGATAAACCCCGGCGCCACCGCGTTGACCCGGACGTTCCGTCCTGCGACCTCCCGGGCGAGGCTCTTGGTAAAGCCGATAAGACCCGCCTTCGAGGCGGAGTAGTTGGTCTGCCCGGCGTTCCCGATCATGCCGACGATGGACGCGACGTTGACGATGGAGCCGCTGCGCTGCTTGATCATCGCCCGGGAGACCACCTTCGACAGGTAGAAGGCGCTGGTCAGGTTGATGTTCAACACGCTCGTCCAGTCTTCCGCCGACATCCGGAAGATAAGCCCGTCCCGGGTAATGCCGGCGTTGTTGACCAGAATATCGATGCCCCCGCTCTCGGCGAGGATCTCTTCGGTGGTCGCGGTTATGGTCTGCTCGTCGGCTACGTTTCCTTCCTTGTAGAATGCCTCGACGCCCATCTCCTTGGCTACCGACTGATACTCATCGAGAGATTCGCCGGGATTCAGATCGACGTAATATACGCCGGCACCGTTCCGCAGAAACGCCAGAACGATTTCGCGTCCGATTCCGCGGGATCCTCCGGTTACCAGTGCCTTTTTTCCTTCAAGTAACACTACTTTCTCCTTACTATGCCGGTATCGCTTCCATGTCCTCGAGCTTTCCGGCGGGGTACATCGGGATTTCGAGCCCCTCTTTGGTCTTAGCATACGCTTTCCAGAGGCCCCCGAGAACCGTTCCCGGGCCAACCTCTAGAAAAGCACTCGATCCGTCCCGAACCAAGGACTCCATTTCCGGGGTCCAGAGGACCGTCCGGATCAGTTGATCGAGGCAGAGCTCCCGGGCCTCTTCCCCGGTGGCAATAACCTCCCCGGTCACGTTGGAGTAGACCGGGAGCTTCGGGTCGGCAAAGGCGACACCCCGAAGAACCTCTTCGAACTGCCGGCGGGCATCGGCCATCAGCGGGCAGTGAAAGGGGCCGGATACCTTCAGGCGAATATAGCGCTTCGCTCCGGCATCTTTGAGAGCAGTCTCGGCGGCGGTAAGTCCCTCGGCGGTCCCGGAGACTACGGTCTGGCTCGGGCTGTTGTAGATACCCGGGTAGGCGTCGGGAACCGTCTTTAGGACGGCGGACACTTCGTCGAAGCTCAGACCGATCGCCGCGGCCATTCCCGATGCTCCGGCTGCAGTATCCACCGTCCGGCTTACGGCCTCCATAATCTCCCCCCGGGCCTTGACCACCCCGAATACGTCTTCCAAGGGGATGACTCCGGCGGTTACCAGGGAGGCGTACTCCCCGAGAGAAAACCCGGCGCACCGGTCGGGGACAATGCCCCGGGCGGACAGCCCGGCGGCGGCGGCAAGGTTGACGAGGGTAATGGCTATCTGAGTCTTGTCCGTCTGTTTGAGCTCTTCCTCACTCCCGTCAAAAATCACGGTCCTGAGGTCGTAACCCACCGCTTCGGAAGCTGCGTCGAAGAGGTCCCGAACCTCTTTGAATGCGTCGTAGAGGTCCTTGCCCATACCGGGATACTGGGCTCCCTGGCCCGGAAAGAGAAATGTTATGGCCATGCGCCCTCCCGTTACCTATCTCGCAGGGGAGGTTAGCAAGGGGACATCGCACTGTCAAGTATTCGGTCGGCGACCGACAAAAAGCCGAGCGTTGACCCCGGGAGAGAGGGCCCCGTATATTGCCGGGAAACACGTCGCGTCGAGAAAGGACTGTCGGTGAAGCCTGTCATGAACGGCATCGGAGCGTATCTCCCGCCACGCATCGTAACCAACGACGAGTTGGCCCACGTAGTGGACACCTCCGACGAGTGGATTTACTCCCACACCGGGATAAAGGCGCGCCGGGTTGCCGACGACTCGATCGCGGCATCGGACCTTGCGGTGGAAGCGTCCCGGCAGGCGATAGGCCGGAGCTCGATCGAGGTGGGAGAGATCGATTTGGTGCTCCTTGCCACCTCCACCCCCGACTACCCGGGCCTCCCGGCGACGGCGTCGATTGTCCAGGACAGGCTCGGTATTCCTCAGGCCGGGGCGATGGACCTTGTGGCCGCCTGCAGCGGCTTCGTCTACGGCGTCGACACCGCCCGGGTTTACATCCTTTCGGGGACCGCCCGGAACGTATTGGTTATCGGCAGCGAGGTGTACTCCCGGATCCTCAACTGGGAGGATCGCTCGACCTGTGTCCTCTTCGGGGACGGAGCCGGCGCTGCCGTGGTAAGCGCCGTAGAAGACGGAGCCGCCGAAGATCGAGGGATCCTCGACGGCTATCTCCGGTCTAAGGGTTCCGGGCACCACACCCTCTGGCGCAAAGCGGGCGGCAGCCGGAATCCGGTGGCACCGGAGAACGAAACCGACCGGTACCTATCGATGGACGGCCGGGCGGTCTACAATTTTGCCGTGTCGGCAATTATCGAGACCATCCAGGTGCTGTTGTCCCGGAACGGCCTGACCATGGAAGACGTTGCCTACGTCGTCCCCCACCAGGCCAACCGAAGAATTATCCAGGCCGCCTGCAAGCGGGCCGGCTTCCCGGAAGACAGATTCTTTACCAACCTCGAGCGCTACGCCAACACCTCCGCGGCCTCGATACCCATCGCGATCGAAGAGCTGGCCACCGGCAACCGGCTGACGCCCGGCGACGTTCTGGTAACCGTCGGCTTCGGGTCCGGACTGGCCTACGGCGGAAACCTTATCCGGTGGTAGCGGCTTCGGGCTCGCGGCCCCTTGGTTCCGCTGCTTCGGGCCCGGGCACCTCGGAGAAGGTCAGCGGGTAGCGTAGCAGCCGGTCCGCGACAGCGGCGGCAAGCTCCGCCAAATCGGCGGAAGCGAGGCCTTCGGCGTCGACGGTTTCGGGGCCGTTGAGGGAACCGAAGGACCGGACACGGACGGCCTCTCCCTGCCGGGAAACCTCCAGCGTCACCGCCGAGGGCTCGTCGCTCGGGTAGAACCCCGCCCGGCGGAGGTGCCGGAGGAGCAGGCGCCGTTGTCTCGGAGCAAGGCCGGCGGTCGAAACGCGGGCGGGTACGAAGAAGCCGTTCTGCCGAAAGGCCCCGGGGTTGATCTCGTAGAGCCGTACGGCCGCCCGGTTATACTCCGGACTCCCGGGCTTCGCTTCCCCCAGAAGCCCCTTCAGGGCCGACTCTATCCGGGCGCTCTCCCAAACCGGGTCGAGGGTTTCCAGAGCCCGGCTAATCCGCCGGGGATCCCGCTTCAACAGGGCTTCTTCCAGGTCGTAGGAGCCGGCGGACTCGGGTATTACCTCCAGCTCCAACTGTCTCGCGAGGGAGAGATACTTCTCCGCCACCCGGGGGCTCGATTGCGCGGCGAGGTAGTAGGTCCAATAAGCGTCGAGGTAGTTGGACCGATCCAGATAGGTCCCGGCGGTCCTATCGGCGAGCTGAACATAGCGATGGCGGTGATACCAGGCGAGGGCCCGGTGCCGGAGATAGGAGCCGAGGCGCCGGAGCCGGGGAAGAATTCCCGCCGCCGGGGTGCGCCAGGTCTCGCGTGCCAGACCCAGATGGGTATCGGCGAGAATTTCGTTCAGATCCTTCGAGTGGCGGACCTCGTCGATCCCGAAGTTGAACATCCAAGAGAGATCCTCGTCGTCGTAGACCCTTCGAGCGTGGGAGAGGGCCCTGTCGAGGTGACCGCTCCGCTGATAGAGGGCCGATAGATTTATCGCCGGGAGAGGCGTCTCTTCGTCCAGGGTAAAGGCCCGCTCGTACTCCTTATGGGCCGAGGCAAGATCCATCTGCATCTCGTAGAGCTCCCCCCGGGCAAGAAAGCCGGTGGCCCGCCGGGCGTGGAGAAGGGAGCGGTTGGTACTCTCGAGTGCGTTGTCGAAACGGTAGAAGCTCTTCTCGAGGAGCGACAGGTTGTAGTAGGCGACGGAGGCGAAATAGCTCAGGCCATTCTGCAGGGCGGCGTCGATGGCCTCCCGATAGTAGCGCTTGGATTCTCCGTAGCGGTACATCGCCGCGTAGATGGTTCCGAGGGTCATCGCGACGCTCCGGTCCTCCCCGTAGGCCGATAGGGCCTCGAGGAGCACGTCTTCCCCGGCGTCGAGCTGCCGGGTCTTAAAGTAGAGCCACCCGAGGTCGCTGGCGAGCTCCGGGGACCCCGGATAGATGTTCTCGATCCGCTTCAGGTAGGTGATGGCTTCCGCCTCCCGGTTGAGACGCCCGAGGGTAAAGGCCGTGTCGTAGAGGATCGAATAGCTGTTCGGCGAGAGCTCTTCCGCAACCCTGTAGTGCTCCAAGGCCAGGTCGAAGAGCTCCTTGTCGTAGTAGAGCTCCGCAAGCTCTACCCGGATGTCGACCGCTTCGGGAAAGCGGCGAACCCCTTCGGTGAGGCGCTGCACCGCGTATTGATAGTTCTCTTTCTCGATGGCATCCCGGGCGTCGGCTACGTAGTCGTCCGGCGTCTCCCCGGCCGGGAGATGGATCTGTCCCTGGACCGACGCGCCGGGATTCCCGAGGAGCAGGAGAACCACTCCTAATGAGGCGGAAACTCGCCGAAGCCACCTATTCACGGAGCACCCCCTGCTCCCGGGGAGCGTCGGCTTGGAAAGCTCTCGGCTTGAAACGAAGAAGGGGCAGAAGGAGGGCCGCCAGCCGGCGCCCCCGGGAAAAGCGGTGCCGGAGGGAGGCGGAGAAGGCCCGCCGGACCCGGCGGCGATCCTCCGGGTCTACCGGCGCCTCTTGGGACCGGAAAAGCCGCTCGAGGTACCACTTGGTCAGTCTTTCCGCGGCAACGGAGTACTCCTCTTCGAGGCGCCGGGCGTACTCGAGAGGCGACTCCCAGGGCTCCGGCGGAAGGCCTAAGGACTTAAGTCGCCGGAGGGCGACCCGGTAGTACGCCCGGGCCTCGCGCCCCGGAGTAACCGGTCCGAGGAGCCCGGCAAGGGGCCCGTAGTGATACCCGAGGAGGGACCCTAAATAGGCGAGGGGAAGGAGGGCCCACCAGTAGCGCATCACGAAGGGGACGACCCCGAGGAGAAGGTTCCGGCCGGGAGCCTCTTCCCGGGCCACCGGTTCCCGGGCTTCCTGCACCTGGAGCTCGTCTTGGTGCTGGAGTATCTCCTGGAGGAGAGCCGCCAGCCGGTCTTCGTCCATCGCGAAGTCAAGGTCGAACTCCTCCTCCGGATGGAGGGTCGAGGAGGTGGGGTCGAAGTCGACCCATCCGATTCCGTCGAAATAGACCTCGACCCAGGAGTGGGCCATGTCCGCCCGAATGCTGTAGAAGTTGAGCACTTCGAGGTTCGGATCGACGAAAAAACCGACCGCGACCCGGGCGGGGATACCGACGGCCCGGACCATCTCGGTCATCGCGAAGGCGAAGTAGGAACAGTAGCCTTTGCGGCTTTCGAAGAGAAAGTGCTCGAGCTGGTTTCCGTCGGGGGCAATCCCCGGCTTTAGGGAGTAGAAGAAGTTCTCTTTGAGATAGGTTTCGATATTCCGGACCCGGGCGAAGTCGCTTCCCTGACCCGCCGCTTGTCGAGCGAGGGCGGTAATCGAGGGACTCTCTCCGTACCGGGTGTAGTAGCCAATCCAATCCGGATCCTTGCTTCGCGCTTCCGGCGGGTCATCGATCGTCGGAGCGTTCGACGCACCGAGCTGGGCGATGGTGCCCCGGGGCACCAGGCTCTCGACCTGATAGATTCCGGAGAAAGAGGCTCCTTCCCAAGGCCTTAGAGGGATTATCCGCTCCGGGTCGTTCAGGGCGAGGAGCGACGAGGATTCGAAGTTGACCAGGAAGTACTCCTGGGCGATCCGCTCCCGGTGGAGGTCGTCCTCCACCGGGACGAGGGTGGGTCTCCGGGGGACCGCGTCGGGGACACCCCCGTCGGGGGCCGAGGCATCGCGAAAAAAGCCCCGGCGCTGGTCGTATCCCGAGAGGACGTAGCGCCGGAGAAGGTCGTATCCGACGTCCCCGTCCCGCCGGTAAAGAAGCACCAGATCCCGACTCAGGGAGATTTCGCTCTCGAGGGTCAGATAGTCGGAAAAGTCGAACTGAAAGAGGGTCGGTCGGATAAGCCCGCCGCTCCCGGCGAGGGACGCGTCGTTGTACCGCCCGAGAAGAAAGAGGACGGCGACCAAGACTATCGGCAGCACCGCGGCGAGTGCCGGGACACCCAGGAACGCCCGGTCCCGCCTGGCGGCCAGAAACGCCAAAAACAGCACCTCGAGAATCACGAAGGCGCCGACGACGATCGCCTGCACCATCGGGTGGTGGTAGATGGAGAGGTCGAAGTAGGCTTCGCTCCAGAAGAGCGCCACCAAGAGCCCGCCCCGGATAATGGTCATGATCCCCCGGCGGCGTCCCATTCGGCGGCTTAAGGTATTGAGGATGAAGACGCCGAGGGCAATGGGAAGGGTCAGCTCCCGTTGGGAGGCAAACCCGACAACGAGGGTGTCGACCTCGGGAGCAGTCTCGGGCCCCACCAGAAAACCCAGGAGATACCCCACGAGGGGGCCGACCAGCATCAGGAGGGCTATTCCCGAAGAGAGCGCAGCCCAGGTCCGGAGCCGAGAGCCCGAGAGGACCGCCGCGACAAGTGCGCCGAGAAAAAGACCGCCGAGGGCGAATGCCGGGTGGAGAATCGAGTCTACCCGGAGGAAGTAGTGGTATCCCAAGAGAGCCAGGAGCGACAGGTCGAGCCACTCGATCTTGGAGCCGGGCTTAGACACGGTGGAAATCCCTAACCTTACCATCGAGACCAACTATAGCACTCTCGAGGAGGGTCGTGTAACGTTCCCGCGCCTGGGCTTCCGGACGCCGGTTATCTCGGTGGGGCTCTCCCGGCGGCCGGAGGAGCCAGCGGTTGGTGTACCGGGGGCCCGTGTCCACCGGGGGCTCGACGAGCAGGAGGGTCACCGAAGCAGCGGTGCGGCTCAACTCGAGGAGGTAGGAGCCGAGGCCTGGGTCCGGAAGCGCCAGGACGACGCACCGGCTCCCCCGGAGGCTTCCGAGGGGGACTCTCCCGGTCGACCAGCCGGTGTCCGCGAGAGCCCGGAGAAACCCCGGAGCGCCGATATCCACGAGAGCCTCCGGCGGAAGGTCTTCCCTGAGGGCGTACCGCACCGAAAGGCCGTCGGAAGAGAAGCTTGCCGCCAGATCGCCTAAGAGGCCCAGGGCCCGGTCCAACGCCCGGAGGGCGTAGTCCACCGGCACGATCTCCCCGAGTGACCCGGCGGCCCGGAGAATCAGGGTTACTTCCTGGGCCGCCGGCGGAACCTCCTCCCCTATCCGCAGGAAGAGCTCCTCCCACCGAGCGTACTGCTTCCAGTTTATCCGGCGGACGTCGTCCCCCGGGACGTAGCGACGGACCTCCAAGAGCTCCTCGGTCCGGATCCGCCGGTCGCTCCGCTGGGGCTCCTCCCCTTCCCGGTGGCTCACCAGGGTTGCCTGGCGGGTTTCCCGGGGCCGAGGCGCGACGGTCAGGGGCGACGGTGCCGTCGTACGGAGGGAAAACCGGAAGAAGCCGAGGGCGTCGGTAAGCAGGAGTCGCCCCTCCCCCGGGCGGTAGAGCCCTCGGGGGGGCCTCAGCGCCTCCCCATGGGAATCGACGGCCCGGGAGCTCAAGGGGACCGAGAGACGCAGGTCTCGGAGACCCCGCCAGCTCAGACGCCCGAGGTAGAGGATCCGGACTCCGGGGACCCGGAATGCTTCGAGTCGCCCGACGACTTGAAGCGAGGTGGAGTCCCCAACACGGACCCAACTGGGCTCGAGGCTTGCCTCGAAGCCGGCGGCCCGTTTCGACAGAAGCATTCGTTGGAGAAGCGTCCCCAGAAAAGCGAAGACCAGAAGCGCCAAGAACGTCCCCCCCCAGAGGAGGGAGGCGAGCTCCGAGCGGCGGATGCCGAGCATCAAGAGGCCCCCCGCCGCGAGAAGGAGGGCGCCGGCCAGGGGAGAAAGCGAAAAGGCTCTATCGGTGTAAGGTTTGTAGCCGTGCCTGGGCAATTTTACGTATTACGTCCCGCGTATCGGTGTCCGGCTCCCGGGGAACAACCCGGTGCGCGAGCACTGTTTCCGCGACGTCGAGAATATCTTGATCGATTACGTAGTCCCGTCCGTGGACCAGGGCGTAGGCCCGGGCCACCCGGAGGAGCATAAGCGTACCCCGGGGAGAGACTCCGTACTTAAGCTTGGTGGTGTTCCGGGTGGCGCCGGAGATGTCGATGGCCGCCTTTAGGAGCTTCTCGTCGCAGTAGACCCGGCCAACGCTCTTCTGGGCGGCCAGAATATCCTCCCGACTACAAACCGGCTGCAGCGCGGGGAGCACGTACTCGGAAGGATCCTCGGTAAGAATCTTGAGCTCCTCCTCCGGGGAGGGATAGCCGAGGGTCAGGCGCATCAAGAAGCGGTCGAGCTGGGCTATCGGAAGGGGGTAGGTGCCGTGAATCTCGATGGGATTCTGCGTCGCGACGACGAAGAAGAGAGGATCGAGGGTGTGGGTCCTGTTACCCACGGTAACCTGCCGCTCCGCCATCACCTCGAGAAGCGCAGATTGCACCTTGGGGGTCGAGCGGTTTACCTCGTCTGCCAGGATGATGTTTCCGAAAACCGGCCCGGGAGAAAAGACGAACTCTCGTTTGTCCGGGTCGAAAACGTCGACCCCGGTAATGTCGTAGGGCAGTAGATCCGGGGTGAACTGAATGCGCCGAAACGCGATGCCCCGGCCATCGTCTCCCTGGATCAGGCGGGACACCGCTTTTGCGAGGGTCGTTTTTCCGAGGCCCGGCAGGTCTTCGATAAGGAGATGCCCCGGGGCCAAGAGGCAGGTTACGACTTTTCGAAGCTCCTCCGTCTTTCCCCGGATAACCGATTCGAGGGCATCCACGAGACGGGTCGCCAGGGCTTGTTGGGCGGAGAGGTCGACCGCGGAGAGAGGGAAATTACTCACCGGGTGCAAAACTAACACAATCGCAGGGGGGTATCAATCGCGAGAGCCTTCCGAGGTTGCCAGAAAGAAGGCCCTCAACCTGCGGCTGACCCCGGCCCCGAGGGCTACAAGCCCCACCAACAGAGCCACGATCAGATAGATAAGCCGGATATCCGCAAGAACCAGGTCGATAAGGATGCCCCCGGCAAGGTACGCCAGGGGCGCCGAGGAACCGGCCATCATCTCGACGATGGCAAAGACTCTCCCCTGCTTCTCGGAGCCCACCGACCGCTGGATAACGGTATGGACCAGTACCGTCGCAACCCCGATGGAAAAGCCGGCGGCCAAGACCACCGCCGCGAGGATTACCGGCGTAAGGAAGAGACCCCCGGCGGCGGCGGCGAGGGCGAAGAGAAGCAGGGCGCCGAAAAAGGAGCGGTACTCTCCCCGGTGGGAGAGGTTCAGCGCGGAGAGAAGGACGAAGCCGGCGATTCCCCCGGCGAGCATCAGGGCGAAGTAGTACCCCAGATAGCGCTCCGGAAGCGCAAGGACGTCGGCGACCACGAAGGGCAGCGAGAGAACCAGCGGCGGGGCGATAAACTGTACCGCTGACCCGGTCAGGGCGAGGGTCCGGATTCCCGGATGGTGCAAGACGAACCGCAACCCCTCCCGGGCATCCCGGAGGAGGCGTTTGATCGGAACGGCCGGCTGGGGCGCCTCCGTCAGGGCGCTTTTTGGGGGACGAATCCGAGTCTCTTCGATCGCCGAGACGATAAACGACAGACCGTTTACCAGAAGGAGAACCGGAAGCCCCAGGAGAACGTAGGCAAGACCCCCGAGGGCGTTCCCGGCGAGATTGGCGAGTTGGGTTATCCCTGTTCGCAGCGCGTTCGCCGGACGCAAACGCTTAGGGGGGACAATCTCCGGGAGAATCGCCCGGGCGGCGGGGACAAAGAGCGCGTGGGCGAACCCGCCGAGAAAGGTCAAAACCCAGATAGCCCCGATTGCCCCGGGGCGCAGCCGGAGGATAAGGGCGAGGAGGAGCATGATGCCCCCCCGGCTCAGATCGGCGGACACCAGAACTCGACGCCGGGGAAACGCGTCGACGATGGCTCCGCCGAAGGGACCGGCGAGTACCGGGGGCAAGAGCGCGAGAAAATGATAGACCCCGAGGACGACGCCGGAGCCGGTAAGATCCTTCAGGTAGAGGGTCACCCCGAGGAGATAGATGCTACTGCCGAGGGTCGACACCGCGTGCCCCGAAATAAGGTGAAACAGGTTCGAATGTTCGTTCTTTGGGACAAACAACGCCGGCGACAGTATAGTGGAGGCGAGGTGCCGGGCAAAGAGTGAACGTCGCTGACTACTACGACAGGAACACCCGCCGATTTTTGCGGTTCGGGCGCCTCGGAGAGATCGGTGTGGTTCACCGGGGAGTTTGGGCGCCGGAGGTGGAAGACCCGGCCGCCGCCGCCCACTATGTCCACGACCGTATCGCGGCGGATGTTAACGACAGTCTCCCGGATAGCCCCCGGGGACTCGACCTGGGATGCGGAGTCGGGGCGAGCATGATGCGGATTGCCCGACAAACCGGGGCTTCTCTTTCCGGCATCACCATCAGCTCGACCCAGGCCGCAATGGCGGGTGAGCGGCTGTCGGAGCTCCCGCCGGACCTGGCCGGGCGTCTCTCGGTCCGGGCCGGGGACTTCTGTACCCCGGAATCCTACGAGGCAATCCCGGAAGGGGGCCTCGACTTCGCCTACTTTATCGAATCCTTGGTCCACGCTCCGGATCCGGAGCTCCTCTTTCGGCTTCTGGCGTCCCGTCTTAAACCGGGGGCCCGCGTCTACGTCTGCGACGACCTCCTCGGAATGCCCCGGGACTCCTTTTCGACGGTACGAATGGGCCGGCAGTCGGGGGACCGGATCGTCGAGAACTACCGTCGGGGATGGCACATCAACACCCTGATGACGCCCAGGGAGCTCGAGAGCTTCCTTGCCGGCTTCGGAATGCGCGCCCTCGAAAGCCGGGACCTTACGCCGTATCTAAAGCTGAACCGCCTTCGGGACCGGCTTATTCGTCTGGCGGTCCCGCTGTCCCGTCCCTTCGGCAAGAACACGCCGTGGTGGGACAACTTCCTCGGGGGCGACGCCCTTCAACGAGCCCTGACGGTGGGTCTAATCAACTATCGCCTGGTAACCTTCGAGTACCGTCCCTAGTCCCCCGGCGCCGCTGCCCTACGAACGTGCGACCTGGAGCGGCGTGACGTGCAGATAGAGATCCCAGCCGAAGGAGAGGGTAAGAAGCCCGAGGGAGACGGCGTTGAGGGTGGTTTTGGCGGTATGGCTGATCGCCGGGGCAAGCGAGACGATGAGCCCTATCATCAAGAAGGCGCAGACTATCTTCGCGAACCCCTTGTACGCCGGGACGCTTCGCTCCGGCTCCTCCGTAAAGCGGAAAAGAAGGAAGTATCCGTAATGGAAGAGCCCGATCGCGAGAACCCAGTCGGGCATACCGAAATAGGCGACCGCGACAAACGAGAGGATAAAGGCGAAAGCGGAATCGGTCTCCATGTCCAATTTGGCGCCGAAGCTCGTCGGTCCGCGACGTCGGGCAAGGTAGCCGTCCAGGGCGTCCGTCGCCTCGGCGAGGGCCAGAAGCCCGGCGATTGCCCACCGGAGGCTGCCCTCCAGGGAATAGGAGACGAGCTCGAGGCCCAGAATCCAGGCGAGGGCGGTTAAACCGAGGATCCAGCGGGTCGCCGTAACGGCGTTGCACAGTCGGACCGGATGCCGCCCCGAGAGGACCAGGAGACTCAGAGAAATTCCGTCGAAGAACAGGAGCATCGTGACGATGGTAACCCGGTCGACGCCGAGAAGAAACAGCGCCCCGATTGCAACCGTTCCCGCCGATTGGCCGAGGGCCCAACGTGAATAAAAGCGCCCCCAGGGACGGAAAAAGTCCAAGAAAGCCATGATTCGTTAAAGAATAGTTAAGATTTACGTCAGAAACAAGTTAATCAAGGTCCGCCGGGATCTCCCCCGGGGCCACTTCTACGAAGCGCCGGGCCCGAACGTAGTAGAGCCACCCGGTGGCCCGGCGTCCGAAGAGCTCCTGTGCCGCCTGACAGTAGAGAGCTATCTGCAAGCCGTGCCGCTCCGGGAGCAGCGTGCGGTCGGTCTTGAAGTCGATAATCCGTACTTCCTCCGGAAAGAGCAGGAGGAGGTCGATCTTCCCCCGGACGAGGAGGGGGCCATCGGGATCCGACCTTCGAAGGAGGAAGGGGGTCTCGCTCCGGATTTCCGGGCCCCCGGGGAACCGCAGGCCAAGCTCCGGTGCGGCCTCTAGAAACCCCTCGACCACCTCCCGGGCGGCGTCGAAGAGACGCCGGGCGTCGGCCGGAGACTCCATGGCGCCGAGCTCCGGGACCCCGAGGGCACTCGCGTCTTCCGGAACCTGCCCGGACCGTAGAAGCAGCTCGATAAGGCGGTGGACGACCTCCCCGAAGAGGGCTTCCCGCCGTCCCTCGGTTAAGAGCTCGTCTATCGGCAAGCCGGGGAGAATCTCGGCTTTCTTGGGATCGACGGGCGGTCTCCCATCGGTCCCGGCGAGGCGACGCTCCCAGTGTCGATCCGAAAGCTCGGTGGCAGTCACGTCCCGGGAGACGAAGCTGCGCCTCGGCCGGACCATCGGAGCCATCCGCCGGGCAAGTTCTCCCACGGAGAGTATTCCCTCCCGCCGGTGGGGCTCCAGGGCCCGGGGAACCCGGGGCAACCGCTCGAGGGAAAAGAGACCCTCGGGATCGATAATTCGGTCCTCTCCGGAGCTCCATTCGGGCCCCCCGGGAAAACCCATCGCTTCGAGGAGGATTCCCAGAAGGCTGCTCTCCTTGGGGCGGTCCCGCTTAGAGAAGCGGCCGCTCACGATAAGCAGGTCCTCCCCCCGGGTGCAGGCGACGTAGAGGAGGCGCCGCAGCTCCTCCCGGCCGAGCTCGGTCGACTCCTTCGAAGCCGCCCGTCCCAAGGCGTGGGTGTGCCGCTCGCCCCCGGCGGCGGCGTTAATGACGATACCGTGGGCCTCGGTAAGGTAGGCGGGGTCTTCCCCCGGCCGGTCGGAGCGCCCCTTGTTCGACGCGTCGGCCAGGACGACTACCGGAAACTCGAGTCCCTTGGCCTGGTGGATCGACATCAGCTGAAGCCCCTCGGCGGACCGCCGGGGCGCCTGGAGCTCGGACATCCGCCGATACTCCCCGAGATGGTCCCCCAGGCGGAGAAGAAAGTCCGGGAGACCTTCCGCCGGCTTCAAGAGGCAGAAGCTGTAGAGGTAGTCGTAGTGCTCCAGGTAGCTCCGCCCCCGGGCGCTCCGGGCGTAGTGATACCGGTACCCGTAGCGGTACCAGATGGTCTCGAGGAGCTCCGACGGCGAAGCGGTTTTCGCGTGCTCCCGGAGACCGTCGTAGAGGCGCCCCCCGGCAGCGTACCGCCTCTCGTCTTCCGTCGCGAGGGAGAGGGGGGCAAAGGGTGCCTCCCGGCGGCTGAGGACCTCTACGAAGCCCGGATCCGAAAGCCCCACGAGGGGAGAGCGGAGGAGCGTGGCGTAGGCGAGGCGGTCCTCGGGATAGAGGAGGAGACGCAAAAGCGCGTAGAAGTCCGATACGATAGCCTCGCTAAAGAGACCCCGGAGAGTTCGCGACTGATAGGGTATGCGAAAGTGGCGGAACATCCGCTCGAAGGCGTTTTGGTTCGAGGTCGAGCGCATCAGGACCGCGACATCCTCGTAGCTGTAGTCGCTTCCCTCGACGAGCTCCCGGATTTTCCGAGCGACGTGGTACGCCTCGCTTTCCGTGGCGTCGAGAAGCTCCGAGTCGGAGAGCTCGGGGGAACCCGTATCGTCCCCGTCGTGGAGGAGCACCCGGACACTCCCGGGGTTGACCCCCTGACGAGAGACTCCGATTGCCCCGAAGCTCTCGAGAAGCCCGGCGAACACCCCGGGGAACACGCGGTTGTAGAAGCGAATAAGACTCTCGGCGCTCCGGTAGTTCGTCGGAAGGACCACCGAAGTTCCGCCCCGCTGCCTGAAGTCCTCGGTGACCTCCTGGAACAGAGAGACATCGGCCCCCCGAAAGCGGTAGATCGACTGCTTGTCGTCCCCGACGAGGAAGAGGCGGATGTCGGCGCCGGCTTTCCGCCCGCCGGAGGAGGCTTCGGCCCGGGTGCCGGGGTCCGGCCCGGGGCCGTCGGTGTCCAATCCCGCCAGGCGGTAGATCAACTCTTTCTGGGTCGGATTGTTGTCCTGGAACTCGTCCACGAGGATGTGCCGGAGGCGCTTCCGGTAGGAGTCGAGGAGGTCGGGAACATCTTGGAGGAGGCGCATCGCCCCGTGGACCACGTCGGCGTAGCCGAGAACGCCGGTGCTTCGCTTCCACCGGAGTACCTCCTGCTGGTACTCCTCGAGGACGCCGAAGAGACTCTCGATATCCTCCGAAAGACCAAGCGTTTCGAGATACTCCTTGGCCTGGTCGGCCGCCACCCGAAGTCCGTCCACGATTTCCCGGTACTCCGCCGCCTCCGGCGCCTTTGCGGTCCCCCCCGGCTTGGCGAGGGCCCGGAGGGCGTCTAATCGCTCCGGCAGCTCCCCGGTCGACATTCCCGGCCAATCTTCCCCGGCAAGCGCGCCGACGGTTTCCCGGTCCCCCGAGGCCTTGATGTTTTTCGGAAGCTCGATCCGGGAGAGCGCTTCGAGAAGGGACGCGATCTTCGAGAGGCCGGCGGCAAGCTCCGCTTCCAGGAGCCTCCGCTGGGTGTCTCGCATGGCGAACAGATCGACCCGGTGCCCGAGATAGAAGGCGTCCCGAAGCCGCCGGAGAAGGAAGTCCCGGACTACCGCGGAAAACCCGTAGGCCGCCACCAAGCGCCCGAGGGCGGGGTTATCGAGGCGTTCGAGAAGAAAGCGGGCCGTCTGGGGATAGGAGCCCTCGACGACGGCCTCGTCGTCGACGACGAAATCCGGGGTCACCCCGAGGACCGCCGAGGAGCTTCGCAGGATCTCGCCGCAGAGGCTGTCGAAGGTCTTTATCTGGGCGTTCTCGAAATTCGCCAACTGCTTTCGAATGTGGGTGTCGCCGTAGTACTCCTGAAGGCGCAAGAATATGCGCTCCCGCATCTCGGTTGCCGCCTTCCGGGTAAAGGTGACCGCTAAGACCTCTTCGATGCCGCACCCCTTTTCCTTTAACAGACGGATGTACCGCTCGACAAGGACCCGGGTTTTCCCGGAACCCGCCCCGGCGGAAACGACCGCGTGGTCCCCCGTGGCGACGGCGACGGACTGGTCAGGATCGAGGTGAATCATAGTGCTCCTCGGAAACGAACTTTGCCCGGCAGACGCCCCGGAACGCGCAGGAGCCGCACCCCCGCCGCTGATTTGGAATAGCCAGGGCCCCCGACCGGAGGCGCCGTTGCACCTCTTCCACCAGAACCTCGAGGGCTCCTATCACCCGGTCGCCGCCCGGTTCCTCCTCCTCGTCGAAGAGCACCTTTCCGTCGTCCCCCGCCCGGAGGGAGAAGAACTGCCCCCGAAGAACCCGCCCCCCGCCGGCCCGAACCAAGAGGAGGTAAACCGGGAGTTGGACGTCCATCTTCCCACCGTCCCACCCGTCGTTGACGAGGGCGACGATCTCTTCCGGGGGTAAGGTGGTCCATTTGAGGGCGTTTACCCCGGGTTTGGTTCCCCGCTTGAAGTCGATTATCGCGAGGTCCTCCGACTCCTCAGAACCGGCGAGGGCGACTCCAAGGTCTATCTTTCCCCGGACGAGGACCCCCGGAATCGGGGAAGCGGAGAGGGAAGCCTCGACGAGAGCCGGGGTCCCACCGCCGAACTCCCGGGCCTCCCACCCGAGGAGCCGGAGAAGTTGGGGACCGAGCCGGTGCTCGAGGGTCTCGGCGAGGAGCGACGGCGCCGGGAGGTTCCGGCGGCCCCATCCCCGGATTATCCCGGAGAGGCGGGCCCGGAGCTCCTCTTCGGATACCGCCGAAAGGGAGCCGAATCGTCCGCCGGTATCCCGGAGCTCTTGGTGGATCTCCCGGAGCGTTTCGTGGATCAGGTTCCCCTCGTCGAGGGGGGTCATGGCCTCCGGGACCGCCTGAGGATCAGAATCTTCGAGACCGAGGAGGTAGGAGAGGAGGTAGCGCTGGGGACAAGAGAGATAGCTTACCAAGCGCGAGGCGCTCAAGAGGAGCGCTCCCTCGTCGGAATAGAGCCGGTCCCCGAGGGCCGAGAGCAACAGCTCCTCCGGGAGATCCCCACCGGGTGCCGGGGCCCCCTCGGTCTCGCCGTACCGGACCATCCCCTCCCACCGGAGGGGCCGGATCTGTTGCGGCGGCGGGGCCCCGGGGTCCCGGGAGAAGAGCGCCTCGTCGAGGTTGTCGGGCTCCGCCGCATCCGGGGCGGTTACCTGGTCCGGGGAATACCAATCGGGGCTCATCTGTCGCTCGGTAATCCCCTCCTCGGCACCGCTGATTCGCACGACGCTCCCGGAGAGGGCGTAGCACCGGAGAAAGTCGTCGGAGAAGGAGACCGGATCGAGGAACAGCCGGGCCTTCTGGTCCCCCCGGAGCCCCGGGAGTGGATCGATGGTAACCCGGGTGGAACCGTGGTGCGCGTTCGGAACAAAGTGGTACGCCGGGAGGAGCCCGGCGCTGACACGGTAGTCGTAGACCGGAACGCCGACGACATCGCTCTGAGAAACATAGGTGGTTCCCCGGAGGGTGCTTCCCCAGACGCCGAAGGGGTCGGCAACCTCGATTCCGGTCTGAGCCTGCGCCTCCACGAGTCCCCCGAGAAGCTCGAGGGCCCGCTCCAAAGCGGGGGCCGCCTCCTGGGGCCAAGCATCCCGGTCGATGTAGCCGTTGAGGAGCCGGAAGATCGCCCCTCGAAGGGCTCCGAGGTCCGGGGCACGGCGAACCTCGGTCACTATGCGGAAAAGCCGCCGGGCGGACCCGACGACTTCCCGGGGCGCCTTCCGGCGCCGAAAGCCGTCGCTCCAGAAGTCGAGGGGAGACCCCTCCGGGCCGAAGCGCCCGAGGGAACGTCCCTCCCGGCCGGTGGCGACGATCGTAGAGACCGAGAGATCCCGCCGCCAGGGTATGCTCGGTTCCATCAGGAGCGCTTCCACCCGGGTCAGCTCCAGGTCGCTGTCCACCGCCTGCTGCAGGAGACCAAAGAGCCGCGACCCGGGGAACTCCGAAAGGGGGCGGCCCCGGCGGGGAACGAGGGGAACGTCGACGAGCCGGCACTCCCGCTCCAGATAGGGAAAGGCGTCGTTCCACCCGGGAAGCGTAACCGCCAGATCCCCGGGGTGGACGCCGGCGTCGAGAAGCGCCGAGAGCCTCCGGGCGACGTCCCGGAGCTCCCCGAGGGCCGTAGGAAAGCGCAGGTAGCGAGGCGTCTCGGCCTCGGAGAGGTCCCGGAGGCGCACGATGTGGAGCCCCTCGGTGCCCTCGAGAAAGGGTTGAAACCGGGGAAAGTCCTCCAGAAGCTCCGGGAAAAAGAGCGCCGTACTCTCTGCGAGAGTACCCTTGGACGGCAGGAGCCAGCTCGGCTCGAAGAGACCGTGGCTATCGAGGAAGCTCTGGTACTCCCTGCGGAGGCGAAGCAGATCCCGGATAGCCGGATCGGGCTCCCGTTCCAGAGCACCGGATGGGGGCCCCGGGAGCCTCGGGAGGGCCGGCAGGAAGCGCAGAAGGGAGTCCGCCATTCCGGCGGCACCGTCGGTAATCTCCGGGTGCACCAGCCGCTCGAAGAGCGTCGTGTCGCAGTGGCGGCGAATCAGGTCGAGGGCAAAGAGCCGCCGGAAGGCCCGGTTTACCGGACGCCGCTCGGTCTGCAGGCCAAAGGTCCCCTCCTTAAAGCGGTCCCAGGAGATAAGACGATCCTCGAGGAGGGCCCTACGCTCGCCGGCAAGGAGGAGGCGCCTGCGCCAATCGCCGGCGACGACTTCCGACGGCGCGACGACTACTCTTCCGGCGTCGATGTGAGAAAGGAGTGTCGTCAGAATAGTGCTAATCGTTTCCCCCCCGAGCGTTATCAAGCCTACCGTTTATGCCGAGAAAAAGGTAGGGAGTACGAGATGAAACGAGGAACGCGCTACCAGGTAAGAGGCATCAAGGGGCTCAATACCGTCTTGCAGATTACCGAGACTCACGCCGAAGGCTATCGAATTCGGATTACCAGCGTCTCCGAGGGAAATGAAAAGACCTCCGAGGAGTTCATAACCCGCCACCTCCTCGAGACCTGTGTTCGCACCGGGTATCTCCAGCCGGTTGCCGAAGCGGTACCCATAGCCAGCTAAGCCTTTTTCTTGCCGACCCGGTACTTTTTCCAGGGGATGTCCGTCCAACGATACCGCGACATCTTCCGGACCACCTCCTCGGGTCCCCAGAACCGCACCTTGCCGTCCGCCCGGCGGAGACAGAGGACCACCGGGGTTCCCCGAAAGTAGAACTCGACCGCCTTCTTTACCTTTTCCCGCTCCACGGGGTCCTCGAAGATCCGGGGAGACACCCTGACGAGCCAGCATCCGAAGTCCCGTTCCTTTACGTACGCACCGACAAACTCCATGTGCCCCTATCATAATGGTTGCGCCTCGATAGGTGTGTTATGATTGACAAAGTAGCAGCATGATACGTATTCTTAGTTTCCATTCCGTGGGGGTGTAGCTCAGTTGGCTAGAGCGCTTGAATGGCATTCAAGAGGTCAGGGGTTCGACTCCCCTCACCTCCACAACCTCTTAACCCGGTATGGCTGAAGAAACTCGCGACAACCAAACCAACTCCTACGCCGGTGATATGGATCCCGAAGTTGCGGAGCTTATCGGTATCGACGATACCGAGGGCGACGACGTTCCGGACTTTGGGGATCTCTTCGACGAACCCGGCTACGAGGCGGATACCTCCGAGACCGAAGCTCCCGATTTCTCCTTGCGGGGGTTCACCGTACCCAAGGAGTTCGAGGAGCAGGCAAAGCCCTTCTTCAACGATAAGAACTATTACAAGAAGGTCCTGACCGGCGAGGGTGACATTTCCAGCCGGCTCCACGGTATTCTCGGCGCCTTTTTGAACGCGAAGGACAGCCAAGACCGCTCCCTCTACCGGGGCCGAATTATCCCGGCGTACTGGGAGCTTGCAGCTCACGTAGCGGGAAACATCGGACAGGATCTCCCCGTTCCGAAGATCGTGATGCTCCGCTTTGCCGTTCTCCTTCCTACGCTCCTCTCGACGGAACAGCGGCAGATGTTCTCCAAGATTATTTGGGAGAACAAGAGTGGGGAACCGTTCTACTACGTCGACGAATGGCTGAAAGAGGTCGCCCGGGGACGGGTAAACCCGTCGGCGGTGGACGAGACCAAAACCGCCGGGAAGAACGCCGCGCAGAAGGTCAACGCGATCATGGAGAAGACCCGGGGGCGGCACCAGGCACAGCTCGCCTTGGTAAAGAACCGCGCCCAGGAGCTTCAGGACCAGGAGGAGCTGCTCCAGGAGAAGGTGGGTCTTCTCGTCGATCACGAGCGCCTCGAGCAGCACGGGGGGCTTATCTCTCCCTACAACGACAGCCAGCGGGGGGCCTTCTCGGAGATTAGCGGGATTCTGCGCCGGTTGAGCAATCTAGACAAGGATCTCGCCCGGCAGTACCGGGAGCTCGACGAGATCGAAGAACAGCTCGATGGCCTGAAGGACAAGGAATCGGAGCTCGGCGACGCGATCGTGGATCGAAAGACCGTGGTCAACGAGCTGAACACCGTCCGCCAGATGGCAAAGATGTGCGTCGGGCGGCAGGGGAACCACTTCCCGGTCCTGATGAAGCAGTACCTCCGGGGCACCCTCATGGACATCGGGACCCGGGAGAACGTGATCAAGATTATGGCGGAGGTCGAGCGCCTCGATCCGGGTATCTTTCTGCGAACCTTCAAGATGCAGACGAACCGGATCGTTCCGAACGTCGTGCTGGTTCCCTGTTACGGCGACTCGGGCATCTGTTGGGAGCCCTTCGAGCGCTTCAGCCGGGCGACGAGCCGGGGGCGCCTCGCGGTACCGATGTACCCCAAGGATCTCAAAGCCGCGGTTATCGCGTCCCTCGCGGACCTTCGGTGGCAGGTTGCCAAGGAAAAGGCGCAGCACTACTGGATGGAAGAGGGGCTGACCGGCTGGTACTATCAGTGGTTCACCGACAACAAGATGAAAGGGGACGTCAAGGACGCCTTCGTCCAGGACTACATTCTCTGGATTACCAAGGAAAGCGAAGGAACCCAGAAATTGGACCGGGATATCCGGGACATCTTCTGGCGCTACATCCCCTTCCCCCAAGGGACCAAGGACCAACTGAAGAACCGGGGGTTCGTCTACAACGAGCTGTACAAGAAGGACCAGAACCGGGCGATGTCCGACGGCTACTAAGCCCCGGACGCCCGCGCCGGCTCGCCGCCGGCCCTACTTACGCGGCGGCTTCTGAGACTTTCGGAATATCGGGTCGAAATACTTTTCCAGATCGTACTTGCCGGCGAGGCGTCTCATCAGCCGGTGGTAGAGAAAGTAAGTCAAGACCATCGAAGCGACGAAGATGACCAAGAGCAGAATCTGAATGATTCCCGGTGAGAGATGGGGAGCAAGAAAACGCCCGAACAAGAAGAAGAGTACTAAGAAGACGGCGAACATAACGACCACGTTGACGATGGTCGCTCCGATCATGAACAGGACGGTATTGAGGCGCTTATTCATTGGTTTTCTCCTGCGAGCCGAAGGAAGTGAGCAAGAGCAGGATTCCCGAGACGACCACGCTCGCGTCGGCGATGTTGAAAGTCGGCCATCGCTCCATACCTAGAAAACCGTAAATCCGAACGTCGATAAAGTCCACCACCCCACCGGAGCGAACGATTCGATCTATGAGGTTTCCGACACCCCCCCCGAGGATACCCGCGAGGGCCCACCGCTGAAGGGGGGTGAATTCGTCGCTCCGGAGGTAGTACCAGAAGACGCCACCGACTACACCGACGGGCAGCGCGACAAAGAGCAGCGTTCGAAGAATCGGCGGAAGATCCCGCCCAATACTGAAGGCGATCCCGGGATTCCGGGCGTGGATAATCCTAAGGAAATCGCCGATTACCTCGATAATCGGGCCTCCGTCGTAGACCAAGGCGAGATTTGACACGATGATGGCCTTCGTAATCTGGTCCGCTAAGATGATGCCGAGGGTCAGCCGGAGCGGGGTGAGCCGATCGCGGGGAACGATCATCTTTAGAGCCCCGTGGGGAGGTCGATCTCGACGGTCTCGAGGCCGAATCTTTCCGAAAGAAGCGCCGAGAGCCGCCGGACGCCCCAGGTCTCGGTCGCGTAATGACCGCCGAAGATGACGTTGATGCCCCCCTCGAGAGCCTCGTGGTAGATGGTGTGCGAGGCGTCCCCGGTAACAAAGAGGTCCAACCCCTCGGCGATCGCCTCGGACACATTCCGGGGAGCACCCCCGGAAACGATACCGACGGTTTCGACCTTCTCCCGGCCGAAGGGCAAAAGGGAAAGAACCTCATCGGAGGAGCCGAAGAGGGTTTCGGCAACCTCTCGAGGGGTCATCGCCGACGGAAGACGCCCCTTCCACCCGACGGAGGTTCCCCGATAAAGACCGAAGGGGGCCGTGTCCACCAGCCCGAGGCGCTCGGCCATAACGGCGTTGTTCCCTACTTCCGGGTGGTAATCGAGGGGAAGATGGACCGCGTAGAGCGCGAGGTCGTGGTCGAGAAGGGTTCGAAAGCGCTCGAAGGCGGGGCCGACGATGGGGTAGACCTGGCCCCAGAAGATTCCGTGATGCACCAAGAGCATGTCCGCCTCGGCTTCCGCCGCCCGGCGCATCGTTTCGAGGGCGGCGTCCACGGTATAGGCGATTCTTCGAACCTCCTTGTCCCGGCGCCCGACTTGGAGGCCGTTCAGGCCGGCGTCGATTGGTACAAACCGCTCTATTTCGAGGTATTCCCGGAGAAAGCTATCGAGATCGCCTAGCAACATGGGGGCATTATAGCGAGGGGCCTCGGTTTTGCAACAAGCCTTGTTTCTCCGGGGTCCTGGTACTATGTTTACCCGTAAACCAACGCTATGCCTAAAAAACTACAAAGAAACACGGCACATCACATAACCCCCTTCGTAAGCCCCGGGGACGCCTCGGAGCTCCGGAGCGCCCGGCGCCTCGACCCCGAAAGAATTCGCTTCTCGATTTCCCGGGAGGAGATCGCCGCCTTAGACGACGGGCGCCGCGACTTTAGCGTTATCGGACAACCGAGAGCGTTAAGGGCTCTCCACCTCTCTGCACAGGTCCGAAGCAAGGGATACAACCTCTTTGTGACCGGGCTCCCGGGGACGGGACGTCGCACCGCGGTTTTGAAGGTCCTCGAGGCGTACCGCGAAGACCTCTCCCGGGTTCGGGATATCGCCTATGTCTTTAACTTCCGGCATCCGGAGCGTCCGACGGTCCTCTATTTTTCGCCGGGAAGGGGCGTCGCCTTTCGAGATGCCCTGAAGGCCTACGTCGAACAGATCGGCGATCTGATCGAGGAGCAGGCCCGGGACGAGGCGTTCAAGGACCATCGGGATCAGAAAGTCGTCGAAGTCGAGGGAAGGGAGAATATCGCTCTCAGCGAATTCGAAGAGCGCCTCAAGGCCGACGGCTTCACGGTCGTCAAGACCGGGGAGAACGATCAGGCCGATATCGCCCCGATCATCGACGGCACCGCATACCGCTTCGAGGAGCTTCAGGAGCTGCTTCAGGAAGGGAAGGTCGATCAGAAAACCTGGACGGAACTGCGGGAGCGCTACTACCGCTATGTCGACGAGATGTCTGCGATATACAACCAGATGCGGAGTGACCGTGTCCGAGTCGAGAAGGAGCTCCGACGGATCCGCCTCGAGGGTCTCCGGCCGATGCTGGAGAAACGGCTGGAGCCGCTGAGGAAAGAGTTCGACTCTCCGGAGGCAAGCCGGCATCTCGACGGAATGCTCGAAGACATTCTCGAGCAGATCGAGCTCTTCGTACCCCCGGACCCGGATCGGGACCGTGACCGCGACCGGGACGAGCCGGTGGAGTCTCCGGGAGACCGTTACGCGGTCAACGTCGTGGTGGACCACAGCGAGACGACGAAGGCTCCACTTATTATGGAGATCTATCCCGACGCGGTGACTCTCTTCGGAAGCCAGGATCAGAGTCCGGACCACTCGGGAGAGTCCCGGCCGGGCCACCTCGGTCTCCGAGCCGGCTCCGTCGCCGGGGCCTCAGGCGGTTTTCTGGTTCTCCGAGCGGAGGACGTCCTTACGAACGAAGACCTCTGGCACGGTCTCAAGCGGACGATACTCGAAGAGGAGACCGAGATCCGCTCCGCCGCCCATCCCCTCGGTCCCCCTGCGGGAGCGCTCAAGCCGGATCCGATCAAAGTCGACATCAAGCTGGTGCTCCTCGGAAACGACCAGCTCTACGACTTTCTCTACATGCAGGACGAGGAGTTCGGAAAGCTCTTCAAGGTTCCGGCCGAATTCGACTCGGTTATGCCGAGAACCGACCAGACGACGCAGGAGTACATCCGTTTCGTCCGGATGGTCGAGGTCGATGAGACATTGCTGCCCTTCGACCACGACGCGATCGCGGCGATTCTCGAGTACAGCGTCCGTCTCGCGGAGCTCCGGGACAAGCTGAGCACCCGATTCTCCCACATCGCCGACATTATGCGGGAGTCCAACCACTGGGCCCGTCAACGGACCGGCACCGAGGTGACCCGGGAGGATGTGATGCGGGCCCAGGAGGAACGGCGCTTTCTCTACAATCTTCCCGAAGAGAAGATAGACGAACAGATCCTCTCGGGGGAGCTTTTGATTTCGGTCCACGAAAGCTCCGTCGGCCGGATAAACGGGTTGGCCATTGTCGATCGCGGCTACTACGCCTTCGCCCGGCCGGTGTTGATAACCGCCGGAACCGCCCCGGGGGACGACGGCATCATAAACATCGAGCGGGAATCGGGGCTTTCGGGGGAGATCCACGACAAGGGGATCTACATTCTTCAGGGCTTCCTCCAGTCGAAGTACACCCGGGACTTTCCCCTGTCGGTCCGGGCGAGCCTCTGTTTCGAACAGTCCTACGTAGAAGTCGACGGCGATTCGGCCTCCTCGGCGGAGGTCTATGCCCTTCTCTCGGCGATTGCCGACGTCCCGATGCGGCAGGATATCGCGGTGACCGGCTCGGTAAACCAGATGGGACAGATCCAGCCGGTCGGGGGCATCAGCGAGAAGATCGAGGGCTTCTTCGATATCTGCAGCCGGACGGAGCTGACCGGCCGCCAGGGAGTGATTATTCCCGAGCAGAACGTCTCGGGGTTGATCTTGCGGAAAGAGGTGCAGGACGCCATCGCCGAGGAGCGCTTCTCGATCTACACCGTCAAGACGATCGACGAAGGCATCGAGATCCTGACCGGCCGACGGGCCGGAGACCGGACCCAGAAAGGCCCCTTCGAGGGGGGGACGGTTAACGCGGAGATAGAGCGTCGTCTCCACCAAATGGCCCTTAGCGTGAAGAACTTTGGAGGTAATTGAGATCGGATTCTTGACAACGGAATCCCTCGAACTATACTGTAGAACAGCATGGCCAAAAAGATCGACGCGGAGAAGGTGCTGCAAGCAGCCCGGAGCTCCATACCGCTCTCCGTAAAGTCGTATACCCTACCCCACGAGACGGAAGTCTACCTCGAAGAAATCCTTTCGATCTTTCTCAAAGAGATGGGGCAAGAGGGGCTGAAGGACCCACTCGCCTACTGCCTCCGTGAACTCGCCGTAAACGCGAAGAAGGCAAACACGAAGCGAGTCTACTTTGAGGAAAAACAGCTCGACCTCCTCAACGAGGAGGACTATCGGGACGGCATGGAGAACTTTAAGCAGGAGACCCTCGACAACATAAACCACTTCCTCGAGCGTCAGAAGGAAGCGGGTCTCTACGTCAAGGTCGTCTTCCACGCCAAGGGTCGCGATCTTCAGCTCTACGTTATCAACAACTCGTCTATCACCCGGAAAGAGCAGATCCGCATATTCGACCGGATTGCCCGGTCGAGGGCCTTCGACAGCCTCGAGGAAGCCCTTACC
Source organism: uncultured Spirochaetaceae bacterium (assembly GCA_964413945.1). GTDB lineage: Bacteria > Spirochaetota > Spirochaetia > DSM-27196 > PWMO01 > CAYPUT01. The sequence continues at coordinate 32,540 of CAYPUT010000004.1, forward strand.
ACCGTCCTCGACGACTCCGAAGGGGCCGGTCTCGGGATCGTTATTCTTGTGCTGATGCTCAAGAAGATCGGTCTCGACGAAGACGCCTTCGACATCGACAGCGAAAACGGGGAAACCATCGCCCGGATTACCATTCCGATGTCGCAGGTCCGCCTCGAAAGCCTCGATATGATCTCCCAGCGGATCGTTCAGGAGGTCGACTCTCTCCCCCGGTTCCCGGAAAACATCGTCAGCCTCCAGAAGACCCTCGCGGACCCGGATGCCGAGATTGCTTCCATCGCCCGACAGGTGAGCACCGACCCGGCCTTGACCGCCGAGCTCCTCAAGCTGGTGAACTCCGCCCAGTTCATGCTACGGAAGAAGGTCGACAACATCGTCGAGGCCGTAAAGCTCGTCGGTCTCCGAGGCTTGAGAAACCTGCTCTTTCTCCAGGGGACCCAGAAGATCCTCGGGAACGAAACCAACGAGACCAAGCAGCTCTGGGACCACTCCTACCGGGCGGCTTTCTACGCCTACAACCTTGCCCGAAACTTGAGCCCCAAGAAGGAGATGCTCGACGATGTCTACGTCGGGGGCATCCTCCACGACATGGGAAAGATAATCTTCTCCTCGGTCCATCCCGACCTTATCGCCAAAATCAACGACTTCTGCCGGGACCGGGGGATCGAGCCGGAGATCTTCGAAGACTTGGCCGCAGGACTGAACCACTCGGAGATCGGCTCGATGATCGCCGAAAAGTGGAACTTTCCCGACGCCCTCGTGCAGGCGATCAAGTATCACCACACCCCCTTGAGCGCGCCGCCGGAGCACCGTGAGGTTGTCTACGCGGTCTATCTGGCAAACGCAATCTGCCACTACGAGGCGGGGGACGTCGGCTTCGACCAGATCGACCCCGGGATTCTGCGCCACTTCAAGATCGTCGACGAAGCCCACCTCAAGAAAATTCTCGGCCGCCTCAGCGACGCCCTAAGAAAAGAGCTGGCCACCTAAGGCCCCACCGGGAGGTTGGTTGGTCGTCCGCCGGCGACCACCGGAGTCTACCGGCCGCCGGCGTTGCCGACCGGCGCGGGGGCTACTCACCGGCGCTTGACGCAGTTATTTGTATATAGTATTTTGCCAATGTAGAAATTACAGGAGGGCTGTAATGGCAGTCACACTTTATACAACACCGTCGTGCACCTACTGCACAAAGGCCAAGAAGTATTTTCGGGACAACCGGATTACCTTCCGGGAATACAACGTGGCGCAGGACATGCGCCGGGCCGATGAGATGGTCAAGAAGTCCGGACAGATGGGCGTCCCCGTCATCGACATTCACGGAAAGATCATCGTAGGGTTTAATCAACCGGAAATCGAGCGCGCCCTCCGTCGATAGGCGAGGGCCGAAGGACGCGTATGTCTCACACAACCAAAGCAACGCATATCGACGGATTGGCCTTCGAGATGGAGGTCCAAGGACACTCCTTTACGGTAGACGCCGACGCCTCCGTCGGAGGTAAGGATCGGGGCCCGACCCCGAAGCCTCTCGTGCTATCCGCCCTCGCGGGGTGCACCGGCATGGACGTGGCAAGCATTCTCGGAAAGATGCAGATGCCCTACGACAGCTTCGTCTTAGAGGTGGATGGTGACACCTCGGAGTCCCATCCGAAGGTCTACACCGACATCCGCCTGCGCTACATCTTTACCGGAGATTCTCTGGATAAGAGCAAGATCGAAAAGGCGGTTAGTCTCTCGCTGGATCGGTACTGCGGCGTCGCGAACATGCTCAAGCAGGTGACCAACCTGACCCACGAGATCCTGCTGAACCCCTAAACAGAGAGGTTTTGCATCCTGCTCCACCAGGCGTAGAGCAGGATCCCCACCGAAACCGCGACGTTCAGGGAACCCTTGGCGCCGGCCATCGGGATCGAGCAGATCCTCTCCTCCGCTAAGACCCGGGCTTCTCGGCTCAAACCCAACTCTTCGTTCCCGATCAAGACCACTCCTTCCTGAGGAAACGCGAACTCCCCGAGAGGCGTGCCGCCGGTTTCCAAGGCGAAGACGGCCGCCCCGGCGCCGAGGTCGGCCAAGGGGCGCCGCTCCCAGGGCACCCGGTCGACGCATCCCATGGAGGAACGCCGGGCACGGCTGCCGTCGGGGGACGGGGTCCCGGGCGAAACCGCAATTTCCTCTACGCAGAACGCCTCGGCGGTGCGGAAGATCGCCCCGACGTTAAAGGGGGACCGAAGATCCTCTAAATAGATCCGGGGGTGGAACTCCGGAGGGCAGAGGCGCCGCGCCCCGGAATCCCGGTCGAGGGGAGCGAGAAGATCCCATTCCCCGGGCTCCTCTCCGAGGGCCCGGAGAAGGGCGTGCCGGAGGTCGTTGACCCGCCGGAGGCGGAGATCCGATGTCAAGGCAGCATCGAGAGACTCCAGGAGCGCCTCGGCGGAGCCGGTAAGCTCCGGAGAATCGTTATCGGCGGCGATCAACCTGCCGAGATCCCGTAGGTAGATCGGCTCGACCGACCGCCCCTCGCGGAACCGCTTTTCGAGCTCGCCGAGAAGACGCAGGGCCTTTCTTCGCCGCGTTCCGAGGGGCAAGCTTCCGAGCTTTCGAATGGTCATCATGGGCGCCTCGGTCCCCTAGAGAATCAGTAGGCCTGCTTGAGCAGGTCGTGGAGTTCCTGGGGTCCGAAGGGTACCGAGGAATGGCTGACCATATCTAGGTGGGAGGCGCCTTCGGCGATGTCGTAGAGGTCCTCGAGGCGCACGTCCAGCTCCCGGAGGCGCCCGGTCAGCTCGAGCTTTCCGATAAGGCGCCGGGCGACGGTAGAGGCCTGGCCTGCGTCGTCGGAGTTGTTGATGCCGAGGATGTCCTCTCCGAGGGCCCGGGCGATCTTGGCGACCTTGGCCGGCTTTGCCTGGGCGTGGTAGTCCAAGAGATGAGGCAGTAGCACCGTGGCGAGCCAGACTTTCGGAACATCGTACTTAGCGTTGATCGAGTAGGCCAGGGCGCTTCCCGGGCCGAGACTACTCACCGAAAGGCCGATGGCCATCATCAACCCGGCTTCGGCGGCCCGCCGGGAGGAGTCCCGGTCCTCCGGATCGAGGAGAAGCTCGTCTACCGACTCCTTTACCGTGTCGATCGCCCGGAGAAAGAGCGTGTCGGAGAAGAAGGTACTCTTTGCCGAGAGATAGCCTTCGATACTCGACAGGAGTATATCCATCATGATCGCGGCGGTGAGCTTCCGGGATATGGAGAAGCCGAGCTTCGGGTCTATGATGGCCCAGCTCGTCGGCGGCGAGGCGAAGCGAACCATCCGGGCAGTCGCGGTCTCGATATCGACGACCATCGCCCGGTTGGTCAGAAGCATCGGGTCCCGCAAGGAGGTGGGAAGACCGATAAAGGGGAGAGTCTTCTCGGCGATCATCCCGCCGGACACAAGCTGGTAGACCGACGCGTCGCCGGCAATCCCGGCGGAAACACATTTGGCGGCTGACAGGACGCTCCCGCCACCCACGCCGATAACCATCTGAGCCCGGGCCGCGCGCCCCATGGTAACCGCCTTGGTTATGGCGCCGGGGCCGATGCGGCTCGGCAGCTCGTCGTGGACGACCGATTGAATGGAACGCTTGGCGAGGGCCTCCCGAATCGTCTGAACCGCCGTACTCTTGCCGGTCAACGCCGGCTCGGCGACGATCAGGGCGCGCTCCCCAAGCTCCGCCGCGGCGGAGCCCAAACGGTTGACGGAGTCCGGTCCGAAGACCACTTTGGAAGGCAGGTGCAGTTGCAAGTCGCTCATAGCAAAAAAAAGGCAGAGGCCGTTACTCCCCTGCCGTTACCCTTCAAGACTGGTTAGAAGAATCAGAGGCCGAACGCATCCATGATGCGATCCGCCACCGAGTCGAGTACCCGTTCGTCTATGTAGGACGGGTCTTCCAAACGACGCTTTGCTTCCTCGACCCGATCCATCCGTACATCGCTCGTGCTCCGAACAGTCTCCTCAAGGCGGTGCATGTCCGCCTTTATCCGAGCTTCTTCGGAGAACGAGATGGTGTCGCGACCCTCCTGGCGCTCCGCCTTGGTGGCCTTCTCGCTTTGATTGAGCTTCTGAATTGGGTCTACGGGTCCGAGCCGTTCAATGCTCACTTCGGAACTTACCTCGCTTCATTTTGAAGTATCGACACCTCTTCTTCCAATATTAACCGTTTTTGCCGGCCCCGACAAGGACGGCACACTCGCCGAGGATCTTGCCCCGTTTTTCCAGAATCTCCAGCAATTCGGCGGCGGTCCCCGATAGGTACTCCTCGTGGATCTTGGTCATTTCGCGACCGAGAAGGACCGGTCGGTTCCCCGCAAGGGAGGCAATGTCTCCGAGGAGCTTCAGAAGGCGGTGGGGAGACTCGTAGAGAACCACGCTTCCGGTATAGGAGAGGAGCTCCTCGAGCTCCCGACGGCGGCGGCCGGCCTTCGGGGAGAGAAAGCCGCCGAAGAGAAGCCGATCGCTCGGCATGCCGCCGACGCTCGCCAAGGCGGTAATGGCCGAGGGTCCCGGAATCGGGACGATTGCGATTCCCGCTCCCCGGACAACCCGGACGAGGGTCGCACCGGGGTCGCTGACACCGGGGGTTCCCGCGTCGCTTACGAAGGCCAGATTCTGCCCCTCCCGGAGGAGCGAGACAGCGTACTCGGCGCAGGAGGATTCGTTTTGGGCCCGGCAGCTGACGGTCCGGACCGAGACGCCGATACTCGAGAGCAGTTTCCGGGTACGTCGGGTGTCTTCGCAGAAGACGGCATCGACCATGGACAGGGTCTCCCGAGCCCGAAGGGTCAAATCCGACAGGTTTCCGATCGGCGTGCCGACAATATACAAGGTGGCCACGATACTTAAGAGTATCGGCCGTTCGCTTGGTTTGGCAGCCGGTTTTTGGTTACCATTCATCTAGTTTCTGCCGGAGGGTGCATCATTTATACCATCGTCCTCCTCGTAGTAGCCGGGATCGTCGGCTATCTGATCTACACCATCGTTCGCCTTCGCAAGGACGGCTACTACGAGCTGGCCAACAGAATGGCCCGGCGAAGCCGGGAGTCGTTTCAGGTTCTCAAACCCTGCCCTATCTGCGGCGCCATGCTCCGCCGGGGCGAGACGGTGCATACTCACGTCTACAGCAAGAATCCCGACGACCCGGGAGCCGGCGGATCCGGCAGCGGCGGACGGCCGAAAGAGGCCCTCGTTCACATGTTCGGCTGTCCCTACTGCTACCCCGCGAACGACAAGCACCCGCGAATCTGTCCCGTCTGCCGCCGGGAGCTCCCGACCGACGGCTTTCTCTACGCCCGCATGTTCTACCGAGGGTCCCGGCGCCACGTCCACGTCCTCGGGTGCACCGAATGCCGTATGGGCAAGGCCAGCGGCTCGGAGTATTGAGGGGCCGGCGGCTCGACGGACCACGAACAAGCACCCCCGCCGCCTTGCGCCGAAGGTTCCAAGGCGATAGGATAGCCCCATGGCTGAAGAGACCCTCTTTGACAAGATCCTCTCCGGAGAGATTCCCTCCGAGGGTGTCTACGAAGACGAGGACGTCTACGCCTTCCGGGACATTAATCCCCAGGCGCCGACGCACGTCCTCGTTATCCCCCGAAAGAAGCTCGCCTCCTTTATCGAGGTACAAAACGCGGACGCAGAGACCATCGGACGCTTTATGCAGAGCGTTTCCAAGGTCGCGACGGAGTTGGGGTTGGACGAGAGCGGCTATCGAGTGGTCTTTAACAGCGGTCCGGATGCGCAACAGTCGGTTGCCTACATCCATGCCCACATCCTCGGCGGTCGACAACTCGGCTGGCCACCGGGTTAGCGCCTGCCGGCGACGCGTCGCGCATAAAAGAGAACAAGATGGAAAAGAACAAGAGAACTGTCACCTGCGGCGAGCTCACAGCCGCCGATACCGGTCGGTCCGTTACCTTAAACGGCTGGGTGCATCGCCTCCGGGACCACGGCGGCGTCAAGTTTATTAACCTCCGGGATCGTTACGGGATTACCCAGGTCGTCGTCGACGAGGACGCCGCCGAGGAAGTGCGCCGGACGACCGAGAAGCTCCACAACGAATATTGCATCGCGGTTACCGGCGTCGTCCGGGGCCGTCCGGAGGAGATGAAGAACCCGGAGATGGGCACCGGGGAAGTGGAGGTCGCGGCGGAGTCCGTCGAGGTTCTCGCGACCTGCGAGACCCTTCCCTTCCCCATCGACGAGAAGAGCGAAGCCCGGGAGGAGCTCAGGCAGAAGTTCCGCTACCTCGACTTGCGCTCCTTCTCGATGCAGCGGAAAATCCGTCTCCGGAGCGACGTTGCTACCGAGACCAGAAAGTACCTTACCGGCAGGGGCTTCCTCGAGATCGAGACGCCGACTCTTATCCGGTCGACCCCCGAAGGGGCCCGGGACTTTCTGGTACCCTCCCGGATCAACCAGGGGAGGTTCTACGCCCTCCCCCAGTCTCCCCAACTCTTCAAGCAGCTGTTGATGGTCTCCGGTTTCGACCGCTACTTCCAGCTCGCCCACTGTTTTCGGGACGAGGACGCCCGGGGCGACCGGCAGGTCGAGCACACCCAGATAGACATAGAGATGAGCTTCGTCTCGAAGGACGACGTCTTCGAGGTGGTCGAGGGGATGATGGCCCACATCTTTAAGGAGACCCTCGGGGTCGACGTGCCGATTCCCTTTCCCCGTCTCGGATACCACGACGCGATGAACCGTTACGGCTCGGACAAGCCGGACCTGCGGTACGGCCTCGAAATGGTCGACGTTTCTTCGGTTGTCGCCGAGAGCGATTTTCAAGTGTTCAAGAAGGTCGTGGCGAGCGGCGGGGTCGTAAAAGCGCTCCGGGTTTCCGGGGGCCAGGAATACTCGAGAAAGCAGATCGACGGCTTCGAGAGCGTCGCCAAGGACTACGGGGCGAAGGGCCTCGCCTGGACCCGGGTCATCGGCGAGGCGGGTTCTCCGGCCCTCGATGGGGGTGTATCCCGCTTCTTGGAAAAGGAGACGCACGAGATTCTCGCCGCCACCGAGGCGGCGCCGGGGGATCTGCTGCTCTTTATGGCCGACGGTTGGAAGACCGCCTGCACGGCCCTGGGAGCCGTCCGCCGGGAGATCGGAAAAAGCCTTATCCCGGAAGAGGACAAGAGCTTCTCCTTCGCATGGATTATCGACTTCCCGCTCTTCGAGTGGAACGATGATGAAAAGCGGTGGGAGGCGGCGCACCACATGTTTACGATGCCCCAGGAGCCGTTTATCGACACCCTCGAGGAGAATCCCGGGGATGTGAAGGGAGATCTCTACGACCTGGTCTGTAACGGTCTCGAGCTCGCCTCGGGGTCGATAAGAATCCACGACCCAAAGCTCCAGCAGCGGGTCTTCAACGTCGTCGGTATGTCGGAGGAGGAGGCGAAGCGACGTTTCGGGTTTCTCCTCGAAGCCTTTGGCTACGGCCCGCCGCCCCACGGGGGAATCGCCCCGGGACTCGACCGGTTGGTCATGCTGATGGCCGGGGAGAACACCATTCGAGAGGTTATGGCCTTTCCGAAGAATAGCCTCGGGGCCTCGCCGATGGACGACTCTCCTTCGACGGTGGACGAGCGTCAGCTCGAGGAGCTCGGAATCCGGGTGGTTGCCCCCCCGGAGGAAGAACCGAAAGGCCAAGCCGAGCCGCCGGCATAGACGGGCCCGGGCTGTCTATCCCTGTAGCTTCTCCGCCTCTTCGGCGATAATCCGTAATCCTTCGTAGACCTCGTCGTCGGGCATGGCGAAGTTCAGCCGGACGCACTCGTCCTTGTGGTCCCACCGGTCGGCCAACCCGAAGAAGAAGTAGCGCCCCGGTACCACGATGGTATGCCGCTCTTTGAGACGCCGGTAGAGCTCTTCGGTGGTACCCTTTAGCTTGCGGAACCAGACCCAGAGAAAGAGAGCCCCTTCGCTCGAATGGATCGCATAGTCCACCTTCCCGCCGAAAAGCTCGTCTATCCACTGTTGTGTCTTCTGCGACTTTTGACGGTAGAAGGGCTCGATTGCTTCCCGGCTTATCCGGAGGATCTCCCCGGATTCGAAGAGTGGCTGCAGCAGTACCTGACCGAAGCTTCCGTTGGCGAGGCTCAGGATGGCGTTGGCGCCGGATATCGCCTGGATAACCTCCGGCCGGGCGACGACGATCCCGGTACGTACCGAGGGAAGGCCTATCTTCGACAGGCTCATCGCTAAAACGATGTTCTCGTTCCACACCGGCCTTGCGTCGGTGTAGATCATGCTCGGAAAGGGGACGCCGTAGGCGTTGTCTATAAACAGGGGGATGTTCCGCTCCCGGGCGAGGCGGTCGAGACCGGCGATCTCCTCGTCGGTTATGACGTTTCCCGTCGGGTTGGTCGGCCGGGAGATGCAGATTGCCCCGGCGTCCTCCGGGATATCGAGGGTGCCGAAATCGACATGGTATTTGAAGCGCCGCTCTCCGAGCTTTTCGATGGTGGGCTTCCGTCCGACAAAGCAGTTGTCCTGGAGCATCTGGTCGGCGTATCCGATGTACTCCGGAATAACGGGGAACACGATCTTCCGAAGCCCCTGGTCGCTGGTTCCGGCAAAGGCGTTGAAGAGGAGAAAAAAGGCGGTCTGGCTTCCGTTGGTAATGGCGATGTTATCGGCGGAAACATCCCACCCCTGCTCTTTCCGGAGAAAAGCGGCGACCGATTTGCGAAAGGAGAGACGTCCCTGAGGCGCGTCGTAGGCGGCGATCATCCGCTCGTATTCGTCGCCGTTGGCGAGAATTTCCTCCATTCGCCGGCGCCAGAGGGCGTTTACCGCGGGTATCTGCGCCGGGTTTCCTCCACCGAGCATGTGGACCGGGCCCGGGGACTCGACGGCCGCCCCGAGGTCGGCCATCAGCTCGAGAATGCCGGTGCGGCGGGTAAATCTTCTTCCAAAGTCGGACAAACGCATGGCGGCGAGTATAATACAGGCTCCGCGACAATTGAAACAGACACAGACCCGGGTATACTGTGGATACCATAAGGAGTAGCCGTGTACCGCATTCGCACCCACAACAAGATATCCCCGAAAGGGTTGTCACTACTGGACTCGACCCTCTTCGACGTCGGGGAGAACATCGAAGAACCGGACGCCATCCTGGTCCGGAGCTACAAGCTCCACGACACGGAGTTCCCGGGGAGCGTCAAGGCCATCGCCCGGGCGGGGGCCGGCGTAAACAATATTCCGGTCGAGCGCTGCACCAACGCCGGTATCGTCGTCTTTAACACCCCCGGGGCGAACGCCAACAGCGTCAAGGAGCTGGTAATCAGCGGGCTTCTGCTCTCTTCTCGAAAGATTCACGAAGGCCTTGAATGGGTCCAGACCCTCAAGGACAAGGGCGACGAGGTTTCGGCCCTTGTGGAGAAGGAGAAGTCGAGCTTTGCCGGCCCGGAGATAGCCGGGAAGACCCTCGGGGTTGTCGGCCTGGGAGCTATCGGGGTAATGGTCTCTAACGCCGCTGTGGCCCTTGGGATGGAGGTCGTCGGCTTCGACCCGTATCTCTCGGTCGAGTCCGCCTGGGGCCTATCCCGGTCCGTGGGCCGGGCGCGGAACCTCGACGCCCTCCTCTCGCAGTCGGACTACATCAGCCTCCACGTCCCCTTAAACGGTTCGACCAAGAACATGATCGACGCGAGAGCGCTCTCGAAGGTCAAACCGGGAGCCCGCCTGCTAAACTTCGCCCGGGGCGGCCTGGTGAACGATCAGGACCTTCTTTCGGCCCTCGACGCCGGGACCCTCTCGGTCTACGTGACCGACTTCCCGGAGGCGGAGCTCTTGGGAAACGCAAAGGTACTGGCGGTTCCCCATCTCGGCGCTTCGACCCCGGAAGCGGAGGAGAACTGCGCCATTATGGCCGCCCGGCAGCTTGGTGAGTTCCTGCTCCGGGGCAACATCGTCAACTCGGTAAACTTCCCGGAATGCCGGCTGGACTACTCGAACAACGAGCGCATCCTCGTCGCCAACCGCAACATTCCGAACATGGTCGGCCAGATAACGACCATCCTGGCGGACGCCAACATCAACATCCAGGACCTGATCAACCGGCACTACGAGGAGATCGCGTACAACATTATCGACCTCGACGCCCGGGTCCCGGCCCCGTCGATCGAGAAGATCCGTAACATCGACGGCGTCATCGCACTCCGGGAGATCCATCCGGAGGAGGGGGGCGAGTGATTCGGGGCCAAGCGATCCGGGGCCGCGTATTCCGAAGGTTTTGCTTTCGAGCTCTTGCCGCCGGAGCCTTGCTCTTCGGCGTCTTCGGCGCCTCGAACCTCGGCGCACAGGAGCTTTCCGAGGGCCTCTACGCCCGCATACACACCACCCGGGGGCAGGTTCTCGTCGAGCTCGCCTACGAGCGGGCCCCCCTGACGGTGACCAACTTCGTCGGCCTCGCCGAAGGCCGCTTAAACTCCTCCCGGGGCGCCGGGGTCCCCTTCTACGACGGCCTGACCTTCCACCGGGTGATCCCCGGCTTCGTGATCCAGGGGGGAGACCCCGCGGGAAACGGGACCGGAGGGCCGGGGTACCGATATCGGGGCTGGGAACCCCTCGACGTGGATCTCCGCGGCATCGCCGACACTCACTTGTGCGAGCTG
>CAYPUT010000005.1:0-42777 GCA_964413945.1 uncultured Spirochaetaceae bacterium
TCATTGACAAAGCGCGACCTCGGTTCCAATAATGAAAAGAGACTTGTCGTGACGGAGGCGCCGTGCAGGTACAGCGACCTGCGATAATCCAGACTCAGAAACTCCGGATGAGTCCTCAGCTCTATCAGAGCATAAAGCTGATGGCGATGCCCATAGTCGACCTGCGCCTGCGGATCCAGGAAGAGGTGGAAGCCAACCCGGCCTTGGAAATTCTCGAGGACGGGACGACCGTTTCCGTGGACGAGGTCGAAGACTCCAAGCCCGACGAGTACGATCCCTTCGAAAATAGCTCGGACAAGGGATACGACGACGAGGCCGGGGACGCGAAGCGGCGCTTTATGGAAGGGGCCCTCTCCCGGCCCGAAAGCCTCCACGATCATCTTCTCTGGCAACTCCGGCTGCAGCCGATCTCCGAAGAGCAGTTCGAAGTCGGAGAGCTCTTGATTCTGAACCTCGACGACAACGGCTTTTACCGGGAGCCCCCGGAGACGGTGGTCCCCGAGGGAATGCAGGAGCATCTCGAGAAGATGATCGGGATGATCCGCACCTTCGATCCGGTGGGAACCTGCGTGGCGGACTACCGAGAGTCGCTGATCGTCCAGTCGCGCCTCGCGGGAATCGCCCCACCCTGGACCGAGGAGATTCTCGGGGATCATTTCGAGGCCCTCGAGCGGGGGCGCCACGCAGAGATCGCGAAGAAGCTCAAGATCGACGAGGAGGATGTCGAGGAGGCCCTCGAGTTTATTCGAGGCCTGACGCCCTTTCCGGGACGGGAGTTCTCCTCCGATTCGACGACCTACGTCGTTCCGGATCTGCTGGTAAAGGAGAAAGACGGGGAGTTCGTTATCGTCCTCAACGACGAGGAGATCCCCGTCCTCGGGATCGACCCGTTTTTCGACGACATCGCCAAGAAGAAGGCGGCGGAGAGCGAAGCCCCCGAGGCGAAACGATTTGCGAAGGGGCGGGTCAAGGACGCCCGGTGGTTCATCAACAGTATTCACCAACGGAACCAGACGCTCTTTAAGGTTTCCCGGGCGATCGTCCGCTTTCAGGAGGAGTTCTTTCGAAAGGGGCCGAAGTACCTCAAACCGTTGACCCTCAAGGATGTCGCCGCGGAGGTCGAGGTCCACGAGGCGACGGTTTCCCGGATAACGACCTCTAAGCATGTCCAGACGGAGTGGGGCATTTTCGAGTTGAAGTACTTCTTCTCCAACTCCATTTCCGGTTCCGGTTCAGACGGCTCCCGCTTCTCCAAGGAGGCGGTCAAAGAGATTATGAAGGAACTTCTCGAGGAGCACGAGAACGCCGGGGAGAAACATCTCTCCGACCAGAAGATTTCCGAACTGCTCAAGACACGGGGTATCAGCATAGCGCGACGGACGGTGGCCAAATACCGGAAGGAACTGGCCATTAGCTCGTCCTACGAACGGTAGCGCCGGGAGGTTTGAATGAATCTACAGATGCAGGCAGTGCACTTCGACATGAAGGATGAGACGCGGGAGTTTATCGAAAAGAAACTCGAGCGGCTCGGGTTCGCCGAGGACCTGATTGTGGACATGGAGTTCAACCTGGTAAAGGACACTCACGAGTACGAGCTCGAGTGTTTGGTGCATTTCCGGTGGGGGAAGAAGGTCGCGATCAAGCACAAGGCGTACGATCTCCACGAGGGGATCGATACTCTGATGGACAAGCTGGCCCTGAAGGTTAAAAAAGAAAAGGGCAAGATCAAGGAGCATTAGTGGCACGACCCTCTGATTTCTCGGTCCTCGATCTCCTGGACCTGGACCTGAAGGAGCATAACGCCCTCAATTTGCGGTGTATCGCCGGGCGCCCGGGGCTCGCCCGGACCATTGCGGTCCCGGATATAAACCGCCCCGGGCTGGCTCTCAACGGCTTTTTCGACAACTTCGGGAACGACCGGATTCAAATTATCGGGCGGGGGGAAACCGCCTTTCTCCGGAAGCTGCAGGCCGAGGGGAAGCGAGACGCCCTGGAAGAGTTCTTCCGCCGGGATGTCCCCTGCTGCCTCTTTACCCACGGTCTCAACCCGACTCCGGATTTTGTCGAGATCGCCGAGCGGGTAAGCTGCCCGATTCTCCAGACCGACCTTCCCTCGTCGGAGCTCTCGACCCGGATCCTCCGGGCCCTGGGCAACGTGTTCGCCGCCCAGGAGACTATCCACGGCGTTCTGGTGGAGGTTTTCGGTATCGGGGTCCTAATCATCGGGACCAGCGGCGTCGGGAAAAGCGAGGCAGCCTTGGAGCTGGTCGAGCGGGGCCATCGTCTGGTAGCCGACGACGCGGTAGAAATACGGTGTGTCGCGGGAAACATCCTTCTCGGTGCCGGGGCGAACAAGGCCCTGGGGCATCACATGGAGATCCGGGGACTCGGGATTATCAACGTCACCCATCTCTTCGGGGTCGGGGCCATCCGGGACAGCAAGCAGGTGCAACTCGTGGTCGAGCTGGAGCTCTGGGATTCGGCGAAAGCCTACGACCGGATCGGCGCCGAGGACCGCCACCGCGCAATTTTGGGCGTAAAGGTGCCCTTTTTGCAGGTTCCGGTGAAGCCGGGTCGGAATATTCCCGTTATTATAGAAACTGCAGCAATGAACGAACGACTCAAGAAGATGGGGTACTACTCAGCCCGAGAATTTAACCAGAGCGTCCTCAAATGGCTCGAGAGCGAGAATGCCCGGAGCGCCTACTATCAACAGCGCCAATTTAACGACATCAACGACCCAGAGTTCGGCCACGGAGATTGATAATAATGACGGAACGGACCGTAACCGTACGGAATCGCGCGGGAATCCACGCCCGGCCGGCGGCGCTCATCGTGCAGACCGCCGGTAAGTTCGAATCGAATATTGTCTTTAAGAAGGACGGCGAAGAGATTAACGCCAAGTCTATCATGGGGATTATTACCCTTGGGGCGAGTTATAATACCGAGCTCCACGTCGCCGCCGACGGTGCGGACGAAGACGAGGCCCTCGAAGAGCTGAACCGCCTTTTCGAAAACCGCTTCGAAGAGGAATAGTTCCGGGCGTATGGGACGAGTCCTGGTAGTCGACGATGAGGAAGGCCTCCGAAGCCTTCTTTCCAACATCCTGACCGGCGAGGGGCATACGGTTCTTACCGCCGAAGACGGCGAGGCGGGGTTGCGGCTCTTCGAGCGGGAACGCTTCGATCTGGTGGTCCTCGACGTCTGGCTCCCGGAGAAGGGCGGAATCGACGTCCTCGAAGAGATAAAATCCGACGGGAACGACGTCCCGGTCATTATGATTTCCGGCCATGGAACAATCGACCTGGCGGTCAAAGCCGTCAAGCTCGGCGCCTTCGATTTTCTTCAGAAGCCGTTGAGCATGGAGCGGGTCGTTACCGTGGCACGGAACGCCCTCGAGATACGGCGGCTCCGGACCGAGAACCTTATCCTCAAGAGCCGCCGGCAAACGGAGGATCCCCTCGTCGGCTCCGGTAAAGCGATGCAGAAGATCCGAGAGCTTATCGGTCAGAGCGCCGCCGGCGACTCCCGGGTGTTGATAACCGGGGAGAACGGGACCGGGAAGGAGCTCGTTGCCCGGGAGATCCATGCCAAGAGCAGCCGGTCGACCCGCCCCTTCGTCGAGGTCAACTGCGCCGCCATTCCGGACAATCTGATCGAGAGCGAGCTCTTCGGCCACGAGCGGGGGGCCTTCACCGGAGCGGTAGCCGGCCGTCGGGGCAAGTTCGAGCTGGCCGACGGGGGCACCCTCTTCTTGGACGAGATCGCCGATATGTCCGCCGGCGCCCAGGCGAAGGTCCTCCGGGCGGTCCAGGAGATGCGTTTCGAGCGGGTAGGGGGAGAAGCCTCGATAAGCGTCGACGTTCGCCTTATCGCCGCGACCAACCGAGACATCTCCGATGCGATTTCCCAGGGCCGGTTTCGGGAGGATCTCTTCTTCCGGCTCAACGTTATCCCGGTTGTCGTCCCGCCCCTCCGGGAACGGCGGGAGGATATTCCCGAGTTGGTGGAGTATTTCCTGCAAAAGTTCTCCCGCCCTCCCGGTGCGCCGCCGAAACAGGTGTCTCCCGAGGGCATGGCGGCGCTCAAGGCCTACGATTGGCCGGGAAACATTCGAGAATTGAAAAACTTCGTGGAACGGGTTACCATACTGAGTGATGCGACGGTTATAGGGGCCTCATTGGTGGAGTCGTTCCTCGGTGATCTTCCGATACCCGGCCACTCCGACTTTGCCGAGTATCGAGGTTTGGGCCTGAACGAGGCCAGGGAACTTTTCGAGCGGCGGTTTATCGAAGAGTCCCTTTCGGAGCATAACAACGACATCCGCCGCGTTGCCGAGGCCCTCGGCGTTCATCCGAATAGCCTCCACGGGAGGCTAAGGAAGTATAGAAGTCGATGAAATCCATTACCAAGCGCCAACAGGAAGTTCTCGACTTTATAAAGTCCTACATCAGCAGCCACCACTTCCCCCCGACGATGCGGGAGATTTCCGATTACTTCGAAATTTCGGTCAAAGGAGCCTACGACCACGTAAAGGCCCTCGAGCGGAAGCGCTACATCAACCTCGGCTCCAACCGCTCCCGGACTATCGAGGTCCTCGATGACGACAACGAGGACGAGCTTCTCGCCATTCCGATTCTCGGAAACGTCGCCGCCGGGAGGCCCCTCTTCGCCGAGGAGAACCACGAGGGGGATCTTCGGCTTCCGCAAACCCTCCTGCCCAAGGGCAAGCTTTTTGCGCTCCATGTCCGGGGAGACAGCATGCGGGACGCGGGTATTATGGAGGGGGATCTCGCCGTAATCCGGCAGCAGGAGGCGGCGAGCAACGGCGAGATCGTCGTCGCGGTGGTGGACGAGGCGGTTACCCTAAAGCGTTTCTACCGGGAAAAGAACCGGGTAAAGCTCCAGGCGGAGAACCCGGCGTATCCCCCGATCTTTACCCAGGACGTCCGGCTTCTGGGAAAATTGGTACACCTTATCCGCCGGTATGATTGACCCGGTCTACCTCCTCCTGGGGCCGGAATCCGGGGCGAAATCGGTCTTTGTTCAAGAGGTCCGGGAGGGGCTCCAAAAGACTCACGGTAACGACCTCGAAGTAGCCCGTGCCTTTGCGTCGACCGACGAGTTGAGCGACCTCGTCTCGGCCCTTCGGAGCCCCGGGCTCTTCTCATCGCATATTTTGATGATTCTCTACCAGGCGGATTCGGTGTTCAGCGCCAAGGCGCTCCAGGAGTACATCGCCGACCCATCGGACGGAGCGACGCTCCTCCTTCTCTCGGACGAAACACGGGTTCCCGCAGGGCTGGACAAGATTGCGAAGAAGCACCTCTCCGAGAAGGCCCGGAAGATATTCTGGGAGATGTTCGAGGATCAGAAGGAGCGTTGGGTCCACGCCGCCTTTAGCCGGAGAAACCTCCGGGTGGAGGACGACGCCGTCCGGCTGCTCCTGGACCTCGCGGACAATACCACCTCCTCCCTGGAGATGCAGATAGACCGGATCGCCCGGGCCGTCGACCGGTCGACGACGATTACCGAAGAGATTCTCGAAGAGGTTCTCGACCATACCAAGGAAGAGTCACCCTTCGGTCTCTTCGACTCGATCGTCGACGATAAGCTTACGAAGGCGTTGGAAGACCTGGAGCGGTTACTCCTTCAGAGTGATACCTCGACGACTCAGATAACCGCCGCTCTCTCCTGGCAGTACCGCCGCCTCGCGCTGATCTCGGATCTCTCTTCCCGGGGTGTTTCCGACAACGAGGCCTTCGGCCAACTCCAGATCCGGGGGAAGCGCAATCAGGCGCTCTTTCGGAAAGCGCTCCACCGTCTTTCGGGGACCCAGATCGAGGCCGGCCTCGCGCTGATTCCGGAGTACGAAGCGCGGCTCCGTAGCACGCCGGTGGCCCTCCACCGGGGTCTTCTGCAGGAGCTAGTCTACCTGCTTCTTCTTCGGCGCCCCGCCAAGGAGATGCTCGCTGAGTCGGTCTATTAGCCGCCGGGCCACCTCCTCCGGGACTCCCGTACGTTTCGAGACTTCGTCCGGGGGCGCCTCCGCGAGGCTCTCGATCGATTCGTAGGCTTCGACCAGCCGCTTCGCCCGGGCCGGTCCGATTCCCGGTACCGAGTTTATCACCGTAAACGAGAGATCCTTGCTGTGTTGCGCCGCCCGGTAGGTCGTTGCGAAGCGGTGCGCTTCGTCCCGGACGTGCTGCAGGAGGCGCAGGGGAGGGGAGCCCTCCGGAAGGGTTACCGGCTCCTTCGCCCCCGGGAGGAAGATCTCCTCCTCCTTCTTGGCCAGGCCGACGACGGGGATGTCGACGAGGCCCAGGGCCGAGAGAATCTCCGTCGTCGCCGATACCTGCCCCTTTCCACCGTCGATCAGAATCAGGTCCGGAGAGGGGATCTCCCCGTTGACGACCCGGGTGTACCGCCGGGCCACCACCTCCCGCATCGACTCGAAGTCGTCCGCCTTGCCCTGAACCGAGCGGATTCTGAACCGCCGGTAGTTGTTCTTGTCCGGGACGCCGTTCAGAAAGGAGACCATCGCAGCCACCGTGTGGCTGCCACCCACGTGGGCGATGTCGAATCCTTCTATCCGCAACGGCTCCCTTGGCAGCTCGAGAACGCGTTCGAGCTCCCGGACCGCCGGAAGGTTTCCCCGCTCCCGGAGGCGTTTCTCGAGGGAGTACCGGGCGTTCTCCTTTGCAAGCCGGAGGATCGAAGTGTCCCGGTCGCTCAGCGCCGCCTCGACCGCGACGGGGGTTCTGCGTTCCTCGGCGAAGTAGCGACCGATCTCTTCGGCAAAGTCCGGCATCGAGAGGTAGAGGCTGCTCGGAAGGGTGCTCTTCCGGCCGTAGTACTGGAGGGCAAACTCTTCGAGGTTCTCGGCGTCTTCCCCTATCGCCGGGGAGGCGAAGGTGTCGGAGCCGACCATCTTCCCGCCCCGCATCCGGAGAACGACAAAGACCGCCAGATCCTCCTCCGTCGCCATCGCCAGGTAGTCCCGGGTACTCTCGTCGAAATCGACCACCTGCTGCTCCGCCGAAATCTGCCGGATGGCCCCCAAGAGATCCCGGTAGTCCGCAGCTTTCTCGAAGAGCAACTCCCCGGCCGCTGCGTTCATCTTTGCCTCGAGATCCCTTAGGAGCCCCGTGGTGTCTCCGGACAGAAGCCGGCGGATTCCTTCGACGTGCTCGAGGTACTCCTCCTTGGTCGTCTTTCCGGCGCAAACGGCGCTGCAGCGCCCGAGATGGTAGTAGAGGCAGGGATGCTCCCGGGGCTTTACGGGACCCCGGCACTTCCGTAGCGGGTAGAGACGCTCGATGAGCTCGAGGTAGCGCTCGAGCTTGACGACACTGGTAAACGGGCCGAAGTACTCCGAGCCGTCCTGAACCATGTTCCGGGTCTTGAAGACGCGGGGATACTCGTCGGCGGTAATCCGGATAACGGGGTAGCTCTTCCCGTCTTTCAGATTGACGTTGTACCGGGGCTGGTGTTCCTTGATCAGGTTGTTTTCCAGGAGCAGCGCCTCGTACTCGTTCCTGGTTACCACGTACTCGATATGGTGGATCCGTTTTCGCAGGACCGCCGTTTTGGGGTCCTTCTCCCCGGCGAAGTAGGAGCGGACCCGATTGCGGAGATTCTTCGCCTTTCCGACGTAGATAACCCGGTCGTTCTTGCTCTTCATGACATAGACGCCGGGAGAAGTTGGAAGGTATGCGGCGGACTCTTTAACTGTTAGTGCTTCGGTGGGTTCGTTTCCCTGCATCCTTGCCGATAATAAGATAGTTTAGAAGAAGATGAGAGGAAATCCGCTTCTGACCATAGGCTTTATCCTGCTCCTTTTCGCCGGTTCCGCCGCTCCCTCGGCGGCCCAACGGGAGACGATCCGCCTCGGCCTCGACGCCGGGGGGTGGGAGCATCTCGATCATGAATCCCGGAGAAACGTGATGCTCGTTTCGGGGTATCGCGGCTCCCGGGACATTGTAATCGTCCCGGATTCTTACGGAGAAGGCTTCGACACCGACCTACTGCTCTCCTTCGACGGGGGCTCGGTCCGGCCCCGGGGGTCATCGTACGCGCTACATCAATCCTCCGGGCGACTCACCGAAACCGTCGTTGCCCGGGGCACCGGGGCGCTTGCCCTCGACGCCGGGGGAAGCGGGGTGGTGCTCCAGGCGCGGCCCGGGGCGCTCTTCGGACCCAACGCGGTATGGCAGGATACGACCATCGAATTCTGGCTCTATCCGGCAGTGGTAACCGACGGGGAGGTCGTCCTCTCATGGGAGGGGAGCCGGGTGATTACCGGAGGGACCGAGCCGCAGAGCGTCTACGTCGATGTGGTCGGCCAGCGGCTCCGGTGGTCCTTCAACGGGCTGTTCGGTCTCCCGACGGCGGAGGCAAGTTTGACCTATCGCAACATCGAGTTGACCGGTATTCGCCGCCTGATTCCCCAAACCTGGCAGCACCACCTCTTCCGGTACGACGCTACCTCGGGCCTTATGGAATACCTCGTGGACGGCGTCCCGGAGGCGGTCCGGTACGCCACGCCCTCGGGGCGGGAGGAGCCGGAGGTCTATACCGCGGTCGTCGGAGCCGGGGGTCGGGGGCTCCTCCGGATCGCCCCCAATCTTCGGGGGGTCATCGACGATGTCCGGATCTCCCGGGCCTTCGTCTCCCGGGACCCGGTCGACCAAATCCCGGGGCGCCGCTATTCGGGAGTCCGTGGGACCGCCGAGCTTCGGAATATCGCCCTTGGAGACCGGGGCGGGCGATTGGTGGAAATCGACGTCGGTCGGCGAGGGTCGCCGAACGCGGAAGTCTGGACCTACTATCGTCTCCATGACCTCTCCGGAAGCCCCGGAGGCGAATGGGTCCCCTTCGATTCCGGGGAGCCCTTGCCCAGGGATGCTCGGGGGAGGTTCCTCGATATTCGATTCGAGCTCTATCCGGATACCCTCGCCGACGAGAGTCCCCGGGTAACCGACGTCGCCGTTATCTTCGAGCCGGACGAGCCCCCTGCTCCCCCCCAGCGACTCTTCGCCGAATCGGTTTCCGGAGGTGCGCGCCTGTTCTGGAGCCCGACCTACGAGGATGATGTCGCCGGTTACCTGGTGTTCTATGGGACGACCCCGGGCTCCTACTTCGGCCGGGGGGGGCGATGGGACGCCTCGGGGAGTGTCGACTCTCCGATCGACGTCGGATTGACTCGGGAGGTGACTATCTCGGGGCTCGAGACGGGGCGGCTCTACTTCTTTGCTGTCGCCGCCTACGACGAATTAGGACGCACCCGCCCCGGCGTGCTATCCTCTGAGGTGAGCGCGCGGCCCATGGCGGCCGCTCGATAAGGCTATGGACCCCAAAGAGCTTCTCACAAAGGCGCACCAAGCCTACCGAGTCAAAGACTTCGAAACGGCGGAGTCGATTCTCTTGCGCTATCTCAAATCCTCCCCCGAGGATTCGGACGCCTATCTCCTTCTCGGAAGTATCCTGACGGGGGACAGGCGGTTCGACGACGCGGCCGAGGTCTTCCGGAAGGCGATCTCCCTCGATGCAGGGAACGTGGAGGCTTTTAACAACCTCGGGGTCGTGCTCCGGTTGTCGGGGCAGAACGACGCGGCGATCCGGGCCTTTACCCAGGCGCTTTCCCTCGACGGAAGCCGGGCGGATATCCACTACAACCTCGGAAACCTATACAAGGTCATCGGGGACCCGGGAAAGGCGACGGAACACTACCGGGCGGCCATTGCCGCGGACCCCGGTGTGTCGATGGCCTACAACAACCTCGGAAACCTTTTCCTTGGGCAGGGGGATGTCGGGGCAGCCGTCGAGGTCTTCCGGGATGGGCTCCAGGTCGACCCGAACCATCCCTCGCTCCACTACAACCTCGGGGTCGCCTACCAATTCCAGGAGATGCCGGAGCAGGCGATCTCCGCCTACGAGCAGGCGCTCAGGTCCCGCCCCGGATGGCCGGCCGCCTTGAACAACCTCGGGGTTCTCTACCAGAAAACCAACCACCTTCAGGAGGCGATGCGGGCATTCTCCGAAGCCGTCAAGACCCAGCCCGACGACGCCACGGCGCTGAACAACCTCGGAACCGTCAAAGCGCTCCTCGGCGATGTCGACGGCGCCGTCGACGACTTCCAGAGGAGCCTCCGGGTTACCCCGGAGTACGAGCGGCCGGCGGAGAACCTGGCTCAACTGCTGCAAGCGCACCCGGAGGTCGAGAACGCCTCCCGGATTCTTGATTCCCTCGCGGCCCGGTACCGCCGCAACCAAATCGTGCAACGGGCCCGGGCGGAGAACGCTCTCGGCCGGGAGGACTACCAAACCGCCGAGGACGCCCTCGAGGTCCTCGTGGACCGGGATTCCAAGGATCGATACGCCCTGAGAATGCTCGGGGTCCTTGCCTTCCGACGGGGAGACAGCGGCCGGGCAAAGGAGTTCTTCGGCCGGTTGGAGGCCTTGCATCCCCCGGACCGCATCTATCGCAAGGACGTAGCCCGGATCCAACTCGAGGCGGGAAAGCACACCGAGGCGTTGGCGACCATCGACGACTACCTCCGGAGAGAGCCGGAGGATCTCGACGGGTTGGTCTGCCGGGCAGACATACTGATGGAGCAGGAGCGTCACCAGGAGGCGCTCGACTTTCTCGGGAAGCTCACCGAGCGATTTCCCGAGTCTACCCGGATCTTAAGCCGCATCGCCCGGGTTCACCGGCGAATGGGAGACCGGGAGCAAGCTCTCGACGCCGCCGACCGGCTGATCAGCCTTCAGGGCAACCGGGGAAACGCCGCGGATCTGACGAGCCTGAACGAGAGCCTCCGGATGTACGAGGAGGCGGTTGAAGCCTTCGAGGACGATCACAGCGAGGTCTGGAAACGGAATCTCGAGCGCCTCGCCGAGTTGGTACGGACCGCGAGCGAAGTGCCGGCGGAGGAGGCTGCGGAAGCCTTGACCCCGGACGAGAGCCCGGAAATCGACGAGGACTCCATTCCCATTCTCGACCTCGCACCGATGGAGTTCGAAATAGACGACGCCCTCGAGATCGAAGCGGAGGATCTCGAAGACGACATGATGTGGGAAGGGGAGGAGGAGCCGGACTCGATCCTCCGGCAGGCGGAGAGCCTCGGGGGAGGCTACGGCTCCGGGACCGTTCCTCCGGCGGCCCCGGCGGCCCCTCCACCGCAGGCCGGCCGGCCTCCGGCATCCGAGGCGGCCTTCGGTCCGGCAGCGACGGAACCGGCGGCATCGGCACGGCCCGAACCGGCGACATCCGAGCCGGCATCCGGTCCGGCGTCCGGTTCGGAACCCGGACCGCCCGAACCATCCCAGCCGTCGCCCAGCCCCGAACCCGAGCGACCGGGCCGGCAGCCCGCCGCGCGGGATCCCTGGACCGGACCCCCGGAAGCCCCGCCTCCGTTTCCCCATTATCCGGCGCTCCAACCCACGGCACCTCAACCCGCGTTGACCGGCTCCATCAGCATCGTGAGCGGGCCGCCTTGGCCGGCGGCCGTTGCGAGGAAGCCCCCCGAGGCTCGGCCGCGCGGCGACGCCCCTTGGTCCGAATCCGCTGAGCCCCCAAGCCCTCCGGGGAGCGCCGTTTCCGGCGTCTATCCTGCCACGGTGGCCTGGCCCTACGAGGCGACCATAGAAGAAACGCCTGACGAAACTGCAGAGGAGCCAACCGACGAGGAGACGTTGCCGACCGAGGAGCCGGAGCTTGCTCTGGAGGAAGAGTTCGAGGTTCCGGAGGAGTTCGGGATCGTGCCGGACGACGAAGGCATTCTTGCCGAGGAGGAGCCGCCGCCTGACGCACTCCCCGGCGGCTTCCCCGGCGACAACGGTAACAACGACGGAGACAACATCTCCAAGGCGGCTCTCTTCGACTATCTTCTCGACCTTTCCAACGCGCTACCCGGAGATAGCCGGAAGGCCTTCGCAGAGAGCGATCTCCCCCTCAAGATAGCCACGATTCGGGCTCGGCTCTTGGGCGCCTCGGGGCTCCGGGGGCAAATCGAACGGTCGGGTTTTGGCGCCGCTTCCGGGGCACCTGTCGCCGTGACCCCAACCCGGATAGCCGACACCTTTAGCTATCTCAGCCAAATCTCCGGGTTCCTTCCAAAGTCGACCATCGGTTCGGCGTTGCAACAGCGAATTCAGCGGATCTCGGACAAGCTTTCACGTTTTAGGGAGAGGGAATGAGCGATAAAGGCTATCGGAGAGCAGTTGACGGCTTTGTCGAGAAGATGCCGGCCCTTCCGGTGACGATTTCCAAGGTCGTGGAAATCTGCAATACGCCGGGGACCTCGCCGACGGATCTGAACCAGGTCATCAGTGTGGATCCGGTCCTGATGGCCCGGGTTATGAAGCTGATCAACTCCGCCTACTACGGGCTCTCCAACCGAATTACCTCCCTGGTTCGGGCCATCATCATGCTCGGTATCAACACGGTTAAGAACCTCGCTCTTTCGACGGCGGTAGTCGGGAGTCTCGGAAAGGCGGAGAACTTCCGGGCTCTGAACGCCCAGGGCTACTGGCGCCACTCCCTCGGCGTAGGGGTTGCGGCGAAGGCGATCGCCCGGCACCGGGGGGTCGACCAGAAGTTTCTCGAAGAGTTCTTTATCGCCGGGCTCATTCACGACATCGGAAAGATCCCGATAAACTACGCCGCTTCGGAGACCTACGTCGAAGCGATGGGTCTCTCGGACCGGGAGAACATTCCCCTCTTCCAGGCCGAGCAGCGGGTCTTCGGATTCGACCACGCCGAGGTCGGGGCCCGGATCGGAGAGCAGTGGAATATCGGAGAGGACATCGTCGACGCTATCCGGTTCCACCACAAGCCGGAGGAGTACGAAGGAAGCGCCACGGAATTGGTCTACGCGATAGCCCTGGCCAACCGGTTCATGATTCTCGCGGAGACCGGATTCTCCGGGGACCGGCATCCTCAACAGTTGCCGGAGCTCGTTCGCCGGGAGCTGAACATCGACGAAAGCTTTCTCGATTCGATCGAGGACTCGGTCGACGAGGAGATTCGAAAGGCCGAAATCTTTCTGAAGATTTAGGAGTCAAGCACGTGAAGATGCGATTCTGGGGCGTCCGAGGCTCGCTGCCGGTGCCGGGGCCTACAACGGTGAACATCGGGGGCAACACCGCCTGTATCGAGATCCTCTACGAAGACCGGAGAGTCGTTATCGACGCAGGAACCGGGATCAAGCACCTCGGCGACTACCTGGTCCGGGAAACCCTCAAGGATGGGCCGATCAAGACCCATCTCTTCATTTCGCACACCCATTGGGACCATCTTCTCGGGTTCCCCTTTTTTACGCCCATCTTTGTTCCGGGTACCGAGATTACCATCTACAGTCCCGTAAGCTACGAGGACGAGGGTATCGAGAGTGTTATCGGGTATCAGCTGAGTTATCGGCATTTTCCGATCCGGCAGGTCGAGCTCGCGGCGAAGCTCTCGTACCGGGAGCTCCGAGAAGAGACCCTCGAGCTCGAGGGAGGGCTGACGATACGGACCAAGTTTCTCAACCACCCGGTTCTCTGTCTCGGGTACCGCTTCGAACACCGGGGACGGGTTATCTGTACGATCTACGACCACGAGCCCTACCGGAACGTCTTTCCTACGGATCCCGGGGATCCGAACTACGATGAGGACGCAGCCCGGGAGGGGGAGGCCGCCGCGGTAGAGGAGAACCAGAAGGTGCTCGCGTTTTTCGAGGGGGCCGACGCGGTTGTCCACGATAGTCAGTACACCCAGAAGGAGTACCTCCAGTCCCGCCTGGGGTGGGGACACACGAGCTTCGAGACCGCGATCAACAACGCCCACAAAGGGAAGGTCGGGAATCTCTTCTTCTTCCACCACGATCCCGGACGGTCCGACCGGGAGCTCGAGGAGCTCTTGGCAGGTTACCGAAAGATGATCGGCGGCAAGACGAAGATGCACATCGATGCCGCCCGGGAGGGGCTGGAGCTCGATCTCCCGCCGGCTTAGTCGGCGACGAGACTCGCGACGCTCCGAAGCGAAATGGTCACGGTCGTCCGTCCCTCTTGCTCCGGGCTCGCCTCTTCGGAATCGACATGGACCGCCCCCCCGTAGGCGGTGACGAACTTTCCGGTCAAGGGCAGCCCGAACCCGGTTCCGTTTTCCCCTTCGGTCCCCGGCCGGGTGGTCGGACCCGAGGGCTCGAAGAGCCGTTCGACGAGCTCCGGCGGTATACCTATTCCGTGGTCCGTCACCGAGAGCCGGGTCTCCGCTTCCGTCCCGGAAGCCCGGACCTCGATCCGGGAACCTCTCGGTGAGAACTTGACCGCGTTCGACAAGACGTTGACGAGAACCGAGTTAACAAACGACGTTTCTTCCGCCAGCCCGTAGAGCCCCTGGTCTATGTCGACGTCGACTTCGATATTCTTCCGGCGAACCTTGTTCTGAACCATCTCTACCGCCCGGAGCGCTGCCTGCAGGAGGTGCACCGGCTGGAGTTGGAGCTCCAGCTTTCCGGTTTCGACGGCCTCGGTCATCCGGACCAGATCGACGATCCGGAGGCTGTTCCGGGCGCCTTCGGCGATGATGCGCTGGTAGAGCTCCCGTTCTTCCGGGTAGGTGGCGACGATCTCCTGGGCCGAGAGGATTGCGCCGATCGCGTTCTTTAGGTCGTGGCTCAGGACGTGGATAAGGTGCCGGCGGTGATTGTTGCTCGCCGTCAGCTGCTTGTTCGTCCGGCTTAGGCGGTGCTCGTACCGCTCCACGATCCGGTCCACGACAAGGAAGGATATAAGGCTGACGATCACCACGATCGAGAGCCCCAAAGGCAGAATGCTCCGTCCGGCCCGGTTTGCCCGGTCGACTACCGCGGCGTA
Source organism: uncultured Spirochaetaceae bacterium (assembly GCA_964413945.1). Lineage (GTDB taxonomy): Bacteria > Spirochaetota > Spirochaetia > DSM-27196 > PWMO01 > CAYPUT01. The sequence continues at coordinate 14,863 of CAYPUT010000005.1, forward strand.
ATTCTGGTGCACCTGGACCCGGTAGCCCGAGGCGCCGATCGGAAGCGACGCCACGAGCTCTCTTCGGGTCGACTCCGGGTAGGAGAGAAGACCGAGGGCTTCGGTGCCCGGGGGAAGGTCCGCGAGGCGGCGCGTCCGTTCTCCTGAGGATCCGCGAAAAAGGGCGTCGTCGAGGCGCCCAGGGGGGCCGGCCAACACCCCCCCGCCGGGGTCGACGACACAGACGAAACCGGAATTCGGAACCGAGATGGAGCCGCAGAACCGCTGCAGCTGGGAGATATCCGCGTCCGTAAGGGCGTCGAAGCGGTATCCGGCTTGGACAACGTCCCGAACCGTCCCGGCGAGCATCCTGCTGTCCTCGAGAATCTGTTCCGAGATAGCTTCCCGGACCACCCGGTAGGTCAACAGCGCGTAGAGGCCCATCCCGACAACGAGGATGACGAGGATGTTCAGGGTGACGAGAAGCGGTAATCTTCTGCTCTTCACGTGGCTCCGTTCTTGATGTAGAACCAGTCGTACAGCAGCCCGTCCTTGAAATGGAGCTGGTGATCCGGATAGCTCCACACCTCGTACGCCGGAGAGGTAATCTCGATTTCCTCCGGGTCCGGGAGCAGATCGAGAACCTCGGGCTTGGTCATTCCCACCCGAAGCCGTTCTATCGGCGGCTTTTCCTCGACCGGTTCCGGCTCCTGAACGACCGCCGGGGGTGTTACCGGCGCGGGGGGCGGCGGCGGAGGCTCCTCCGGTGTCCGGCAGGAAGATACCAACACCAACAGAAGGGGGAGAAGGGAAATTCGCCAATTCACGCCCAAGATACTACCACAGAGTGCTCCCAAAATTGTGTTTAGCCCGGACTTTTACTATCTTACGGCCACTAGCATCGGAACCGCAGCCCACGTATTGCAAAGAAGGCGGACTTTGCTATAATTGCGCTGCAACAACTGGGGGATTAGCTCAGGCGGTAGAGCGATTGGTTCGCAATCAATAGGTCAGGGGTTCGACTCCCCTATCCTCCACAATTCCCCGCTACCAAGGAGTTTCTTCATGAACGTGAAAGAGCTCACCCAGGGGTTGCATCCCCTCGAGGTCAAGCTCCTCCTCTCTTTTGACCAGTCCACCGAAATCTCCCCCGCCGTTCTCGAAGAGCGGCTGGGTTACAACGTGGGGCAATCGAACCAGGTTCTCAGCTGGCTCTCCGGGAAGGGTCTCGTCGAAGAGATCCGGAGGGAGAGCAGCGTCTACTACGAGCTGACCGACCTTGGCCGGCAACAGACGGAAGCAGGGACTCCGGAGGAACGCATTGTCCGGACGGTTGAGGCCGACGGTCCGACGGCGCTCCCAGAGATCGCCCGGAAGCTCGGGCTGGACAACAAGGACGTGGGATCGGCCTACGGTAAGCTCGCGAAAGAAGGAGCCCTGACGATGGACGAGGAAAAGCGGGTTGTCTCCACCGGGAAGACCGCTCCCTCGGTAGCGATCGTGCGGAACCTCGTCGACCGGGCCCTCGAGACCGGCTCCCTGGATGCTTCGGAGCTATCGAATGACGAGAGCGCGGCCATCGCGGCCATAAGCAAGAAACGGGGCACCGCCTCGACAACCTTCCGGGAGGTCGAACGCGAAGTTGTCTTCTACCGAATGACCCAGACCGGTGTCCAGGCCAAGAGGGCTCTCCAGGACGCCGGGGTTTCCGGGGAAGAAGTCGGCGGGCTCACGGCACAGATGCTCCGGGACGGAAGCTGGCGAGATACGGCATTTCGACGGTTTAGCATCACCGTTCCTCCGAGCCGGCAGCTTCTCGGGCGGCGCAACCCCTACAGCCTCTTTCTCGAGCACGTCAAGGACTCGCTCGTTGGACTCGGATTCGAGGAGTTCGACGGGCCCCTGGTGGAAACGGAGTTCTGGAATTCCGACGCTCTGTTCATGCCCCAGTTTCACTCCGCCCGGGATATCCACGACGTCTACTACATCGACGAGCCGAGCCACGCCCGGGAGCTCCCGGAGCCCTACCTAAGCCAGGTGGCGGCTACCCACGAAGATGGCTGGCGGACCGAGAGCAAAGGCTGGCGCTACGGCTTCGACCGGGACTTTACCCGGCGGCTCATCCTGCGGAGTCAGGGAACCGTTATGTCCGCGAAGACGCTTCCCGAAGCGAAGGTTCCCGGGAAGTACTTCGGTATCCTCCGGTGCTTCCGCCACGACCAGGTCGACGCGACCCATCTTTCGGACTTCTACCAGACAGAGGGAATCGTCTTGGGTGAGGATGTGAACCTCCAGACCCTTCTTGGATTCCTGCGCATCTTTGCCGAGGAGATCGCCGGGGCCACCGACATCCGGTACGTCCCCGGCTACTTCCCCTTTACCGAGCCCTCGGTGGAGGTGCACATAAAGCACCCGATCCTCGGTTGGTTCGAGCTCGGCGGCTCGGGCATCTTTCGCCCCGAGGTTACCCAACCCCTCGGTGTAGAGGTGCCGGTTCTCGCCTGGGGCCTTGGCATAGACCGAATGGCCTTGATGCATCTCGGACTCGACGACCTCCGGGAGCTCTTTTCCCACGACCTCGAAGCCGTCCGGCTCCGGAGAGGTGCCTAGGTATGCCAAAGATAGACGTACATCAGAAGACTCTCTTTCGCTTTCTCGGGCGGAGCTTTACCGACGACGAGCTCGAAGCGGTGCTTCCCGCGGCAAAGGCCGAGCTCGACGCACCCGCCGACGAAGAGGGGGTCGCCAAGATCGAGTTGAACGATACCAACCGACCGGATCTCTGGTCCACCGCGGGCCTCGCCCGGCAACTCGGAAGCTTCCTCGGCGGTTCTTCGAAGGAGTACCCCTTCGTCTCCTCCGACGTCGAGCGTCTGGACCACGGCGGCCGGGTCGTCGAAGTAGACCCGACCTTGCAAGAAATCCGCCCCTTTATCGCCGCATTCGCCGTCGAAGGGCACGGGCTCAACGAAGCGGAGCTCGACGACCTTATCCAGACGCAGGAGAAGCTCTGCTGGAACTACGGGCGTAAACGGAGCTCCATCGCCATGGGGGTCTACCGCACCGACCTGATCGAGTATCCGGTCCACTACGTCGCGGCGGACCCGGACTCCACCCGCTTCGTACCTCTCGGAATGGATCGAAAGCTCTCGCTTCGAGAGATTCTCAAGGAGCATCCCAAGGGCCAGGAATACGGCTCTATCATCGCCGACTTCGAGCGCTTCCCCTATCTCGAGGAGACGGGGGGCGCGACCTTGAGCATGCCCCCGGTTATCAATAGCGCCACCGTCGGCGCCGTCGAGGAGGGGGACGAGCGTCTCTTTATCGAGATGACCGGGACCGACCTCCAGTCGCTGCTGGTTGCCTGCAACATCGTCGCTGCGGACCTTGCCGACGCCGGCTTTACCATCCTGCCGGTTCTCGTCCGGTATCCCTACGAGACCGCCTTCGGCCGGGAGCTCGTTACCCCGTACTACTTCCAGGAGCCGGTTACCGTCGACCTTCCGAGCATTCGCAAGCTCCTCGGCCGGGAGGTGTCCCTCGACGAGGCCATCGGTGCGCTCCGGCGGGTCGGTGTTACCGTCCGCCACGAAGGCGACGAGGCCCTTGCGGTTCTCCCCCCGGTCTACCGGAACGACTTTCTGCATCCCGTGGACGTCGTCGAAGACGTCATGATCGGCCTCGGAATGGACTACTTCAAGCCTGAGTCTCCCCACGACTTCACCGTAGGCCGGATAACGCCGGCGGAAGGCCGGGGGCGGAGGGTAAAATCGCTGATGGTCGGGATGGGCTTCCAGGAGATGATGTTCTCCTATCTGGGGTCCTACGCGGACTTCGTCGCGAAGATGTTTCCGGAAGCGGAGCGGGACGAGGCGCGAAAGGGCATCATAAAGGTTTCCAACCCGATGTCGGAGAACTACGAGTACGTTCGGAACTCTATTCTGCCCCATCTCCTGGCTTCCGAGAGCGTCTCGGGGAACGCGGCGTACCCACACCGGATGTACGAGGTCGGAAAGATCGTCCTCCCGGATCCCCGGGAGAGCTACGGATCGAAGACCCTCGACGCTCTCGGGTTTCTGGTTGCGGATCACGAGGCGAACTACAACGGCATCCACTCGCAGATCTCGACCCTCCTGTACTACCTGGGAAAGAGCTTCGAAGTCGCGGAGGTCGACGACAGCCGGTTTCTCCCGGGACGGGTAGCGACTCTCCTGGTGGACGGAACCGAGGTCGGGGTGTTCGGCGAGATCCATCCCCGGGTTCTCGACGCCTGGGGTATCCAGATGCCCTGTGCCGCCGGAGAGCTGTATCTCAGCCGCCTGAGTGGTGCATAATGGAGCTATGAAGGAAGGCGACTCGGCCAAGCCCTCCGTTCTTCTCCCGTATCCCGGCCCGGAACCCCGGGAAGAGCTCAACGACATCTTTGTCTACATGCGCCCCGAGACCAACGGGGTCGTCGGGGAGAGTGCCATTATGGGCGTCGTGGAGAATTGCTCGGCGTACCGGAGCGGCATCAAGCTTGTCTATCTGGCGAATCTCCCGGGGGAGTACCTCTTGGAGCATCACGTCGTCGAGTACCACTACGCCGTCAAGCTGCTCTTCGCCGCGAAGGGAAAGGAGTTCTTTACCGAGCACATGAGAAACCGGTTCGAAGATCGGTTCCACGTTTCCTTCGAGTCGGCCCGGATCGTAGGCTCATTCGAGGCGTTGAGGCTTCTCGGAATGAGTCCCGACGACCTCTTTAACGCCTGGGTCGACCCCGAAGACGTCCTGATGGTGAACGGACAGTCGATCAAGCGGATCGGCGGCCTCTATGTCGTCAACTACGATATCCCGGCGTTGATGCACAAGAATACCCGGGAAACCGACATCGCGGTAATGCTCTTCCGAACGACGACCCCCTACACCTACTTTTCCGATCTCGTAAGGCAGATGCGCGACCGCCTCGTGGCCGAAGGCGTAATCAGCGAGAAATTCGCCTCGGGCCGCGGTTTCCACTACTCGAAGAGCCCCTTCGAGCAGCTTCTCGACGCCCGGGGCTACCTGATCGGGGCCAAGGGGACGCCGGTCCCTCTATCCGATTCGTCTTTCGGCCGGTTCCTCCTGGACCGGGGTATCCCGCCGGCGTTTATCGAAGGAATTCTGAACCATCCCATCGGCTGTTTTCGCGACGGGGACGGGCGTGTTTCGGAAGACAGCATCTTTAGCGCTACCTATCAGATGAGCTTTGCAGAAGCCCTGAAAGTCCTCAAGACGATGACGAGTCAGTACGATTTTGGCCCCTGATAGCGCCCCCTTTATCGACCTCTACGACCGAGTGACTCCCTTTCGATTTCTTACCGAGGCCGCGAAGCAACGCCTCTGCGGAGAAAGCGCGGTGAGCTCGGTACCCGCGGGCACTTTGATTATCCGTCAGGGAGACCGGGACGATCGGTGGGTCTATCTGATTCAGAGCGGGGCGGTGGAGGTGATAGACCGTCGAGGGAGTGCTCCGATGGTCCTCGAGCGGATCGGGCCCCTCCACTATTTCGGGGAATGGGAGGCCATATTCGACGAGCCTCGCCAACGGGAGATCCGGGCGGCTTCCGACTCTCTGTTGATCCGGTTTCCCGGGGAGATTCTCGAGTCCTTCTTCGAAACCGAGCCCCGCTTTTGCCAGGCGTTCGGGGCCATCCTTCGGACCAAGCAGCGCATCTTCGAGGCCTTCGATCGATTCGAAGTCGAGGTGATGCGGGGAGTCGCCCAGGGGTATGTCAATGTTCCCCGTCTGTTGGAGTTCTACCGGGACCTTCAGCCGGCCCTCCATCCCTTTCTCGACTCACCAAAGATCGACCTTTCGGCGCTCCGCTACGCGGTCCGACGACTTCCGGAGAACGTTACCCGGACCTTTGTGTTCCGGCTCGCCGACGAGCTCTCGGAGCTCGAAGAGGTGGGGAGCCCCGGCGATTCCGGGGCCGGAGCTCAGGGGTCCGTCGGCCTCCGGCCGGTGGCGACCCAGGCCCGGCGGCGGGAGGTTTTCGAGTCGATGGCGGGGCAGAACCTGGTGATGCTTCGGGACGGCTCTTCGGATCTGATGGACCTGGTCTCTCTGCTCTGCCTCTACGGAACCGAAGCGGCGAAGCTCCGGCATCGTGTCGCCGCCGGGACCCTGACGGACGCCGACAAGGAGCAGCTCGAGGAGGTCTGGGGCGATCAGGTAGAGGCGCGTCTCGAGGAGGTCGTGAACCACCGGGAGCAGTTTTCGGTCTACGTTCAACCCCAACGCAGCCGCTACCGGGAGCGCCGCTCGGAACGGTGGCTCACCCAGATTGCCGATGCAACCGAGGACGCCCTCGGCTATTCTCCCTTCCGTCTTTCGCCGGATGTCGAGGTCCACATTATCAGCAGTAACACCCACTCGGTTACCAACTGCATCAATCCCTGGTTCGCCGAGCATCTCGAAGAGCTCGTGGCGGGGCGCCCCGACGAGGGCGGAACGGCTCGGCGGAACGGCGGGTACGCGGGGCTCCGGCGTTATTTCGCCGAGCATCCCGAAGCGCAAGGAACCTTCCGGAAGGTGGCGGAGGCGGCGGGCATTCTGACCCTCGCCGACACGGCATCCACGGGAATTCAGGTGCAGCTTATCGACAGTCGAAAGGTCGATCTCTCCTGCGTCGACCCGGGCATCTCGGTTTCCGGCGACGGGACGCATAAGTTGCTCGTCAATATCGACTACGCCTTCGGGGAGCAGGCGGAGTTCATCATGAAGCATCTCATCCTCCTCTTCGGGCGGAACATCCGGAGCATCAACTTCTTCGGCAAGGCCGGGGCCCTTCAGGGCTCCAGGGGGGACCTTCTCGCGCCGACGGCCTTTCTGGAGCAGAAGAACGACCGCTATCTCCCGGCGTATATTCCCGAGGGGCGCATACCCGAGCGGATCGAAGGCCACCGGGTCCATGCGGGGCCGATGCTTACCGTCGACGGAACCTTGCTTCAGAACCGAAGGATGATCCACTACTACCGGCGTATTTGGGGGTGTGTCGGTATCGAGATGGAGGGGGCTCACTATCTTCGGCAGGTCATCGAGGCCCGGGAGCTCGGAATCCTGCCGGCGGACGTCGAGGGGAGGTACCTCTACTACGTTTCCGACCTGCCGCTGCAGCACAACGACAGCCTCGCGCGCCCCTTAAGTCCGGAAGAGGGAGTTCCCCCCCTCTACGCGATAACCCGGTACATCCTCTCCAAGATTCTCTGATCTACGATTTTCCCGTTTCTTCGATGTTGAAGACGGCGTTCTCGACTTCGCCGGGAACCTTCTCCGTCGCCGCCTCGATAAGCCGCTCGTAGACCTGCTCGAAGCGAGGGCGTGACTGCTGAGTAATCTCGACCCGGCGATTGGTGTCGTGGAGGGGCCGGATTTCCAATTCTTGAGTGCTCACCTGCCGTCGAGAGAATCCAGAAACGCGAGGAGCCCCGGATGATCGTCGAACCGCGGGAGGGTGGGGTGGCGCTCGGCTATCGTGTCCGGCGACCGGAACAGGACTCCCTGGTCCGCCTTGACGATCATCGCCAGGTCGTTGAACGAGTCGCCGACGGCGCAAACCTGGAAGCCGGCGTCCTGGAGGGCGGTTACCGCCTTCCGCTTGCCGTCCTGCCGGCGTAACCGGTAGCCGGTAATACGGCCCCCGTCGTCGACGACCAGATGGTTACAGAACATGGTGGGGTAACCGAACTTGGGTCTTATCGCCTGCCAGTATTCCTCGAAGGTGTCGGACAGGAGGATAACCTCCCGGCGGCGCCTCAGATCGGCGAGAAAGTCGGCGGCTCCCGGAAGGGGGTCTAAACCGTCTATGACGCCCTGGATGTCGCTAATCGAGATGCGGTGCTTCTCCAAAATACCGAGTCGATGGTTCATCAACTCGTCATAATCCTCGATGTCCCGGGTGGTGAGGCGCAATTCCGGGATCGACGTACGTTCCGCGACGGCAATCCAAACTTCGGGGAAAAGAACCCCTTCGAGATCGAGGCAGATGAGCCACATGTACTGTTCCTCCGGCGCCCAGTTATACCATTGGAAAACCGAAATGGCTACTCACCGCGCTCCTTGGCGGAGCTCATGGGGATTAGCGCGGCCGCCTGCTCCAAGGACGTGCCCTCCAGGTCGGACTGACGATCGACCTCCGGGGCCCGCATCATGACGGCGAGCCGCTGAATCGAAGAAAGAATCAGGGTCTTCTCCCAATCTTCCAAGTTTTCGAACTTTTGGACGAACTCCTCCTGGAGGAAGGTGGGATTCGCCGCCAAGAGGTCCTCACCTTTTTCGGTAACCTGGAGAATGACCCTTCGCTTGTCGACTTCGCTTCGATAGCGCACCACCAGTTCCTTGACCTCGAGGCGGTCGATAATCGTGGTGATCGTCGCTTGGCTCAGGCTGACTCTCCGGGCAAGCTCCCCGATGGTGATGTAGGGCTCGAGGGCGATCTCCCGCATGGCGACCAACTGCGGGCCGGTCAATCCGAAATTCTTGGAGAGGTACTTCGAATGGATGTCGATGGCTCGGATAATCTGCCTGAGGGTGTTGAGTACCTGCTCGCTTACGTTGTTGCTGTTCTGCATTGACGGCTCCGGGGGGAGGGTATCACTTTGGCCGCGTTTGGTGCGAGGTATGGATCGCTTCCTCGGGATCCATCAGCGCCGCGACGTACTGGAGGGTCGAGAGAAGCTCCGTTCTCTGCCAGGGTTCCATCTCCCCGAGGCGGCGGACGAAACAGTCGTGGAAGGGCTGGGGTCCCCGAAGCAAGACGTCCCGGCCGCGGTCCGTCAGTCCGACGAGCACCTGACGCTTGTCACTCTCGGAGCGCTCCCGAAGGACCAAACCGTGATCTTCGAGGCGATCGACTATCGTGGTAACCGTTGCGCTCGTCAAATTAATTTTGGTGGCTACCTGACCTATCGGGACGTGCCCGGAGGGGCCGACGGAGGCTAGTACGTTCAGCTGGGGCACCGTAAGGCCGAATTCCTTCTCGAGATCGCGGGAATGGAGGTCCAGGTTTCGGCCGATCTTCCTTATCGTAGAAAAGAACATCCAGCTGAGTTGCTCGAGGTGGAGATTCTGTAGTTTTGGGCCATGGTCCATCGCTGTTTTTTCTTTCTGTCGCTATTCTTTCGTACTAAATCTTTTAGAAATGTAATCAATTTCTCGGTGTGAGGGAAGTTCCGCCGGGCGTCACCCCCGGGGCGGGCACTCCGTGAAGCTATTTAAATACTTTTCTACAAAATATTTATGAAAAGAGTTCCGAAAGGTAAGACTGCGAACTACGCTACGGTAAAGTATAGAAATGCCTCCTATATCACGAAAAAAAAGCAGCAAATCCTTTGACTCCAATGGAATTATTACGTAACCTACCTATGGTATGTACGGCTAATCCCTCTGGGGACGCTGTATCTGCGGAAATCACAGTAATAAGGAGTTTTTATGCGTAACTTAATACGAAGCGGTACGTTAGTAGCTGCGGTGCTTTTGGCATCGGTACTCTTCCTCGTGGGGTGTGCCCCGGACGAAGAAGCGCCTGCCGAACCTCAGGAAGTAAGCCTGGCTTACGTCAACTGGGAAGAGGGTGTTGCCTGGACCCATTTTCTGGCGACCGTCCTCGAGGACGAGATGGGCTACGAGGTCAACCTGACCGCCGCGGACGTCGGTCCCGCCTACGCCTCGGTAGCCTCCGGAGACCAGGATTACTTTATGGAAGCGTGGCTTCCGAACCTCCACTCGACCTACGTCGAGGGAACCGACCTGGTCGAAGTCTCGACGATCTACGAAGACGCGGTCGTCGGACTTATCGTTCCCCAGTACATGGCGGAAGACGGTGTTACCGCCCTCTCCGACCTTCGGGACCCCGAAGTCGTCGAGAAGCTCGGCGGTCAGTTGACCGGAATCGACGCCGGCGCCGGCATGATGATCAAGACCGAAGAGGAATTGATCCCCGAATACGGTCTCTCCGAGGCCGGTATGGAGCTCGTTCCTTCCTCCGGCCCCGCCATGCTCGCCGCCCTGGACGCCGCCTACAGCAACGAAGAGTACTTCGTCGGAATGGGTTGGCAGCCGCACTCGATGTTCGGCCGGTACGACCTCATTATTCTCGAGCAGGACGAAGCGGAAATCTGGGACGTGGATAATGTCTACATCATGGGCCGCCCCAATGTCCTCGAAGATCTTCCTACGGTATCGGCTTTCTTGGAAAACGTAATGTTTACGAACGAGACGATCGGACCGTTGATGGTTCATATCGCCGATTCGGACCTCGACACCCTCGAGGCGGCTCGGGAGTGGAAGAACGAGAACACCGATGTCTGGGAAAGCTGGATTCCCTCCAGCTAGTGAGACTTCACAAAAAAGGGGTGCGGTTCCGCACCCCTTTTTTTATCGAACGAAGATCGATTCGCAAGGAATAAACGATGGCAATAATCCAAGTAAATGATCTGTACAAGATCTTCGGCCCCAATCCGAAGCGCGCCATTCCCATGATCAAGAAGGGAATGGGGAAGGGCGAGATTCTCAAGAAAACGGGGTGCACCATAGCCATTAACGGCGCGACATTCGCGATCGAAAAGCAAGAGACCTTCGTCGTCATGGGACTCTCCGGGAGTGGAAAATCTACGTTTATTCGTTGCCTGAATCGTCTCATCGAGCCGACGGCCGGAGAGATTCTGATCGACGGAGAGGACGTCATGAAGCTCGATATCGAAAAGCTTCGTGAGGTCCGCCGGTACAAGATGTCGATGGTTTTTCAGAACTTCGGCCTCTTGCCCCAGCGAAACGTCATAAACAACGTCGAGTTCGGCCTCGAAATAAGCGGAATGGACAAGGAGCAGCGACGGCAGAAGGCGGCGGACGCCATCAATCTGGTCGGGCTCGAGGGCTACGAGCTAAGCCTTACCTCCGAGCTTTCCGGCGGTATGCAGCAACGGGTGGGACTTGCCCGGGCGCTTGCCAACGACCCCGAAGTTCTCTTAATGGACGAGGCCTTTAGCGCCCTCGACCCGCTTATTCGAACGCAGATGCAAGACGAGCTTCTCGAGCTCCAGGCAAAGATGCACAAAACGATCGTCTTTATTACCCACGACCTCGACGAAGCCCTCAAACTCGGGGACCGGATCGCGATCCTCGGGCCCGACGGCCGGGTTCGACAGATCGGGACACCGGAAGAGATCCTCGCCAAGCCGGCGGACGACTACGTGCGCAAATTCGTCCAGAACGTGGACCGAACCAAGGTTATCACTGCCGGTACCGTCGGCGGGCATGCGGCGACCATTACCTATCCCCGGGAGGATCTAAACGCCGCCTTGCGGGCGATGGAGCGGCACGGCACCTCTTCGGTCTTTGTTACCGATTCGGAACGCCGCCTTAAGGGCATCGTTACCGTCGACGCCGCCATCGAGCTTCAGAAGAAGGGCGAGAAGGATCTGGCGCCGGCGATTATCGACGACGTCTACACGACATCGCCTACGACGCCGATTTCCGACCTGCTGACCACCGCCATCAAGACCCGATATCCGATCGCCCTCATCGACGAAGAAGGCCGTTTCCACGGAGCCGTCAGCCGGGCCGCGATCATTACCGAAGTGGCGAAGGGCTACGAAGGCTCGGAGGTAGAGATGCCACAGACTGTAGGCCAGCTGCAAGAGAACAGCCGGAAGGAAGAGGAGTAAGATATGGATTTTCGATCTTGGGTAGATATCGGCGGAGGCTTCGAGGCCATCGTCGAGTGGCTGACGGACAATATGTCTTGGCTCTTCGACATCATCAGCTCGGTAATAAACGCCGTCCTCGACGCGTCCCGGTGGGCTCTAAACTTTCCTCCGTCTATCATAGTCATCGTGCTCTTTGGTGCTATAGCCTGGTACTTCGCCGGTCTCGGTGTGGCAGTCTTTACCTTTGTCGGTTTCGGGCTTATCTGGTACATGGGGCTCTGGACCCTGACGATGAGCACCCTGGCCTTGGTCTTGTCCTCGGTCATCATCGCTCTGGTAATCGGCATTCCCCTCGGAATCTGGTCCTCGAAGAATGACGGTGTCTGGAACGTGATGCGACCGGTTCTCGACTTTATGCAGACCCTTCCCGCCTTCGTCTATCTTATTCCGGCGGTTCTCTTCTTCCGCCTCGGTGCGGTTCCCGGTGTCGTTGCAACCTTGGTCTTTTCTCTACCCCCGGCGGTTCGCCTGACAAACCTCGGAATCCGTCAGGTGCCGAAGGAAATAAAGGAGGCGGCCCTCTCCTTCGGCTCGACCAATAAGCAGATGCTTCTGAAAGCGGAGCTTCCGGTCGCCCTTCCGACGATTATGGCGGGGGTCAATCAGACCATTATGCTGGCGCTTTCGATGGTCGTTATCGCCGGAATGATCGGTGCCGGGGGGCTCGGCAACGAGGTCCTTCGAGGTATCACGCAGCTTCGCATCGACGTGGGTTTCGAGGGTGGAATCGCCATCGTTATCCTTGCCATCTTCCTCGACCGGGTAACCCAGGCCCTCGGAACCCGAACCCAGAGGCAGACCTAAAGCAGAGAGTCGCTCCCACGCATAAAGGCCACCCCTCCGGGTGGTCTTTTTCGCGGTAGACAGTCGCAGCCGATCGCGTTAGATTGACCAACACGCAGATTGAACCACAAACAGTGAATATTATTGCAATTAACGTTGCGCACAACATAAGGAGAATCAAAATCATGAAGTCACGAACCATCGTAATGGTTGGGGCCGCCCTCATTGCGCTGTTCTTCGTCGTCGGATGCAGCCGGGAAGAGCCGGCCCCGGAACCGGCGGCGGAAGAGGCCCCGCAGGAGCCGGCGGTTATCGGTATCTCTAAGATTGTGGCTCACCCGGCCCTCGACGGCGTGGAGCAGGGAATCCAGGACGAGCTCGCCGACCTCGGGTACGACAATCTCGAGTTCGACCTCCAGAACGCCAACGGCGACATGAGCACCGCGTCGAGCATCGCCAACAAGTTCAAGAACGACGGGGTCGACATCGCCGTCGGCATTGCGACACCGACGGCCCAGGCTCTGGTAAACGCGATCGACGACACCCCGGTTATCTACGCCGCGGTTACCGATCCCGTCGATGCGGGCCTCGTCGATTCCTTCGACCAAGGCGGTGAAAACGTCACCGGCGTCTCCGACCTTACACCGGTTCGGGCCCAGGTCGAGATGCTCCGGCGGATAGCCGGAATCGAGACCCTCGGCCACGTCTACTCCAGCGGAGAGGCGAACGCGGTCCGTCTCGCGGAGCTGGCCCGGGAAGCTGCGGAGGATCTCGGCATCGACTTCGTCGAAGCGACGGTTACCAACTCCTCGGAGGTGCGATCTGCCACCAGCTCGATTATCAACCGGGTGGACGGTATCTACGTGAGTAACGACAACACGGTCGTTTCCGCACTCACGGCGCTTCTCGACGTGGCCAACGGTGCCGGAGTGCCGGTGATGTCCGCAGACCCGAGCTCCGCCGAGGAGATGGACGTTCTCGTCGCCTGGGGTTTTGACTACTACAAGATGGGCCGGGCCACCGGGCGGGTTATCGACCGAATCCTTCAGGGAACTCCGACCTCGGAGATTCCCACCGTCTTTATGACGGAACCCGGAGATATCGACCTTCTGATAAACCTCGACGTTGCAGAGCGGTTGGGTATTACCTTCCCCGACGACGTGGTCTCCACGGCAAGCAAGATCGTCGAGAACGGCGAGCTCCGGAACCAGTAGTCGACCGCTAAATGATCGAAGGAATATTCGTCGAGGGCCTGATCTATGGAATTCTGGTCCTCGGCGTTTTTATTACGTTCCGTATTCTCAACTTTCCGGATCTTACCGTCGACGGCTCTTTCCCCCTCGGCGCGGCGATTATGGCGACCCTTATTACCGCCGGGGTCAACCTGGGAGTTGCGGTTTTCGTCGCCTTCCTCGGGGGCGTCGCCGCGGGGTTGATAACCGCCCTGATCCACAACAAGCTAAAGGTTCCGAACCTCTTAGCCGGGATCCTGACCATGACGATGCTCTGGTCGATAAACATCCGGGTCCTGGGAAATAGGGCAAACCTCCCACTTCTTCGGCAGGAGACCATCCTGACCCGGGTAACCGAGATGACCGCCGGTTGGCTGCCGCAAGAGTGGGCGGTTCTCCTCTTCTTCGTCCTGGTGGCCTTCGCCATCAAGTTTGCCCTGGACATCTTCTTCCACACCGATCTGGGGTTGACCCTCGGGGCCATGGGGAACAACCCGCAGATGGTCATCTCGACCGGCGTGAACCCCGAGGGGCTCAAGCTGATCGGCGTCGGACTCTCGAACGGCCTCGCCGCTCTCTCGGGAGCCTTCGCCGCCCAGTTTCAGGGCTTTGCCGATGTCAACTTGGGGCAGGGGATAATTATCGCCGGTCTCGCGTCCGTGATGATCGGGGAGTTCCTCCTCGACTCGAACAAGATCGGCCTCCTGACGCTCCGGGTTATTCTCGGGTCTATCGTCTACCGGGGGATTATGTACCTCGGGCGCTACTACGGCTATTACATCAATCTGACGCCGAACGACCTCAAGCTGATAACCGGTCTCTTGATTATTGCCTCCCTGATCGCGACCCAGACCCGGGGCCGGTCGGTCTTCGGAGTTTCCCGGAAAACCGGGGACCCAGGAACAACCGCCACTCCGGCGGCGGAAATACCCCCGGCGCCCGCGAAAGGAGCCTCCTCATGATCCGCCTCGACGGCGTTACGAAGGTCTTCAACCCCGGCACGGTCAACGAGGTAACCGCCATGCGGAACGTCTCGCTCCGGGTCCGGGAGGGGGATTTTATTACCATCATCGGGAGTAACGGCGCGGGGAAGACGACGCTCTTCAATCTTATCTCCGGAACGGTGGGAACCTCATCCGGACGCATCTTTATAAACGACCGAGACGTGACCAAAGAGCCGGAGTACCGCCGAGCCAACTACATCGGGCGCATCTTCCAGGATCCCCTCCTCGGAACCGCCTCGAACATGACCCTGGAAGACAACATGGTCATCAGCTACCGGAAGGGCTTTAAGGGCCTTCGGATTAGCCTAAACAGCCGCATGCGGGAGTTCTTCCGGGAGAAGCTCCGGCGCCTCGACATGGGGCTCGAGGACCGGATGCGGGAGAACGTCGGGCTCTTTTCCGGGGGTCAGCGTCAGGCCCTTACCCTGCTGATGATGGTTCTCTCGGAGCCGGATCTCGTGCTCTTAGACGAGCATACCGCGGCTCTCGATCCGAAGAACGCCGCCCTGGTCCTGCGGTTGACGATGGATTTTATTACCGAGTACCGTCTTACCACCGTCATGATTACCCACAACATGCAGCACGCCATCGAGTACGGGAACCGGCTGCTGATGATGGACAAGGGGGAGATTATCTTCGACGTCGACGGCGAGGAGAAGAAGAAGCTTACCGCCTCCAAGCTGGTCGACAAATTCCACGAGATCCGCCACACCGAGCTTACCACCGACGAGGTCCTTCTCTCGGAGAAGTAGCCGTCCGAGGGCAATTTCATTTTTAGCGTAGACTTGCATGGTTATCCTCTAGTGTGATATGACATCGAAAGTCTATTCATTACCAAGGAGGCTTTTAATGAGCAAGAGTCTAAAACTTGCCGCTTTCCTGCTGCTCGCGGCCACCATGATCTTTGTCGGCTGTGCGCGGGAGGAAGAGACAATCAAAATCGGTGTTGCGGGACCCCATAGCGGTGACCTCGCATCCTACGGAATTCCGACGGTCCACGCCGCGGAACTCGTGGTCGCGAACGTTAACGCCGCCGGCGGCGTTCTCGGTCGCCAGATCGAGCTGATTATCGAAGACGACCAGTGCCAGCCGGAAATAGCGACCAATACGGCGTCCCGCTTGATCGGCGAGGAAGTCGTCGGCGTTATCGGTCACGTATGCTCCGGTGCCACCCGACCGGCCCTCGGTCTCTACACCGACGCCCAGATCGTGGCGATCTCCCCTTCGGCGACCAACCCCGCCCTTACCCAGGACGAGGAGTTTCCCTACTTCTTCCGGACCATCGCTCCGGACGACGCCCAGGGCCAGCTCCAGGCGCAATTCGTCGCGGAGACTCTCGGTCTCGAGAACGTCGTGCTCCTCCACGACGGAGGTGATTACGGCCGCGGTCTCGCGGACTTCGCAGAGGCGGCTCTTCAAGCAGACTATCCCCAGGTAAACATCCTCTTTAAGGAGGGGATAACCGTCGGTGCCGTCGACTACTCGGCGATCATCAACCGTGTCGCCGCCTCGGACGCCGAGATAATCATCTACGGCGGGTACCATCCGGAAGCGGCCCGTCTCGTCTCCCAGATGCGGACCCAGGGAATGGATACGCTCTTTATCTCGGGCGACGGTGTTCAGGACGCCTCTTTTATCGAGGTTGCCGGTGAGGCCGCCGAAGGCGTCTACGCGACCGGTCCTCAGGATACCGGGGCGAACCCGGTTGCGGCACGGGCCGTCGAAGAGCACGTAGCGGAGTACGGTGAAGAGCCGGGACCCTTCTTCCAGGAAGGCTACTCGGCCATGCTGGCCCTGATCAACGCCATCGAAGCCGCGGGTTCCACCGACACCGAAGCTATCGCCGACGCGCTCCGGAACGACAGCGTGGAGACCCCCGTCGGAAACATCAGTTTCGACCGTATCGGGGATGCCGAAGGCGTCGGGTTTGCGATCTATCAGGTACAGAACGGCGTCTACGGCGAGCTCTAAGTCTCGCGTTCACCAGCAAGTAAGACGGTCGGAGGATTTCGATCCTCCGACCGCATCAATTTTGGATCAGCTTACATGGACACAGAGTTTTTCTTTCGGCTCCTCTTTAGCGGGCTTACGAGAGGGAGCATCTACGCCCTGATAGCTCTGGGCTACACGATGGTCTACGGGATCATCAAGTTAATCAACTTTGCCCACGGCGAGATCTATATGATCGGGGCCTTTACGGCATTGATTGTGGCAGGCGTCTTCTCCGTCGCCGGGATGCCAACTCTCGCGATCCTCGTTTTGGCGAGCCTGATAGCGCTTCTGTACTCCTCGGCCTACGGCTTTACCATCGACAAGGTTGCCTACAAGCCGCTCCGAGGCGCACCACGACTTTCGGTCCTTATTAGCGCCATCGGCATGTCTCTTTTTCTGCAGAACTACGTGCTGTTGGCTCAGACCTCGAACTTTTTGCCCTTCCCGGCCCTTCTGCCGGAGGTGCCGATTCCCGATGCTGTCCGGGGGCTGGTAACCTCGGCGCAGATATTCATTCTGGTCACGACGGCCATCGTCATGGTTGTTCTGACCCTGCTTATTCGCTACACCCGGATCGGTAAATCGATGCGGGCGACGAGCCAAGACCGGGTCATGGCCACCCTCGTCGGTGTGAACGTCGACCGAGTTATCAGCTTTACCTTTATCATCGGGAGCTTTACCGCCGCCCTCGGCGGGATTCTGATTAGCTCGTTTATCGGGCAGATCAACTTCTACATCGGGTTCGTCGCCGGAATCAAAGCCTTTGTCGCCGCCGTACTGGGGGGAATCGGAAGCATTCCCGGCGCGGTACTCGGGAGTCTGGTCCTGGGGATGGCGGAGTCCTACGCGGCCGGCTACATCTCGAGCGTCTACGAAGACGTCTTCGCCTTCGTCATTCTGGTGGTGATTCTTATATTCAAACCCTCCGGAATCCTCGGGGTTTCGGAAAACCGGAAGGTCTAACGTGATAACCTTTCAAGACATAAAGCGAACGTTTGTCACATCGCTCTGGTTTGTCTTTTTGACCTTTCCCATCATGGTAATTCGGGTCAATTACGTGGACGGCTCCGTGACCTGGCGGTGGCACAACATGTTCTATATCGGGTTCGGCGCCTTCTTCGGGGGGCTGGTGTGGCGCTTCTTCATGGCCCGCCGGAGCGTCGCCGTAAAGCCGACGGTCGAGGTGACCACCAAGGAAGCGGCGGCAAAGCAGAAGGCCGGAACCGAAACGAACCTCGAGCGGGCCCGCCGGGTGCTCAAGCAGCCCCGGGTTCGCAACAGCATCTACGCCGCCCTGGGGGCCTTTCTCGTCATTCTGCCCTTCTTTAGCTCTCTCTATCAGGTGAATATTCTTATTACGGCGTTTATCTACGTCATGCTCGCCTTGGGGCTGAACATCGTCATCGGTCTCGGGGGCATGCTCCACCTCGGGTACATCGCCTTCTACGCCGTCGGGGCCTACACCTACGGCATTCTCTACCGCTTCTTCGGCATCGGCTTCTGGGTCGCTCTGCCGATCGGGGCCTTTCTCGCGACCGTCGCGGGCATTATGTTGGCCCTCCCGGTTCTTCGCCTCCGGGGGGACTATCTTGCCATCGTAACCCTCGGGTTCGCCGAAATCGTCAGAATCGTTCTAAACAGCACGACCGAGTTTTCCGGGGGGCCCGGCGGCATCGGCTCGATTCCCCGACCTACCTTCTTCGGCATCGAGTTCTCTCTTACGAACGCCACCGTCTACATCTACTTCCTTGTGTTGATTGCCGTGCTTCTGACGATCTTCGTCGTCTGGCGTTTCGAGAACAGCCGTCTCGGACGGGCTCTCGTCGCGATGGGAGAGGACGATATCGCCGCCGAGGCGATGGGTATCGACCTTATGAGAACCAAGCTGACGGCCTTTGCCCTCGGTTCCCTCTGGGCCGGAATCGGCGGCGTTCTGTTCGCCTCCCGGACCACCTTTATAAACCCCGCGAGCTTTACCGTGTGGCAGTCGATCATCGTTCTCTCCTGCGTCGTCCTCGGTGGCATGGGGTCCATACCCGGAGCCATCGTCGGCGCCCTGGTGCTGATTCTGGTTCCGGAATACCTGCGGGCCTTTTCCGACTACCGGATGCTGATGTTCGGCGCGGTCCTCGTCATTATGATGGTGTTTCGACCGAGTGGCCTGATCCGGAAGAAGCGGAAAGCCTACACCTTCCACGAGTCGCCGCCTGGAGGTGAGGCATGAGCCGAATTCTCGAGGTAACCCAGCTGACCATGGATTTCGGGGGGTTGCGGGCGGTCAACCACGTCGACCTCTCGATGGACCAGGGTGAGATTATCGCCCTGATCGGACCGAACGGCGCCGGGAAGACGACCTTTTTCAACTGCGTAACCGGGGTCTACAAGCCGACCATCGGCGACGTCGTCATTACCCCTCCGGGGGCCGAGCATTCCGAATCGATCAAGGGGCTCAAGCCGAGCAGGATTACCGAGAAGGGCCTCGGGCGAACCTTTCAGAACATCCGCCTCTTCGGGAATATGACGGTCCTCGAAAACGTCATGATAGGCCGCCACTCCCGGCTCAAAGCCGGGGTCGTCGGCGCCATTCTCCGGGATCCCCGGACCAGGGAAGAGGAGGAGCGGGTCGTCCACGAAGCCTACGAGATTCTGAAGAAGATCCGGATAGAGCAGTACGTAAACGATCTTGCCCGGAACCTCCCCTACGGTGCCCAGCGGCGCTTAGAGATTGCCCGGGCCCTCGCCACCGAGCCTTTTTTGCTGCTCTTGGACGAGCCGGCGGCGGGGATGAACCCTCAAGAAACCCGGAGCCTCGAGCAGCTCATTCTGCGTCTCCGGGAAACGGAAAACGTGTCCATCTTTCTGATAGAGCACGATATGAGTCTCGTCATGTCCCTCTCGGAGCGAATCTACGTCATGGACTACGGCAAGCTCATCGCCACGGGGAACCCGGCCGAGGTCAAGCAGAATCCCGACGTCATCAAAGCCTACCTCGGGGAGGAAGTCGATGCTTGAGATAAAGGCGATAGAGACCTACTACGGCAATATCCAGGCGTTGAAGGGCATTACCATTTCGGTGAACGAAGGGGAGATCATTACCCTGATCGGGGCCAACGGGGCGGGGAAGAGCACCACATTGATGTCCATCTCCGGCGTCGTGCCTCCGAAGAACGGTGACATTCTTTTAAACGGAGAGTCGATCGTCGGGAAGAGCGCGGATGCTATTGTCGCCAAGGGTATTTCCCAGGTCCCCGAGGGGCGGCGGATCTTTCCCCAACTGACGGTTCGAGAGAATCTGGACCTCGGCGCCCTCCTCCGACGGGACAAGGAAAAGATCCGGGAGGACCTCGACTACGTATACGAGCTCTTTCCCATTCTGAAAGAGCGACGCCACCAAGCAGGCGGCACGCTGAGCGGCGGAGAGCAGCAGATGCTGGCAATTTCCCGGGCGCTGATGGCCCGGCCGAAGCTTCTGCTCCTCGACGAGCCCTCTCTGGGTCTCGCCCCGCTCTTGGTACAACAGATCTTCCGGATTATCGAGCAGATTAACCGGGAGAATCGTACTACAATATTTCTTGTAGAGCAGAACGCAAACTTGGCCCTTAAGATAGCCCACCGGGGCTACGTCATGGAAACGGGACGGATTATCCTGGCGGACGAGGCGGCAAATCTGCTGCAGAACGAAGAGGTCAAGAAGGCGTACCTAGGTGTGTAGCTCTCTGGCTGCGAGGAGGTTCTTGTGGTCGTAAAGCGAGTGATGACTTCCAACCCCTTTACCGTATTTACCGATACGCCCCTCAGTGAGGCACAGGCGTTAATCCGCCGCGAGAAGGTGCACCGGCTTCCGGTTCTCGACAAGCATAAGAAGCTCGTGGGGATTATCTCGGAGAAGGATTTGCTCTATGCCTCTCCTTCCCCTGCGACGACCTTAAACGTCTACGAGATGGGCGAGTTGCTCTACAAGCTCAAGGTGGAGAGCATTATGACCAAGAAGGTCATTACCATCACGGAAGACACCCTGCTGGAGGACGCCGCCCGGATACTCGTCGACAACGACATCGGCGGCCTCCCGGTTATGCGGGACGACCACCTGGTCGGCATCATCACCGAATCGGACATCTTTAAGCTCTTTATCGAGCTCTTCGGAACCCGGCATCGGGGCATGCGGGTTACCTTGCGCCTTCCCGACGAGCTCGGGGAGATTGCCCGGGTTACCTCGGCGATCGCCGAGGCCGGGGGGAACATTATCAGCCTTGGGACCTTCCCGGGAGACGATCCGACGAATATGGTCTGCACCGTAAAGGTGGCCGGACTCGGCGTCGAAGAGCTGCGGGAGGCGTGCTCTCCCTTGGTCGACGAGATTATGGATATCCGGGAGGCTTAGGCGCGGGCAGAATCGGCTCCAGGGCCGTCAGCTCCAGGGCCGCCGGGTACGTCCAAGCCCCGGCGCCCAAGGGCATCGAGAAGCTCGTAGGCGTTCTTCGCCGCCTGGGCATTCGCGTGATTGTTAAGAGTTACGATCAGCTCTTCCGAACGTTCGGCCATCGCGACGACCCTGTCCGCCAAAAGAGAAATCTCGGTTCCGTCGTAGAGATAGTCGTAGCGGCTCCTGTTGTCCCCCTCCCACCACATCGCGCTGTTGCGCCCGTGAAGTCTGAGGTAGCCTCGACGGGAGAGAACCAGGTCCCGGGGCAACGGAAGTCCCGGAAGCTCCGGAAGGTCGGTCTGTACCACGGATGCGTCGATCGACTCGAGGTAGGCGAAGACGCGCTCCTGTTGCCACTCCTGGTTCCGGAATTCGACGAAGAGACCCGGGGGCGGTGGGCTCGGGGGTACCGCCCCGGGGGGTAGCAGTCTCGCAGCCAGGAGCTCCAACAGCGCGGCGAGGTGCCGACGGTTCGGGACATCGTAGTGAAAGCTAAACGGAAGCTGGACCAGAATCCCCGCCAAGGCGCGGGCCTCGATAGCCGGTTCGACGCCGGCCAAGAAGCGCTTCCCGTTTTCTTGCCAGTCGGGTCCGATGGTGTGGGTCAGGCTCCCATGGGTCTTAAAGACGAAGCGAAACCCCGGGGAGACCTTCTCGAGAAGGGAGGCCGTGCTCTCCGCCTGGGGCAGCTGATAGTAGGTCGAGTTGATCTCGACCAGGGGAAACGCCGTGCTGTAGAAGCGCAAGAAATCCCGGTGAGAGGTTCCCGGGGGATAGAAGGGACCGACCCAGTCGCGATAGGAGAAGCCGGATGTCCCGACCAGGATTCGGGGTGGTGGCATCGATGAGAATCCTGTTAATCGCGGCGAAACCAAGGCCGCAGAGAAAACTCTCGGTTGAAAACCGAATAAACTAACCGTATATTATGGGCCGTCCGGCTCCGCGGCAACCGGAGCGTACCTTCCATGATTACTTTTGTACCCAGAATAGCTGGAGTTTGGCCACATGGCAGAGAAAATGACCGAAATGAGAAATATCGGAATCAGTGCGCACATTGATTCGGGCAAGACTACCCTGACCGAGCGTATCCTCTTCTACACGGAGAAGATCCACGCCATTCACGAGGTGCGTGGCAAGGACGGTGTCGGGGCGACGATGGACTCCATGGAGCTGGAGCGGGAGCGGGGTATTACGATTGCCTCCGCGGCCACCAATGTCTCCTGGAAGAATCACAACATCAACATAATAGACACTCCGGGGCACGTGGACTTTACGATCGAAGTAGAGCGTGCCTTGCGTGTCCTCGACGGAGCAATCCTGGTGCTGGATTCCGTCGGTGGCGTTCAGAGCCAGACGCTCACGGTCGATCGGCAGCTCCGCCGGTATAACGTGCCCTTCGTCGCCTTCGTGAACAAGTGCGACCGAACGGGCGCGAACCCGGTACGGGTCCGGGAACAGATCGAGGAGAAATTGGGGCACAATTCGGTTCTGATGCAGCTCCCGATCGGCCTCGAAGACCGCTTTGTCGGGGTCGTCGACCTGGTCGAGATGAAGGCCCACTACTACGACGGCTCAAACGGCGAGATCGTCCGGCGGGACGATATTCCCGCAGACCTCCTCGCCGAAGCGGAGGCCCGGCACGAGGCACTCATCGACGCGGCGGCAATGTTCTCCGACGAGCTGGCCGAGTCGTACCTCGAAGGCGAGGTCTCGGAGGAGCTTCTCCGGAAGGCCGTCCGGGAAGGGGTTCTCCGGCGGCAGCTCATCCCGGTCTTCATGGGTGCTGCCTACAAGAACAAGGGCGTCCAGGACATTCTCGACGCCGCGATCTTCTATCTTCCGGAACCGTACCAGCCCGAGTACTACGCCTTGGATCTGGACAACAACGAAGAGACGGTCCGGTTGCAGACGGACAACGCCGAAGCGCCGACCGTCGCCCTGGCCTTTAAGCTCGAGGACACACAGTACGGCCAGTTGACCTACGTGCGGCTCTACCAGGGTGTTCTCCGAAAGGGCATGGAGCTTATGAACACCCGGGCGCAGAAGAAGACCAAGATCGGCCGCCTCATCCGGATGCACGCCAACGCCATGGAAGACATTTCCGAGGCTCCTGCGGGAGACATCGTGGCGATCTTCGGGATCGACTGCGCCTCCGGAGACACCTTCTGTCACCCGGATCTAAACTACTCGATGACCTCCATGTACGTTCCGGAGCCGGTAATCTCCCTGGCTATTGCGCCGAAGGATAAGAGCTCCGAGGGGAACATGGCGAAGGCGCTGAACCGGTTTACCAAGGAAGACCCCACGTTCCGCACCTTTGTCGACCCGGAGTCGAACCAGACCATCATCCAGGGGATGGGGGAACTCCACCTCGAGGTTTACATGGAGCGGATGCGCCGGGAGTACCGGGCGGACGTCGACTCAGGCATGCCGCAGGTTGCCTACCGGGAAACCATCACGGAGCACGCGGACTTCGACTACACCCACAAGAAACAGACCGGTGGCTCCGGTCAGTTCGGTCGGGTTGCCGGGTACATCGAACCCTTGGAAGAGGGGGAGTACGAGTTCGTCGACTCGATCCGCGGGGGGGTCATTCCCAACGATTACATCCCGTCCTGCGACAAGGGTTTTCGAACCGCGATGAAGGACGGCCGCCTGGTTGGGTTTCCGGTTGTCGGCGTTCGGGCGTGCATAAACGACGGGAGCACCCACCCGGTGGACTCCTCCGACATGGCCTTCCAGATGGCGGCCATCGGCGCTTTCCGGGAATCGTACCCCAAGGCCAAGCCGAGAATTCTCGAGCCGATCATGCGGGTAAACGTGGAAGGGCCGACGGAGTTCCAGGGCAACGTTTTCGGGAGCCTGAACCAGCGCCGGGGCATCATCGTGAGCTCCTCGGAAGACGGCGCGAACTCGGTTGTCGAAGCCGAGGTTCCCTTGGCTGAAATGTTCGGCTACTCAACGACGCTCCGGTCCCTGACCCAAGGGAAGGCGGAGTTTACCATGGAGTTCCTCAAGTATGGGCCGGTGCCCAAGAGCATTGAAGAGGAGCTGATTTCCGAGTATCAAAAGAAGAAGGCCCAAGATCGGGCCAAAGTGAGGTAGCCGATGATTCGTTCTGAACTGGTAAAACGGAGTCCACTACGCATCTTGGACCAATCAATCCACGGCGGGTTGGAACCCGGCGGTATCGGTGTCATCGCTTCCCGAAAGGGTGTCGGAAAGACGGCGTGTCTGGTACACCTTGCCACGGATCAGCTCTTTCAAGAGAAGCATGTCATCCACGTTTCCTTCGCCTCCCGGACGGACCACATTATCAGCTGGTACGAGGATATCTTCAAAGAGATAGCCCGAAAGCGGGAGCTGGAAGACGCGATGCAGGTTCACGACGAGGTCATCAAGAACCGCGTCGTTATGAACTTTTCCCAGGAAGGGGTTTCGGTGGATCAGGTCATAAAGAGTATCCGGGCGATGATCGTCGACGGAAACTTCCACGCCGACCTGGTAATGGTCGACGGCTACGACTTCGAAAAGGGGTCCGTCGAAAGCCTCGAGATGCTCAAAGAGTTTGTCGCCGAGCTGGGCATCACGGCCTGGTTTACCGCCACGCTGCACAGGGAAGACCCTACGACCGACGAGAACGGGGTGCCGCAGATTCTGCACCCCTACGTCGAGGTCATCAACGTACTGATCCGGTTGGCCCCGACCGACGATCATATCAAGCTGAGCCTGGTGAAGGACCACGACACCTATCCCCACGAGGATCTCCATCTCTGTCTCGATCCCCGGACGCTCCTGATCGCCGAGGACAGCTAGCGGGACCGGGGAACCCCAATCCGAGGGCACGCCGCTGCCACAGGGCAGCGGCTGCACCACGGAGAGGTCGGGGTGCAGGTACCCTGGCCGAATCGAACCAAGGTCTGGTTCAGCGGAATCCAGAGCTCCTTCGGCACACTATCCATCAGCGCAAACTCGGTCTCTTCGGGATTCTTCGTGGCAATCCAACCGAGTCGGTTTGCTATGCGGTGAACGTGGGTATCGACGCAGATTGCCGGAATACCGAACCCGAGGCCCAAAACCAGATTGGCGGTCTTTCGGCCGACCCCCGGGAGGGCCAGCAAGGCGCCCAGATCCGGCGGCACCCTACCGTCGTGGTCGGCAAGGAGCAGGCGGCAGACTGCGGCGATGCTCCGTCCCTTGGTGCGGTAGAACCCTGCGGGGTAAATGAGCTCCCCGATCCGCTCCGGGGGAAGGGACGCCATGGCCCTCGGCGTCGAAGCCTCCCCGAAGAGGCGCTCCGTAGCCGCCATCGTTACCTCGTCCTTGGTCCTGAGGGAAATGATTGTGGATATGAGAACCCTAAAGGGGTCCCGGTGCTCCCGGGCAATCTGAGAGACCGAGGGGATCTCGGCCCCGACGTGTGCGGCTATCTCGTCAAAGAGGTGCTTTGAAAACGCCACGCCGTCGGTCCCGTTTCGGTGGTCACCAGGTGGGCTATTCTTCCTCTTCGAGGTCGTCCGGGTCTTCCTTCTCTTCCGGCGGCGCCTTCGCCGGGCGCTCGGTCTCCAGCTTTTCGAAGATCATGTCTTCGACCTTTTCCTTCGACTTGTGGAGGGAAAAGGAGACTTCGTCCACCAGAAGCTTTAAGGCGCTGTCGAAGAGCTTGCGCTCGAGAATAGGTAACTCTTTGACCTTGCTTCGGTGATACAGAGCCCGAACTACCGTCGCGATGTCGCTGATACTTCCCTGTTTCAGGAGGTCCAGATTCATCTGGTACCGGAGCTTCCAATCGGTCGGTGCCGGCTCGTAGTCCTCGGCGATCAGCGCAAGAGCTTGATTCGCCTCTTTCTTGCTGACGATAGCCCGGATTCCAAGCTCCTCCGCCTTATCGACGGGAACCATCACCGTCATATCCGATACTTCCAAATAGATGATGTAGTAGAGGATCTTCTCTTCTTTGAACTCTTTTTCTTCGATCGAGAGAACTTGCCCCACACCTTGCAGGGGATAGACCAACTGCTGCTTTTCTTTGAATGTGGTGCTGCTCTTTGCTTTCGCCATGGGGGGAAGTATAGTCAAAAGCTCTCCCTTCCGTCAAAGTTACGGCCGGGAGGCCACCCCCGGTACCGGGCGGCGGCTCCGGAATCGTAGATGCTTGACGGGATGGATATCCAAGGGATTGGGGTACCACCCGTCGATTCTGGCGAGATCTATCAGGTTGATCGCCGGGGAATGGCTAATGGGAAGAACGACCCCGGTTTCCAGAATGATTCTCTCGGCTTCGCTGAGAGTCTCGAAGCGTTCCATGCCCGCTTGGGCCATCGACTCGCCGATAAGGGCGTCGTACTCCGTGCTCGAAAACCCGGCGTCGTTCAGGTTGCTCCCGGAGGTCCACATCTGGAGGAAGGTCAGGGGATCCGCGAAGTCACCGATCCAGCTTATGGAGCCGAGCTCGTAGGTGTCCTCTTCCAAGGAGTCGAAGTACCGGGGGTACTCGACGATCTCGACCGCCACCTCCAGGTTGAGATACTCTTTCCAGCTGGCATCCATCAAGTCGGCGATCCGTTGGTTGTCCTCTCCGCCGGGAATACGAACGGTTACCGGCCGCAAACCGGTTCCCCCGGGAAACCCCGCCTCTTCGAGGAGGCCGAGGGCCTCTTCCACGTTACTCGACGTAATCCCGTCGGCCTCCGGATACCGTGGTATCGGGGGCACCAGAGTCTGCGCCGGGGTAAAGTAGATCTCCGGATCCCGGATCTCTTCCCAGGGCAACAGCAGAACCAGCGCCCGGCGGACCCGGGGGTCGCTGTAGGGCTTCTCGTCGGAGCGAAAGAAGAAGTAGCTCGTGGCGAACATGGGATTTATGACGATGTCTTCCGGATAGAGAATCTGATCGAAGGCGATGCCCCCGGCGAGCCAGTGGATGTCACCCCTGTTGAACCTGCTGGTGGTGACGACGGTGTCGTTTTCGAATTCGACCCGCATTCGGGGGATCTCGACTCCCCGCCGGTCCCAGTAGAGCTCGTTTCGCACGAGCTGCAGCTCGGAAACGGACCTCTCGAGAATGTAATAGGGACCGTTGCTCAGAATGGTGTTGAGGTCGGACCAGTCGGCCTGCCGCCGCATCTGCGGGTGGACCGGCACGAAGCTGTGGTGGCAGAGAACATCGAGAAAGTGAGCCGCCGGCTGTCCGAGGGTCACCTCCAGTACACCGGCGTTGATCGCCCTCAGGCCGACGTCCTTGGGGTCTGCGGTTTCCCCCGTCCGGTACGCGTAGGCCCCTTCGATTACGTCGAAGAGAAATGAATACGCGGACCCGCTGTTTGGATCGAGAATAGCCAACCAGGTATCCCGAAAATGATCGGCTGTTACCCGGTCGCCGTTCCAGTACCGGGCGTCTTCCCGGAGATAGAACTGATACGTCAGCCCGTCGGGGGAGACGTCCCAGTTCCGGGCAACCGCCGGCATCGGGTCGAGGGTTCGAGGATTGTAGCTTACGAGGCCTTCGTAGAGGGCTGTATAGATTTGGGCTTCCGTCGAGGTGTAGGTAACCATCGGGTTTAGCTCCAGATCTCCTTCGAGAAAGCTGACGACGAACTCCTCAGGGCCCCGCCCCTCTTCCTCTTCCTGTGCACGAAGTCCCCCGATTCCCGGAAGGAGTACAAGGAGACCAACAAGCACGGCGATTCGAGGCGAAAAACTTCTCACGTCCTTCAAAGTATACTCCAGGGAGTCTGCATTCAACCAAGGGGGCATCTTCTGCCGATACTCT
>CAYPUT010000006.1:0-40297 GCA_964413945.1 uncultured Spirochaetaceae bacterium
GGCGTGCCCGGTTCGAGATCACGCTCCTGGAGCTGGTGACCCTCCGGGAGCCCCGGCGGTACACGGTAATCTACCGGTAGAATCGCCGGGGGCGGGGCGGTAGCCGGGGCCCCGGTCGGTGGTCCGGGCCCTTCCTCCCGGTCGCCCTCTAGACCGTCGGAAAGTTTACCGCGTAGGCTTCTTGGATCTGCTCCAATTCCGCGTCGTTCAGGTCCCATTGTCCGGCGCCGGCGTTGGAGATGGCCTGGTCCGGCCGCTTGGCTCCGACCAAGGCACAGGTCATTCCCGGCTGGGCCGTGGCCCAATTGATGGCCACCTGCGCCACCGGGACGTTCCGCTCCGACGCGATATCCCGCAGAGTGTCTACCACGTCTTGCACCTTGTCCCAGATCTTCGGATTAAAAGCCGGGTAGAACTTGGCCCGGTAGTCTCCTTCTTCGAAGGTCGGGAACTCCCTGAACTTGCCGGTTAGAATACCCCCGGAGAGGGTTCCGTAGCTCAAGACGCCGATATTGTGCTCTTTGCAGTACGGGAGGATCTCGTCTTCGATGTCCCGCTGAAGAAGCGAGAAGGGAGGCTGAAGACTCGCGAGGCGGGTTATGCTGCGAACCGTGTCCATAAGGCCGGTGTCGAAGTTCGAGACCCCGAGGTAGCGGAACTTACCCGCCTCCTGAGCCTGAAGGAGGACTTCCAAGGTGTCCTCCAACGGAGTGTTCGGATCGGGCCAATGGATCTGATAGAGATCGATGGTTTCGACCCCAAGGCGCCGGAGCGAGTCTTCGATCTCCTGCCGAACGGAGTCGGGGGAGAGGTTCTTCTGAAGCTTTCCCCCGGGCTTCCGGATTCCGACCTTGGTGGCGACAACGACCCGGTCCCGACGACCCTTCAAGGCCTTTCCCACGACTTCCTCGGAGTGACCGCTACCGTAGGCGGGCGCCGTATCTACCAGGGAGATACCGTTTTCGATGGCGGCGTGGATGGTCCGGATCGACTCCTGGTCGTCCACACTGCCCCAGAAATCGTCCCCCATCGCCCAGGTTCCGAGCCCCACCCGAGAGACCGTGAGGTCCGTCCAACCGAGATTACGGTCTTCCATGTCTGCTCCTACTTCATTGTCAGATTGAAGGCGCCGTCCCAATTGTCCGGCGGCGGCTTTCGGATAAACTCCTTACACCGCTTTTGATAGAAGCTCCCCGGGCCGTCGTCCGGCCGAATCTTCAGGGTTTGCCCGAAGAACTTTTGGGCTCCCGTCCAGTCCCTCTCTTCAAAACGTTCTAGCCCCTCGTGGAAAGCGTCAAGGAGTTCCTGCATGTCGGGGCCCAAGTCGGTCGTCTCGTCTACCAATTCGAAGAGGCGAACCGGCTGGTTGATACCGACGACCCGGACCCGATCCATCTTCCGAAAGGCGAACTCCTCTCCCGCCTCGAGCTGGGTCGCCTCGCTTATCAGGAGCCAGGTCCCGTACTGCTTGTTCACCCCTTCGAGCCGGGCGGCGAGGTTTACCGAGTTGCCCATCATCGTGTAGTCCATCTTCTTCTCGGTGCCCATGTTGCCGACGACCATTTCTCCGGTGTTGATTCCGACTCGGGTCAGAAGGGGGCCCGGGCTGAGCTCTTCTTCGATGAAATGTTCGTTTAGGATCTGCTCCATCTTCTTCATCCGAACGGCTGCCCGACAGGCCCTCGCGGCGTGATCGTCGAAGTCGAGAGGAGCCCCGAAGAAGGAGATGATGGCGTCGCCTTCGTACTTGTCGATGGTCCCCCGCTGATCGAGAATGATGTTGCTCATCTCGGTCAGATAGCTATTGAGAAGCTTTACCAGGTCCTCCGGTTCCATCTTCTCGGAAATGGTGGAGAAGCCCTTTACATCGGTAAAGATAGCCGTCAGGTGCTTCTTCTGGCCCCCAAGGGCAAGCTTTGACGGATCCGAGAGCACCTCGTTCATGACGTCCGCGGAGAGGTAGTGGGAGAAGGCGTTTCGGATGTGCGCCCGCTCCCGGGCGGTTTCGACGAACTTGACGGTAGTAATGACGATGACGGTAAAGAACATCGCCGCTGCCGGGGTCAACATCGGAAGAAACTGCCCCGTGGTCACGAAGAATACCGAAGCCGCCGCCAGAAATACGGCTACCATGGCGAAGCCGATAAGACTCGTGGTCAGTGGTGGGAGGTTTCGGATGATTAGGGCAACAAGGATCGACAACACAACAGCGAGTATGATCGAGTACCAGAGCGGCAGCTTGTCCAGAAAGCGGTTCTGGAGAATCGTGTTCAAAATAGCCGCGTGAGTTCCGACGTTCATGTACTCTTCTTCGAAGGGGTTTACCCCGATATCGGTGGTCCCCGTCCCGGTAAAGCCGATGAAGGCGTAGGAACCGGGAATCGTCTCTTCCAGGCGGCCCCGGGATTCCGCGAGGGCCTCGTAGACCTCCCGGGTGGCGGCAAAGTTACTCGGGATTTCCGCCTGAATCGCCCGGTATTCCGCCGCAAGGTCTTCCGGAAGCTCCTCTTGCGAGAGAATCGCCTCCAGATCCGCGAGGATTGCCGCCTCGGCTCCCCCCTCAAGAAATACGCCGATCTCCTCGAAAAAATAGCGCCGAGCCTGGATGTATTCCTCCATCCGGGCGGGATCGTCGCCGGCGAGGATGTCCGTCTTGACACCCTCGGCGTAGCGGTAGACTCCCATGATGTCCGCAGGGTCTTCGGCGGTCGGTGGTGCGTAGTAACTCAAGTAGCCGGCCGGCTCCATGATTTCCAGGTTCTCGATCAGCCTGGCCTCGAGCTCTCGGTTGAGTACCAGCTCGTAGAACGAAAAATGCCTGAAGCTTTCGTCGAAGGTCGCCCGGGGCCAGTTGATCAGCATCCGCTGGTCTTCGGTCAGGGGAATGGTAATGTCTTGCGGCTCGGATTCGCCGGGAATTCGCGCGTTTTCTAGGACGATGCGTCGAGGATAGGCGATGACCCGAGGCTCCCCCAGTAGGTCCAGTGCCGGGGCGAAGGCTAGCTGCGGGAAGTGTTCTCCCCCCTCCTCGACGATCAGCTCGATCCGGCGTCGGACCCCGTCGGGGTCGATAATAACGTTCGGAAAGCCGGCCCCGGCGGCGTATCGACTGACGGTCAGGATCGCCGGGCGAATGCCTTCTGCTTCCCGGTAGACCGGACCCTCGGCTCGGTTCTCGACTTCCGGAACGGTAAAGTTGGCCCGGGCGAACTGTTTGAGCTCATCCGGGACGAGAGGGTCCTCCTCGTTGAGCATGTTGACGGTAAAATAGGCCCTACCGTTCAGCCGGGCGGTCCGGCCGAAGTAGGCATCGTTATCCCGGGCAATGTTCCGCACCTCCTCGAGAAGGTACTCCTGGGACTGACGGGTCAAACCGGTCAGATCCTGGACGAACTCGAGGGCGTCCTGGGTGCTTATCTGACCCTGGGCTAAGGCCGCAAAGAGGTCCTCCACGTTCTGGGCGATAAAGGAGAACTCCTGTTCGAAGGCCTGGGGAATCTCTTCGTCGAGCATTTCGGCGTTTACGCCGAGGGGACTCTGCTCGACGTACTCGATGTCCAAGCTCGCAAACCCGACGTCGAACTCCCGTAACAGGATAAGCCCATTTGCCACAATGTCCCGGCTCCAAGGCCAGACGCCGACGTTGACGATGGCGTCCTCGTCGATGTTCAGCAGAAGGATGTCCTCGTGCTCCGGGATCGCCGGCTTAACCTGGAGGAGGGCGTCGTATATCTGTGATTCGAAGGTTTCGTAGTCCTCGAGGAGGTTGAACAAGGAAAAAAGCCCCGCAACCACGACGGGAACGATCAATACAATGGCGACTTTCCGATTCATGATTCGTAAGTATAGTTCATTGGTCGGAAAGAGCGCTACAATTGTAACCATGTTACGCCTAACCGACTGTCGCAGCGTGCTCCTGAGTCATCTCCTGGTTCTCCTGCTTGCACCTCCTGCCTTCTCCATAGACTTCGGAATCATCGTCGAAAACGAGACTTCGGGTGCCTTCGTCGCCGAGGAGGATCCGGAGATAGACCAGCAGAACGACCTCCGGCTCTTTGTCCGGCAGAGCCTTACCGAAGACATCGAGGCGCTCTTTCGCCTCCGGTACCGCTATACCGAGGAGGACCCACTCTTCTGGGATGTCGATACCGCGGCGGTGCAGGGGGTGGCGCCCTCACGGGACGGAGGATCCGTCGTCGACCTGGCTCTCGGGCGGACTACCATCCGGGACTTTTCCGGCGCCCTGCTATCCGAGCAGGCGGACCTCATTCGTTGGGGGATTCTGGGGCCAAACATCACGGTAACCGCCGAAGCCGCCTACCTCGGCCTCCGGCGAAACGAGAGTAGCGACATCGTCCTCTCGACGGCAGATCTCGAGGACGTCGCCGACGAATCGTTCTTCGCCCCGCCCCGGGGTTTCTTCGGATTCGAGGTCGGTTTTCCGGAGCAGTTGGGCAGGCAGAACCTTACCCTCGGTGCCCTCTACCAGCACGACTTCCGTGACGGCGGGTCGCCTCTGGTGAATACCGGCTATCTCGGCGCCGGGCTCGCCGGCCCCCTCTCCCGGTTCCTCTTCTACGACCTCTTCGGGTACTTTGCCACCGGATTCGTCGAAGACGACGCCGGATCCCGGGATCCCGTGGCCGCGTGGTACACCGGTGGCGGCATCCTCTTCTTCGCCGAAGGGGCGCGGTTTTCCCGTATCCAGTCTCGCTTCGTCTACGCCTCCGGGGACGCCGACTACCAGTCACCTGTCGGGGGGAACACCGCGGGTATCGGAACCGGCTTCCCGGCCCTTACCAGTCCAAGTCTCGGCGAGGTGGTGTCGCCCCGGGTCTCCAACGTTGCCGGTGGATCCTTCTCCTACTCCTTCAAACCCCTGGCCGAAAGCGACGGCGTCTGGTCCGAGCTCCAGGTGGCGGCGACCGGTTGGGCCTTCTTTCGGCCGACTTCGGGTCCCGTCGCCATCCTCGGGACCGTTGCCGGCGGCTCGGACTCCTTTCTCGGGTGGGAGACGGACCTGGCGCTTCGCTTCCGGCCCTTCTCGGACCTGGCGTTCTCCCTGTCCGGGGGCTATTTCCGACGGGCGGAGAACGACGCCTGGCTTCCCGAAGCCCCGGATTGGCAGGCCGTCGTAAAACTTTTTGCCGCCCTTTCGATATAAAGGGGCTCGTTTTCTTGATATCTGAGCAGAGCGCGATATATTAATGAGTGGAGGACTTAACTATGAGACGCGTGTTACTTGTTATTGCCCTTGTATTTACCATTACCGCGGTTTCCTTTGCCGTCGAGGCTCGGGTACGGTCGGTCACCGGGGTTGTTTCGGTGATAAACAGCGAAGGTAGCGCGGAGCCGGCCACCGAAGGCATGCTTCTTGAGGCGGGTTCGGTTATCTCGACGGGTTTCGGCTCGAGGGCATCGATCGAGATGGGGGGCTCGACGCTAATCGTCAACCCGGTGTCCCGTCTTACGATAGAAGAGCTTACCCAAGTTAACGGTACCGTTTCGACCCAACTCTTCTTGCATCTCGGACGCGTCCGGGCGGAAGTCCACTCCGCAGACGGCCTTAAGAACGATTTTCGTCTGCGAAGCGCCGCCTCCACGGCATCCGTTCGTGGCACCGAGTTCGAGTACGACGGTACCAACCTCTACGTGGATGAGGGTGACGTGGCGCTCACAAACCTGATCGGACAGGCCCATAGCGTCCGAGAAGGACAACGGAGCAGCGCCTACCGGTTCGATCCGATCGAATCCGTCACCGCCCGTTTCGAGGAGCGGTCCACGGCGGACCTGTCCGTCGATCCTCTCCTGAATTAGCGCCTCCTGGCGACCCTACCATTTCTTTGGAGCTCCGTTGTAGCAGAGGCCTACGGCGGAGCTCGTCTTTTCTTTTACTCCTACTGCTGATAACCTTCCTCCGGTGAGGATCAAGACAAAGCTCCGGAATCAGTGCGCCCGGGCTCTGGTACAGTCGATGTCCGTAAAGATTATGGTCTCTCTTGCGCGGAGGCTGCTCCCGAACTACGACGTCCATCAACGGAGCGG
This sequence comes from uncultured Spirochaetaceae bacterium, assembly GCA_964413945.1. Classification (GTDB taxonomy): domain Bacteria; phylum Spirochaetota; class Spirochaetia; order DSM-27196; family PWMO01; genus CAYPUT01. Next base: position 6,046 of record CAYPUT010000006.1, read on the forward strand.
CTATCCAAAGAGCGTGCCCATCCCGAACCAGGATGCGGCGGTTCAGATCGTAGACGATATGGTCGAAGCAGAGCTCTTTCTCTCCTTCGTGGCCCTTCTCGTCGACATAGAGCGGAAAGGTTTCATCGGTCGTAAGTACAGCGTTTCCGGACTCGGGGAGCTAATCCGTGGAGTCGAGGAGATGGGATACTCCCTCGACCGAGAAACCGGCGCCTTCGTCGAGAACCAGGGACAACGAGCAACCCGGAACTGGGGTGTTATCCGGGAGGGGGAGTATCACGTCTTTACCCTTCTTTCTGTCGACGTAGTGGGCAACTCCGACATGGTGCGCGATTATTCCGAGGATCAGATGGGGCGGATCTATCAGGACATTCGCTATTTCGTCGACGATTGCGTCCTGGCCCGGAACGGGCGCGTTTGGTCCTGGGAGGGGGACGGCGGGGTTGCCGCCTTCTACCGGGACGACAGCGTCGGCGCGGCCGTACACTCGGCGATAGAAATTCTCCACGAGCTCTTGCTCTACAACGGCATCGCTTCGGACTTGCGGACGCCGGTTCGCCTCAGGATTACCTGTCACACCGGACAGTGCGAGTACCGGAGTGACTTCCGCAAGGTGGATAGTCAGGTGATAAAGCGGCTCCGGGAGGTGGACGCGAAGTACGCGGCACCCGACTCGGTTACCATTACCTCCGCGGCGTACGCCGCCCTCGCCCCGCTTATCGCGGGTATGTTCCGGTCTCCGGACTCGTCGAAAGAGGTGTACCGGTATGCCGTCGGAGTCGACTGAGCCGTGAACGTCTATTTCTTCGGACAGGGAGCCACCGTTCCTCCCTCTCTCGAGACGGTCCAACGGAGCCGCACCTTCCGCTTCGAGGCCCGGGAGCTCTCGACAGCGGAGTGGCGGGCGCTCCCGGAGGACGCCTACGTCTACGTCTCCCTCCAGGGAGTCAAGGCAGCCGAGGAAAAGGGGCTTCTCGATACGCTTTCCAAGACCTTGAACGGCCGATTCGGAGTGGTGGATCCGGGAGGAAGAATCGAGGACCCGGTGGCGCTTCTTGCCCGAGGGGCCCGGGACTACCTCGGGCCCAAGATCGCCAAGAAGAACCTCCCGACCAAACGGTTCGTCGAGCTTCTCCAGCCGATTACGGCCAGAGCCCGGCATCCTGAGGACGCCCCGGGGCTTACGCTCTACAAGCCGAGCGGCGCCGGATGGGCCGGCGTGGAGTCGGGGTCCGAATACACCTTTGGAATGCTCTTCGCCCACCTCGACGAGGCGACCATCCGGCGAGACACCTTAAGCTCCCAGCGCCTGGAAAAGACCACCCGCCGGTTTCGAAACCTTCTCGAGCAGAATGTGGATCCCTTCGGCGGAAGGATCTGGATCTGGCGGGACTCCGGGGGCCTGGTGCTCTTTCCCTTCGATGGATCGACGGCCGCGGGGATCGTGCCGGCTCTCCGGATGCATCTGAACCGCCGGTTGATAGCCGTGGAAGAGTTTACCGCGAGCACGGAGGTTTCGTTTCGGCTGGTCCACCATATCGGGTCGACGGAGTATCGCCCCCGGGGCAGGACCGGGAGTGTTGTTTCCGATGCGGTGAACATCATCTTCCATATCGGAGATCGCTACGCCTCCGCCGGAAGCATGGTCGCAACCGATACGTCGATGCATTTCGCGACGCCGAAGCTCCGAAAATTCTTCCGGCCGAACGAGACCTTCGAGGGGCGGCGTCTGTTTCGGCCCCGTTTCTAGATCATCACGCCAGTTTCTGAACCATAACAATAGTATTGTGAATTTCTCTATTATCGTTGTATAGTAGGGGTATGAGTTCGGAATTTGCCCCGGAACATGCGACCGCTATGGGGCGCGACTCCCGGTTCCGCGTTACCGTTGCCGAGGACAACCTGAGTGCCATGGCCGACTTTCTACCGGCCCTCGGCGATGGAGAGCTACTGGGGCGGGAATACATCGAAACGATTCTCTCGACGAACGGCATTCTTTCCGGAATCGACTGGCAGGTCATCGACGAAGCGATCGAAGAGTGCAACAAGCACAGCCAGGCTCGTCTCGGCGTCATTATTGCTCGGGGGCGGCCCCCGGTTCGGTTGAATCCCCAACATCTGGTTCTCGAAGCCAAGTTTGCCCCTCGAGACAATCCGGCCGTCCCGGTCGAGAAAGGCGGGCGGGTTAACCACCGTGCTGCCAGGCACCTTCCGATTGTGATGGCTGGAGAGACCATAGCCCGGGAGGAGCCCGAAATGCCGGGAATCGACGGCGTCGCCATCGACGGCTCCCCGATTCCCCACGGGCGCCGGGAGATAATGCTTCTGAAGCCCGGCGAGAACACCGCTCGGCAAGACGACCGGGTCGTCGCGACCAAGAGCGGCATGGTCGTTCTAAAGGCGGAAGAGTTCCGGGTCGAGGAGAACCTCCAGATCAAGGGGGATGTCGATTATCATACCGGGAGCATCACCTTTCCGGGGAATCTCTACCTCTCCGGGGCCGTCCACGACGGGTTTCGTCTCTGGATCGGGGGCTCCATCGTATCGACGGGGGTCGTCGATGCCTACGAGGTCTTCTGCCGGAAGGACTTCATAGCCAAGGACGGGATTATCGGGCGGCAGCGCGCCCTCGTCCGGGTTGCCGGCCGGGTCCAGGCAAAGTACGTCGAGAACTGCACCGTCGAGTCGAAGTCGAGCGTCTACATCCAGGCGACGGTCTTCAACTCCCGGATCTTTACCCTCGACCGCCTCGTTATGGCGGAGAAGGGGAGGCTCATCGGCGGGCAGGTCCGGTGCGCCCACGGGGTCGTGACCGACGAAATCGGCAACGAGGCCGGGGTTGTCACCGAAGTGATAACCGGCATCGATTTTATCGTCGAGCGCAAGCTCGCCGCCGCGAAGGAGAAGTTTCAGGAGTTAACCCTCGAGCTTCAGAAGCTCGACAAGATTCTTACCCGGAGTCTCTCGGAGGAGTTGCAGAAGCGCCGGGCGATGCTCTCGGACGCGGTGTACAAGTACTCCGTTCTGATGAGCACCCTGGTCTCCAAGCTCGACCGGAACGAGGACGCCCCGGTTGTGGCCCGGAAGGCGGTCTATCCCGGGACCGTCGTCGAAATCTGCCGGAGCTCCTTCCGGGTCGAAGAGCCACGGGGGCCCACACGGTTCCGGCTGGACCGGGACTCGGGACGGGTTATCGCGGAGGACCATAGCGACGCGGAAAAGGACCACCTCGAGACGGTCGAACCCGCCGGCGATTAACCCTCCGGCGATGCGCCGAACGAGGGGTAAGTCCGGCCTATACCGCGTTTCGACTCGCGTTAACCGACGACGCCAGGGACTTGATTACGATTTTCTCGCAGACCTCTCGTTGCTTCGCCGCGTCCGGGCCGTCGACACCCTTTAGACTTCGTAAGACAGACAGGGCGTACTGCTGGACAACCAGGACCGGGCGAATCATCTGCTCCCGCATCGCAATGGAGTCGCGGTTCGTAGGATCCTCTGCTAAGAGCTCCTCCATCCCGGAGACGCGGCGGAGCATGGTTTCGGTTCTTCCGGCCTCTTCTTTGAGAAGTCTCCAGAACTCCCCATATTCCGGATCGTCACGAAGGAAGGCCGTAAGAGGGAGGTAGGTCTTTCGGAGGCTCTGCATCGCGTTGTTGACCAAGGTCCGGAAGAAGAGCGACCGTCGATAGAGCCCCCGCAGCTCGTCCCCTTCTCCCCGGTTCCAGAGGGCCTCGACACCGGTTCCGAGGCCAAAGTAGCCCGGGACGTTCTGCTTCATCTGGCTCCAGGCCCCGACGAAGGGGATGGCCCGGAGATTGTCCAGGCTCAGCTCTCCGGAGCTATCCCGGCTCGTCGGCCGGCTGGCGATATTGGTCTGACCGTAGAATGAGAGGGGAGTCATCTCCGCGAGGTAGCCGAGAAAGCGCGGGTGCTCCCGGAGTTCCTGATAGCAGCTCCGGCTCGCCTTCGACAGACGCGAGAGCCTTTCGATGTCGGCCTCGGTCAACCGGTTGTCGTTCCCCGAGAGAAGCTGGTTTGCGATTCCCGCACTGACGAGCTGCTCCAGGTTGTACCGGGCAAGCTCCCGGGTTCCGTACTTCGAGCTTACGGTCTGGCCCTGGACGGTTATCTGTATTTCGGTGCTCTCGATCTCTTTCCCGAGACTCCGGTAGAACAGGTGGGTATTACCACCCCCCCGGGCGGGCGGACCGCCCCGGCCGTCGAAAAACACGGGACGGACCCCCCGGCTCCGGCAAAGGGTCGTTAGCCGTCGCTTGGCGAGAAATATCTCCCAGTTCGCGGTGACGTAACCGCCGTCTTTGGTGCCGTCGGAGAAGCCGAGCATGATCGTCTGGACCATGTTCCGGGAAGCAAGATGGTCGGCGTAGAGGGGGTGATCCAACAGCGTCGACATGATGCGCTGTGCTCCTGCCAGGTCGTTGATGGTTTCGAAGAGGGGCACGACGTCGAGAACCAGGTTCTCCCCCCCGGCGACCCGGGCGAGGAGGAGCACCTCGAGGACGTTCGCCGCGGAGCGGGTGTTGCTAATAATGTATCGATGAACCCCCCGGGGGCCGTTCGTCTTCTGAAGGGTCTCCGCCGAGCGGAGGGACTCGAGAGTGTCCCAGGCGATGCCCTTCGGGAGCCGCATTTGGGCTTCCGTGACGCGTTGGAGGTCGCCGAGAGCCTCGGTTACCGCGGTCAGCCGATCCTCCGGAGGCAAAGCATCGTACTCTTCCTCTCCTCGGAGCCCCGCCGCCGCCAAGAGCTGGGACACGACCCGGGTATGGACCCGGCTGTCCTGCCGAATGTCCATCGTCGCGAAGTGAAAGCCGAAGAGGCGGACCTTCAGGATGAGCTCCTCTATTCGGTCGGCATAGAGGCCGAGGTGGTCCTCGTGGAGTCGCTCTTGGATCGAGCACAGCTCCTCGAGCAGCTCCTCCGCCGAGGCGTAGGATTCCGCGGTCTCCGACAGGCGCCCGGCTACCCGGTCGAGGGATTCGAGGATGCCCGGAAAGGTCAGACGGCGCCGGAGCTCCCGGAGATCCTTCTTGTAGAGGCGCAAGACCGTGGCTCTCAAGAGGTTGCCTATCTCCAAGGTCAAATCGGCGGTTACGAAGGGGTTGCCGTCCCGGTCTCCCCCGGGCCAGAAACCGAGCTCGATGATGGGGGGGTGATGAACCCGCTCCCTCGGATCCTCGAGAAACGGTGTCAGAGCCTTGTGCTGTATCCGGGGAATGGTCTCGTAAAAGACGTGCTCGATAAACCAGAGAAGGCTCCGGGCCTCGTCGAGGGGGGTGGGTTTAGCCCTGTTCTTGAAACGGGTCTTTCCCATCTGCAGGAGGAGCTCGTAGGTCGACTGAAGATGGTCCCCCTCGAGGGCCCCGGCGAGATCCGAGATAATTCCGAGGACATCGTCCGGGTAGAACTGCGTCGGGTGGGCGGTCAGGACGACGCGGACCCGATAGTCCCGGAGCATCCGGCGGTAGTCCTCCATCTTGTTGCCCCGGATAACCTGGTTGATGGTGTCTTTTAGGGAGCCCGCGCCGTCGACATCTTGGATCGACGGAAAGGCGGCGTCCTCGAGGGCGTCGAAGAGAACGACCTGCCGCTCGGCGAGTTGGAGAAAACGAAACAGAATGTCGGTTTTGGTCGACCCTTCCGGGAGGTGGGAACCTTCGGTAAAAAATTCCTCCACCAGCTCCGCCGGGGAGCTTCCGGCTTCGAGACCCTCGGTGACGAAGTCGGAAAAGAGGGGGAGGAGGATTCCGGCATTCCGGACCCGCTCGAAAGGAAGGCTCAAAAAGAGGGCGTTATAGAGTTGGTACTTAAGGGCCACCTTCTCGTGGAACGCCGAATAATCCTTAATCATCCGGTCACGAATGTACCCAAGTCAGCGCTGTTTTGCCACCGGATTCCGGGAGGCATCGAACCGGGCCTAGGCCGGGGAGAAGGTGGCCCGTCGCTCCGACGGCTCTACGGCGTCTACCCGGACCCGGAGGCGGTCCCCGAGGCGGTAGACCGTCTTGCCGCCCTTGTCGGTCAGCTCGTGCTGCTGTTTGTTGTAGCTCAGATCCTTCTGCGGGAGCCGCTCGAGGGGCACCAATCCCTCGATGCCGTACTTGGTTACTTCGACAAAGAGTCCGAAGGAGGTTACCCCGGAGACGATTCCGGCGTACGCCTGGCCGATCTTCTGGGTGAGGAACTCCAGGGACTTGAGCTTGGCGTACTCCCGCTCGGCCTTGGTCGCCGCGATCTCCGCTTCGGTGGAGTGGGCGCAGACGCTGTCGAGGGCCTCCGCGAGATCATTGGTCTGCTTGGGCTTTCCGTGGGCCTGATAGCGCTTTAGGAGCCGGTGGACCACCAAGTCGGGGTACCGGCGGATCGGCGAAGTGAAGTGGGTATACTCGTCGAAGGCCAGGCCGAAGTGGCCCCGGTTTTCCGTGTCGTACCGTGCCTTGGTCATGGTGTAGAGGGCGACCCGTTCGAGGAAAGGCCCGTACTCCCCGCCACCGACGAAAGACAAGAGCCTCCGGTAGTCGTCGGGGCTTACCGGTTCCGAGACGCGGAAGGGTATTCCGAGGGTATCGAGAATCGAGACCAGGGAGTTGAACTCCTCCTCTTTCGGCCGGTCGTGGACCCGGTATACGAAGGGGAGATCCATCTTCCAGGACTGCTCCAACTGAGAGATGCGCCGGGCGACGACCCGGTTTGCCAGGAGCATGAACTCTTCGACGAGGCGCATCGACGGGAGCCGGACCTCCGGCTTTATGCGCTGGGGCACCCCCTCCTCGTCGAGGACGATCTGTTTCTGGGCGATATCGAAGTCGATGCTCCCTTCCTCCTGCCGGAGCTTCATCAGCACCTGGCTCAGGGCCGCAAGGAGATGGAGCTCCCGCTGGTGGCGCCCGCTCTTCTTGCCCGAGAGAACGTCCGCCGCCTCTTGGTAGGTCATCCGAGCCTTGCTTCGGATAACACTCTCGACGATTTCCGAAGAGCGGACCTGACCGAGTCCGGTTACATTCATAAAGACGGTGTAGGCCAGACGATCCTCGTCGGGGACCAGGCTGCAGATGCCGTTGGAGAGCTCCTCCGGGAGCATCGGTACGACGCTGTCGATAAAGTAGACCGAGGTTCCCCGCTCCATGGCTTCGGCATCGAGGGCCGAGCCCTCGGGTACGAAGTGACTAACGTCGGCGATGTGCACCCCGACGCGGAAGCCGCCCTCCTCGAGGACTTCGATGGAAAGAGCGTCGTCGTAGTCCCGGGCGCTCTCGGGATCGATGGTAAAGACCGTGAGGTCCCGGAGGTCCCTCCGGCGGGAAAGCTCGTCTTCGATCTTTCGCTTCACCGCGGCGGCGGCCTCTTTGACTACCTCTTTCGGGAAGCTCTGGGAGAGCCCGTAGGATGCGGCGACCGCCTTGGCGTCGATGTCGCTCTCGTCCTGGCTTCCGAGAATCTCGGTAATCGTTCCCTGGGGCGTGCTCTCCCGGCTCTCCCACTCGACCAGGTGTGCGACGACGACGTGGCCGTTCTTGATGTGGCGCTGAAAGCCGGACTTCTTGAGGGCGGCCTTCGGGATAACGAGTTCCGAGAGAAGGCGCTCGTTTTCCGGGTAGACCACGCCACCGGCCCGGGTCTTTTTGAAGACTCCGACGATCGGCTCCTCCGACCGGGTGACTACCGAGACTACCCGGCCGGATGGCTTGTCCTTCCCCCGGGAGGAAAGGAGCTCTACCTCGGCGGTGTCGCCGTCCATGGCGGTCCCGAGGTTGTCATAGCTGACAAAGATGTCGGGACCCGATTGCTGGGTGACGAAGCCGAATCCTCGGCTAGTAATGGAAACGGTGCCCCGGAGGGTCTTTTTCTTTGAAGGGGGTTTGCTACGGTTGGACATTTTCTATACCGTACAATGTACCCATGGCACGACGTTCATACAAACCCCGGCGGTCTTCTTCTCGGAAGCGGAGAAACAAGTCCAACGATCCGATGCGGTCCTACATGCCGCCCAAGCCCCCGGAGCGCGAATACGGACCCTGTTCCCTCTCCGGAGAGCCCATCGAGCACATCTTTTCCGCCGTACAAGACCCGGAAACCGGCCGACCGGCAATTCTCGAGCGCGCCATTGAACGGGTCTCCCGGAACGAAGAGCTCGGAGAGAGCGAGCGCCTCTGCTACATCGGCGACGGCAACTTCGGTGTCGTCTACGAAGAACGACGAGGAAGGAACACGGTTGTCGAAATTCGACGGAGAATAGAGTACGAGAACCGGAACGACAAGGCCGACTGGCGGAAAGAGCTGAGCCCCGGCATCTCCCGGGACTATGTTCCGGAGCCGCGCCCCTTGAGCGAACTCTACACCCAGGAGGATCTCTTGAGCTTTCCGAAGTTTACCCGGGCGGGATCCTACTACGTACCCCGAACCGGTTAGTGGAACGGGAACCTACTTCATCTTGGTCCGGAACCGGACCTTCGCGATATCACAGGCAATCCGGACCTGATCCTCCACGTCCTTTCGGGCGCGTACGTGGACGACCCCTCGGTTTGGCATAACCTCCACCTCGAAGATATCCGGGATAGCGCGGAGGCCCTTCACGACTATCTCCCCTTTCTCTTCGGTTAGTCCGTCCAGAATGTATGCGTAACGCTTTCCTCGGGGCATTGGTCAGGAGCATACCCGGGGGCGCTCGGGTGCGCAACGCCCCATTACCCGGGGCCCCTCGAGACGGTCGATGTGGGCGGGGTCGTTTCTCATCGTCTAAAGAACAAAGCGTAGTCCGAGGTAGGCGTGCCCGTCGAGGGTGAACTCCGGGAAAAAGATGATGTTGCCCGACACCTCGCTCATCAGCTCGAGGCGGTCCCGGAGGGAGTAGCGAATTCCGACGGGGACCCGGATTCCGAGGCCGACGGAGGGATCCTCCCGGTCCCGCTCCATCTCGTAACCGCGGTCACTTTCGTCGTTGTAGATCTCGGCCACTCCTCCGGCTCCGAGGTACCAGCGTACTCCCGCCGGTAAGAGTTGCCGCCAGAGCCAGACATCCAGGAAGATAGCGGTATGGCGGTCTAGGGACCATCCAATCAGGAGGGAGAGCCGGTCTTCGATTACCAAGGAGAGTCCCGTGGGGTCCCCGGCGGCGACTCCGACGGCCACCTGAGCCGCGCCGGTTTCGGGCACCGCGAGAAAGAGAAGGACTACCGCCGCGAGCACGAGGGAGAACCGCGTATTCACACGCGGTAGTGTTTCGCTTCTTTTCAGAAACATCAAGCTCTCCACGCTTGACCCGGGCCGGTCGGCCACGTAGCTTTTGTCCGTGACAAATCGGCGAATACGTTGCTCCGCGATCCTACTCCTTCTCTTGTTGGTCGTTTCCCCGGGAGGGCCGGCGCAGGGCGCGCCGGGCCCGGAGAACGCGCCGGACCGAGCGGTGTCGACCTTTGTCGTGCCCATTCACGGAAACATCGAGCCGCCCCTCGTCGCGTTTCTGCAGCGCAGCGTGGAAGAGGCGAAAGCGGCGGGCGTGGAAACCATCGTCTTCGACGTCGATACCTTCGGGGGGCGGGTAGACTCGGCGCTCCAGATCACGACCCTCATCGGATCCCTCGACGATATCCATACCATCGCCTACGTTACCCTGAGCCCCGAGGGGACCGGTGTAAGCTGGTCCGCCGGTGCGCTTATCTCCTTTGCCGCGGACGCGATCTACATGGCCCCCGGGACCTCGATGGGGGCGGCGGCACCGGTTATCGCGGCCCCCGGGAGCCAGCCCGAGGCGGCGAGCGAGAAGACCGTCAGCGCGGTCCGCACCCAGATGGCGGCCCTGGCGGAGAAGAACGGCCACCCGAAGGGGGTCGCTCTCGCGATGGTGGACACCGCGGTCGAGCTGGTTGAAATCAGCAGAAACGGCGAGATCGACACGATTACTCGGACGGAGCTCGATGCAATCTCGGAGGAAGAGCGGGAGGCTCAGGGAATCGAGATCGGCCCGGTCGTCTCTCCCGAAGGGAAACTCCTGTCCCTGACGGCCGGGGAGATGGAACGGTACGGCGTTTCCTCCGGAACGGTTTCAAACTTCGCCGGGCTCTACGAGCTTCTCGGCACGACCGAGGCGGAGGTACGGCGCATCGAGCCGGATTCGGCGGACGAGCTGGTCGCCTTCCTTACCGGAGGGGCGGTCACGAGCCTTCTGGTCCTCGTCGGGCTGGTGGCGCTTTTTTTGGAGGTGACGAGTCCCGGCTTCGGCATCCCCGGCGCGGTCGCGTTGATGGCTTTCGCGACCCTCTTTGCGGCGAACTCGCTCCTCGGGCGTGTCGGGTCGGTTGAGCTCCTTCTCTTCGTCGTCGGTGTCGTGCTCTTGGTTCTGGAGCTCTTCGTGATACCCGGGTTCGGCGTGGCGGGAATCTCCGGCTTCGTCGCGATCGGTGTCTCTCTTATTCTTTCCCTCCAAACCTTCGTGGTCCCTTCGGTTCCCTGGGAGTGGCAGCAGTTCCACCGGAACCTCCTTATCGTCGGGATAAACGCCGTGGTCGCCCTGGTCGGCTTCTTCGCCCTGGCCAACACCCTCGGACGTTCCCGGCTCTTTCGCAACCTGACCCTCTCCTCTACCCAGGAAGCCACCGCCGGGTTCACCGCCCAGGACGTCGATTCGGCGGCCCGTCTCGTCGGAAGGGAAGGGACCGCGGTCACGACCTTGCGTCCCGTGGGGAAAGGACGGTTTGACGACGAGGTCCTCGTCGTGGAAACTCAAGGGGCGTACCTTACCGCGGGGGAGGGCATACGCATCATTGCCGCGGACGGCAACAGAGTCGTGGTTACGAGGAGATCATGAGCGTCTGGGAAGGCCTCGCTCTGTTGGGAGTCGGGCTCTTGGGTATTATCGTCGAGATCTTTGTCCCCGCCGGGGGGCTAATTGGTATTGCCGGGGGCGGCGCCATTATCGCTGCGGTCATCTTAGCCTATACGCAAGGGGGAACCTCCGCCGGCATCATGGTCTTGGCGGCCGCTTTGGTCTTGACGCCGGTAACCATTGTCGTTGCCTTCAAGCTGTTCCCGGCGACGCCCCTGGGAAAACGGTTTATCTTGGGGACGACCCTCGGGTCCGGAGATGAAGAAGACGGGGAGACCCCGGCGGCCGAAGTGAGAATCCACGTCGGCGACCGGGGTACGGCGAGCACCGTGCTCAAGCCCACCGGCGTCGCCACTATCCGGGGGACGCGCCGCAGCGTTCTCACCCGGGGAGAGTATCTTGCCGCCGGGACGGAGGTCGAAGTGATACGGGTCGAAGGAAATCGAATTCTCGTTCGGGAGGCGTAAGCAGTGGAGATCATCATTCTGTACGTTCTAGTGGCGATTGTCGCCCTGGGCATTCTCTTTCTCTTCTTGAAGTTTTTCGGATTGTGGTTTCGGGCGCTCATCTCGGGGGCTCCCGTCGGACTCCTCCGGTTGGTTGGAATGTGGCTTCGAAAGGTCGATCTCAGTACCATCGTCGATTCCCGCATAATCCTGGCGAAGGCGGGGATTCCCGTCGATTCGGAGATGCTGGAAACCCACTACCTCGCCCGGGGAGACGTGCGCCGGGTCAGCCAGGCCCTGGTCGCCGCCAACAAGGCGGCGATCCCTCTGCCCTTTCAACGGGCGGCGGCCATCGATCTGGCCGGGCGGGATGTCCTCGAAGCGGTAAGGACCAGCGTGAATCCGAAGGTGATCGACTGTCCCGATCCGGCGAAGGGAAAGCAGGCTATCGAGGCGGTAGCGAAGGACGGAATCCAGCTCCGGGTAAAGGCTCGAGTCACCGTAAGGGCCAATATCGAGCGACTCGTCGGCGGCGCCATCGAAGAGACCATCATCGCCCGGGTCGGGGAGGGAATCGTTACGACCATCGGCTCTTCGGAAACCTACAAGGCGGTCTTGGAGAACCCGGATACCATCTCCCAGCGGGTCCTCGAAAAGGGGCTCGACGCCGGAACTGCATTCGAAATTCTCTCGATCGACATCGCCGATATCGACGTCGGGGAGAATATCGGGGCTAAGCTCCAGGCGGACCAGGCGGAGGCCGACAAACGCCGGTTCCAGGCAGAGGCGGAAAAGCGCCGAGCTGCGGCACAGGCCCGGGAACAAGAGATGATTGCCGCAGTGCAGGAGAACCGAGCGAAGGTCGTCCTTGCCGAGGCGGAGATTCCCAAGGCGATCGCGGAGGCCTTCCGAAGCGGTAACCTCGGGGTGATGGACTACTACCGACTCCGAAATATCGAAGCGGACACCGGTATGCGCGACAGTATCGGCGGCGAGTCGGACCGGAGCGGCAATAGGAACGAATAGTGAGGGGACTCATCGATCTGATCATCGGGGCCTTTATCGCCTTCTTGCCGCTCTTTTTCCTGCTTCTTAGGCGCCGCCGGGCGCAGGCCGGCGGCCGGCCCGGCGTTCAGGCGCCGAAAAACGAGATGCCGGAAGACGAGATGCCGGCGAGCGAGACGCTTCCCGGAGAACCGGTCCCCGGCTCGGCGCCCCCCGGCGTGGCGCCGGTGCAGGCTGTTCCCCGCCGGGGTGTCCCGGCGGAAGCCGCCCGCGTCTCGGATATCGAGGCGCCGGTTTCGAAAGAGGCCGCCCCGGCTACGGCCTGGGAACGGGTAAACCGCCTCTCTCCGGGGCGCCGGGCAATCGTGATGGCGGAAATCATTTCCAAACCCTTGGCTCTCCGGGACCGTCAACCGTGGTCCTAGGGCTACTTCTATTCGTCTTGCTCCTCGCCGGGTGCTCTCCGGAGGCAGTAATTACCCCGCCGGACTATCAGGAGTCGGCGGCCCGGTTCCGGGAAGGCGTCGAAACACTGGCGGTGTCCGAGCGCTACGTCGGGAAGGAATGGACCGCAGCCGCGGGGCGGGCCCTGGAGAACCCGACCACCGCGGTTCTGCCTTTTGTCGAGGATCTGACCTTCGACGCGACGGCGCCCCGGGCGATGGCCTTCGAGTTTCAGGCGGTTCGGGGGCACGGCATCACCATCCGGGGGGACGACGCGGTGCTCTTAGAGCTCTTCCACCGGCCCGACGGCGAAGCCCCAGGGCGGCAGGTTTATTCCGTCGACGACGAGGAGCTTGTCGCCGTGGCGGACCGTCTGCCGGGGCAGGGGGCGCTCTACTACGAGCCCCGGGAGCACGGGCGCTATCTTCTCTTAGTCCAGGCCAAACCCCTCGACGATCTGGATATCCGCCTGAGCGCCACCACCGAGTCGCTTCTGGAATGGCCCGTCGAGGGAACCGATCCCGGAGACATCTGGAGTGTCTTCGGCGATTCCCGGGACGGCGGCAGGAGGGTCCATCACGGCATCGACATCTTTGCTCCCCGGGGTACGGGCGTATTCGCCGGCTCTAAGTCCCTGGTAAGGCGTGTCGGCGTCAGAGACCGAGGCGGGAACATCGTTACGCTCTACGACGAGGCGCGGGGCATCTTTCTCTACTACGCCCACCTCGACGAGCACCGAACCGAGGGAGGCCTGACGGTTGGCCCCGGGGATCTGATAGGAACGGTGGGCAATACCGGAAACGCCCTGACGACACCTCCCCATCTCCACATCGGCATCTACGACGAAAATTGGCGGCGGCCCCTCGATCCTTGGTATTTTTTCGTGCCGGTACGGCGGGTAGAACGGTTGCCCGAGGTTGCCGTGGCGGACCTCAATGGATGGGTGCGTCCCCGTCGCGATATGCCGACGGTCCACGCGCATCCGGACTTTGTCGGAGGAATCGTCCCCTCTCCGGCCCGGTTCGACGACCGGGGCAATCCCGTGGATCCGTCGTACCGGCCTCCAGGCTTCTTGGCCCGGGGAGAACGGGTTCCGGCGCCCCTTTCGGCGGGGGACGCTCTACGGGTTCAAGGTACCCACGGTCCCTTTGTGCGCCTCGAGCTCTCCGGGGGCCGGATAGGCTACATCGAGCGGTCGGACGTCGACCGTGCCGCCGTCGGCATCGAGGAGCTGTCTCTCGGCCGGGAGACGCCGGTGCTCATGCGCCCCGAGGACTCGGCGGATCTTCGGGGAACCCTTGCCGAGAACGAGACCGTGTCGATTCTGGCGTACGCCGGGAATTACGGGCTCATTCTCTACCGAGGCTATCCCGGGTGGATTCCCTTAGGAAGAACGGAGCTGCTTCCGGCGGGGTAGGGGATGCCGACGGCCGGCTACTCCGGGGTCGACTGGTCGAGAACCTGTCGCAGCTGCTGGTAGTCGACTCCGCCTACGAACCGAGCCATCGGTTTGCCCCGGACGTAGACGACCACCCCGGGCACGTCGAATACGAGGTACCGCCCGGCGGCACCGGGCATCCGGTCGAGGTCTACGTGGAGCACCTCCATGTCGGGATAGCGCCGGCCCAACCGGCTCATTCGGGGACGCAGGCGTTTGCAGAGGGAACAGTCGGCCCGAGTAAAGTAAAGGAGAATCCGGTCCCAGGCGAGAACGCTGTTTTCGATGTGGCGGACGGATTCAGCCTCGTTCATCGGCCCATACTACCGTCCAGGGCCGTCCGTCCACAAGGACACCCGGACGAGAGCCGCCCGACGATAGTTGACGGGGGCAACGCTGCCGCGGTGTAATGGCAGTTTGCCGATACGTACCAAGGAGATTTCTATGGAACAGCAGCGATGCATGATAGTCGGTGTCGGGCAGAAGATGGGGCAGGCGATTTCCCGGGCCTTCGCCCAGGAGGATTTCGATCTTATTCTGACTTCCCGAAATCCGCGAAACCTGGAACCCTACGCCGAAGAAGCCCAGAAGAACGGGGTATCGGTTCTGACCGAGGAGATCGACGTGACCGATCCCGACGGCGTTGCGGCCTGCGTAGACCGGGTTCTGGGAAGAGCGGGGCTGCCCGACGTCGTAATCTATAACGTCGCTGGCCATCGCCGAAGAGAAACCGAGTGCGTTGACTCCGGAGGCCCTTCTGGAGACCCTGGACGCGAACCTCTTCGGTGCCATACTCCTGACGCAGGCGGTTCTGCCGAAGATGCGGGAACGGGGCTCCGGCACCCTTCTCTACACCGGGGGCGGCTTCGGCATCGACCCCTCGACGACCTTTACCAGCCACTCCGTTGGGAAGGCGGCCCTGCGGAACTACGTCCTCGCGCTCCACAAGGAGCTGACTCCCGAGGGCATCCACGCCGCCACCGTCACCATTACCCGGCCGGTTCGGGAGGGAACCGAGTTCGACCCCGACGACATTGCCGCCCATTACGTCGCGCTCCACACGGAGACGCCCCCCGACTGGCGGTGGGAGATTCTTCACAAATAGAAAAGGTCACCGGTTCGGGTGGCCCTTTTGCAATCGACTCGTCGGGCCCTTCGGCCGCAGCCCGGAATGGCCGCTACCCTGTGTAGCCCCGGAGGCGCGGCAGAAAGGACACGAGCTCCGGAATCTCGGTAATCAAGAGCAAGCCGGCAATCTCTGCGGAATCCGAGGGCGCCGGCACCGAACATCAGCGCAAAGGCGTGGCCCATATCGACTACATCGATTGCCGGTGGAAAACCGCCTTCTGCCCGAGCTTCCGCAGCCTCTGCCTCCGGGGTTCGGGCCTTTGTCAACGAAAACCAACCGGTCGTTAGATCGAGCCACGTTCGAAAAGATCAACGCTAGGCACGAGTCTTCCACGGAGCGGG
The DNA here is from genome assembly GCA_964413945.1 of uncultured Spirochaetaceae bacterium. Classification (GTDB taxonomy): domain Bacteria; phylum Spirochaetota; class Spirochaetia; order DSM-27196; family PWMO01; genus CAYPUT01. Next base: position 21,695 of record CAYPUT010000006.1, read on the forward strand.
CTTCCATTGACGCCGGATTGGTAAGGCCGTAGCATGGGAACCGTGACGCGCCGCCGGGTTTTCGTACACGTTCTTTTCTTTCTCTTTGTAGCCGGCCACGCTGTTCCGGCTCTCGAGCCTTTCGAGCTCTTCGGTGAGCCCCTGCTTGTCCCCGGTGTCGATCGGCTAATCATCGACTCCCTCGTCGACTTCGACGTGGAGATTCGCGGAAGGGGTCCGGGCGCTATGAGTCTCGAAGTGGTCGCCAGTCGTCGCCGATCACAGGAAATCTACTACGAAGAGCGGGATGGTACTCTCCGGATCGAGCAGCGCAAGCGGCGAAGTCTTTGGCGTTTCTTGCCCCGGCGTCTTCTCCTAACGGTTCCCCCGGAGGTCTCGGTAGAGGTAAGAACGGTAACCGGGGATATTCGGCTCGATGGGGTAGTGGGAACGGCCGTATTGGACACTTCTTCCGGTGGGGTGGCCGTTTCGGCATCCCGGGGGTCCTTGAACATCTCTACCGCCTCCGGAAGTGTCGACCTCTCCGGCGGGTTTGGGAGAACGATCATTACGTCCTCCTCCGGAGAAGTCAGGGCAACAAACCGCCAAGGCCGTTTCACCGTCGAGACAGCAGCGGGTGACATCCGGTTACGGGACATCTTTCTTCAGGAAGACAGCAGCTTTATCTCGAGCGCTGGGAACATCGATCTCCGGTTGAGTAACTCCCGGGATGACGTGCGGGGCATCTTCGACTCCGGAACCGGAGAGCTGCAGGTGGACGGTGTGCGTCTCGAGGGGCCGGTAAGGGATTCCCAGGGAGGCGTTCTGCTCCTCGCCCGGACCGCCGCCGGCAATCTGCGGATTTCGACACGCCGATAGGCGCTCCGGAAGCTCTTGTTGTTATCCCCGGTAACCTGGGGTAGAGTTAATGGTATGTTAGGAAGTCTCCGTCGTTTTGTCCTTCTTGGCGTAGTGTGGAGTCTCGTAGTTTTCGGTAGATCCCCCCTGGAAGCCCAAAATGCCGGTATCGTCTACGCGGAAGGCGGGGATTTCAGCGTAATCCGTCAACTCGAAGAAGAGTCCTTCAACGTCTCCTTGGATAACGTCTTGGGCCTTCCACTAGAGGCCGGCGACCTGGTGCAGACCGGGAACGACACCTTTCTCGAAATCGAGACGGCCGATACCGGTGCCCTATTTAGGGTGGCGGAGAACACCAGCTTTCGGCTCGAATACGCCGGGGACGACGGGAGCTCCCGCTTGGATCTCGCCTACGGACGGGTCCGGGCCAAGGTGGATGCCGTGGCCGCCGGGACCTTTCTCGAAATGCGGGGTCTGAGCGTCGTCGCCGGGGTCCGGGGAACGGATTTTGGCTACGACATTATCGTTGAGTCCGGGGGAAGCGGCGAACCGTTCCTCCAGATCTATGCCTTCGAAGGCAGCGTCGTGGTCGCCGAGGCTGATTCCGCGGCGGCGGCAGGCACCTCCCTCATCTCCGCAGCCGCCCCCCAGACGACCATCCAATCGGGGCAGATGATCGCCCTACCGCTGTCGACCGTGGTGGCGGGAAGCATTGGAGAGGCCCTTGCCCAGCCGCCGTCGACCATCACCCCGGAAGTAAGAGACTTCTGGGATGCACATCCGTTCGAATCCGCTCCCGGGGAGATCCAACAAGTTGCCGAGGTTGCCCCCGGCGCCGCCGTCTCTCCGCCGTCGATGGTGTCATCCGGCGAGGGGCCCCTCCGGGTAGAGCCGTTGGAGCCGGTGCCACCCTTTGTCTTTGCTCCACCGGCGATGGCCATGGTAGAGGTAATCGAGATACCAACCGAAGAGGTCGCCGAGGAGGAGCCGGCGGAGCCCGAATCCGAAGAGACCGACGAAGAGGGGCCCACCGGCGAAGGATGGAAGCGCGCCGGGGTCGGCATGGCGGTTATCGGGGGCGTCGTCGCCCTAACCGGGGTTGCGATGTACTATGCCCTCGACATGGTGGACGTTCCGGCGGGCTACGAACCGGCTGTGTCTCCGGGGATCGCGATGATGATCGGAGGCGGCGGGTTGGTCGTCGGTGGTCTCGGGGCGTACATCACCGGGTCGGTGATCGGCGGGCGCTGATTCCCGTCGCGCGCTGCCCTATTCGAGTGTGATCGCCGAGACGTAGAGCGCCTGGTTTCCCCCGTCCTCCGCAGCGAAGGAAGCGAAGACCGTGCCGTCACCGGTTACCCCGATCCCGGGATACGCGGGCGGAACGCTTGCGATCGCCGGGTCGACGATGAGGTTGCGCCCGGGCCCGGAGTCCGGAGAATACCGGGTAAAGGCCACCTCGTCGACGCCGGAAAGGGTCTCCCGCCGAATGATGGGGGTACCGCCCTGGGAGTCAATGACAAGGTCGAATTCGCGGGTAATCGCCGAGGGATCGTCTGCTACTTGGATCGGACCGGACCAGTTGCCCGCCGATCCTCGCAGCAGAGCGAGCCGGGCCGAGCCCCCGTCGTCCCGAAGGTATCCGATCGACACCGTGCCTCCCTTATTGTCGCCCACTATCCACTGACTTGTTCCGATAAGATCGGAGACCGGCGTTCAGCGGGACGACTTTGGAGTCGCCGATCGTATCTCCGGCTGCTGCCGTGACGAGAAGCCACGCCACGCCGCCGGGGTAGGGGCGGCGGGGTCTCGTGCCGCGCCGGCCGCCTGGTTTCCGGCTCTTCGGTTGTTCTGAAGACATTCTCACGTTGCGCCTTTTGAAAGCATATCACACTGTCGCAGAGTTACCCCGGACGCGATTCGAACGCGTGACCTACTGCTTAGGAGGCAGTTGCTCTATCCCCTGAGCTACCGGGGCGCGGAATTCGAAGCCGGGAGGTGTGCTCCCACCTTCGGTTGCCGTTACCGTGAGTCTATGCACGGGCTACAGGCTCTGTCAACGAAGGAGGCGCGACGAAGCCCGGCCGACGCCCCCCCGGCCAATGCCCACATCCGGGCTTGGCGTTAGTATTGTTACGGTATGGAAGCACAACGAATTCTTGTTACCGGGAGCACCGACGGCATCGGCCTCGAGACAGCGGCAGAGCTCGGGGAGATGGGCCACCGGGTGGTCGTCCACGGCCGTTCGCCGGAGAAGGCCGAAGCCGCCCGGCGCACGGTCGAGGGGCGGATAGCCGCGGCCGGGGTGGGTGAAGGCTCCGTCGACGCGGTTTCAGGGGACCTGGCGAGGCTTTCCGAGGTCGAGAAGATGGCGGATGAGGTGCAGGGTCGCTTCTCCGACCTCCGGGTCGTTGTTGCCAACGCCGGAGTGACCACCAAGCAGAGGCAAGAGAGCGCCGACGGCTACGAGCTGACCTTCGCGGTCAATCAACTTGCGCATTTCCTTCTTATCAACAGGGTGGTAGATACCCTCCGGAAGAACTCCCCAAGCCGTATCGTTATCGTCAGCTCGATGGTGCACCGGACGGGAAACATCGACTTCGACGATCTCCAATTAGAACAGAGTTTTTCCGGCCACGCCGCCTATTCGCAATCCAAGTTGGCGAACCTGGTGTACGCCTTCGAGCTTGCTCGACGCCTCGAAGGCACCGGGGTAGCCGTCAACGCTCTCCACCCGGGGGTTATCTCCACGAAGCTGCTGCATGCCAACTTCTCCGGTGGCGCTCCGGTGTCCGCCGGCGCAAAGACGCCGGTCTATCTGGCAACCTCCCCGGAGGTCGAGGGCGTTAACGGCGAGTACTTCGAGAACCGGCGTACGAGCGACCCGTCTCCCGTCGGTCGGGACCCGGAAGTCGCTAAGCGGCTCTGGGAGGTGAGCGAAGAGCTTGTGGAAAAGGCTTTGGGCAAAAAAAACCCCAGGGGGAAGGAGGAGAAAACCCCTGGGGAACCACGATCATGATAGGGTCTTGGAGAGGAAGAACCCTAATCAATCCTAACAATTAGATAGTATAGCCCAATAACTCTAATGTCAACCTTTTCGTGAAAAAAGTTTGAAATTGTTTGGTATCAACGAGGCGAGATTGTTGATAGTTCCCATGAGAAGGCCCCGCGACGGGTTCGGGGTTAACCCGGGTTCCCGAGGTCTCGCTTTTGCTTAGAGTTGCATCCGCGCGCCGAGGGCCGCCTGGATGTTCCCGCCGAGAATGTCGTACCCCAGGCCGAGATCGAAGTTCAAGAGGAGAATCTTGAAACCGAGGCCGCCGAAGACGCGGAAGCCCCAGCCGGTGACGGCGCTGGAGATGTTGATTCCGGTCTGGTCGAGCTCGTCGGGCACCGGAAACCCGGCGTCTATCAGGTCCTGCTTTGCTTGCTCTATTGATCCCCCGGTATAGGTTACGTCCGAGCTGAGCCCTCCGCCGACCTGGGAGGTGGCGTAGGAGAGACCCAAACCGCCGAAGGGCCGGAGGATCAGGATCTTCTTGCTAACTTGGGCCTTCAGGTCGAAGACCGAGGCTCCCCAGTTCATCGCGAGGTCGGGATCGGCAAACTGGAGCCGTTCGCTATTCGGGAGCTCGACTTCGTATCCGCTTGCAACATCCGGCACCACTATTTCGCTGTAGAGGTAGTTGTAGCCGATTCCTACCGAAATGTCGGGTTTCGGGCCCGCTTCTTCAATCAGGGCGAAGCGGATATCGGCGCCCGCCAGGAGATACTCGAAGTCGAAGGGCATCGAGCCGAACATGCCGGAATTGAGGCCGCCGAGCTTTACCCCGAAATCGAAGGGCAGGGCGAAGCCACCGATCCGGAGGTCGGCTGTGTAGGCCGGAAACGGCACGCCGTAGGAGGAGAAGTTCTCGATGTCGCTCGGCATGGAGAGGCCAAGGTCGGTAAATACCTGGTTTACCGTGTCGTAAGGGAGGGTCGAGGCTCCTACCGTAATGCCGACGCCGAAGTGGGGAACACCCCCGAGAAGCTTCCCGATGTACGCGTCGGACCAGGTGTTTCCGATCGTCGCGTTAAGGGGAAGGCCCGACGCGAGATCCGTGGCGAAATCCTTGAATCCGGCTTCGAAATCAGCGTAATCCACCGTTTGGCCGAAGACCGGCGCAACGCCTATCAGGCCGATTACCAGGAGGAGCGCGATCGTGACTAGCGTCTTACCTTTAGTTTTGGCTTGCATCTGCACCTCCCATGACAGAGCATATCATACCACGCCGTGCAGAATCTTCACCATTGGTCACAGAAAATGGAGATAAAATGGCCCGGGTGCTCGAGAAAACTGTCGAGACGAAAAAAGGCCCCGGCAGGAGAGAACCGGGGCACAAGAGGGTAAGCAGGCTCACCGCGGCGACTCAAAAGTGGCGTGGCGTGGTCGACACGGTAGCCGTTCTATGACCAGAGCCCCGCCGTGGGCAGCGTCGGGGCCAGTGGTGCCGTAGCTTAGATGTCGTAGTAGAGCGCGAACTCCCAGGGGTGCGGGCGAAGGTCCAGGGCCAACACCTCATTCGACATCTTGTAATCGATCCAGGTCTCGATAACGTCTTCGGTAAAGACATCACCCTTCAGAAGGTAGTCGTGGTCCTTCTCCAGGGCTTCGAGGGCGGCCCGGAGGGACCCAGGAGTCTTCTCCACCTTCGCCGCCTCTTGGGGCGGAAGGTCGTAGATGTCCTTGTCCAGCGGCTCGCCGGGATCGATCTTGTTCTGAATTCCGTCGATGGCCGCCATCAGAAGGGCCGAGAAGGCCAGGTAGGGGTTGCTCGACGGGTCGGGGCACCGGAACTCGAAGCGCTTCGCCTTCTCGGATGTGGAATACATCGGAATCCGGACCGCGGCGCTGCGGTTCCGTCGGGAATAGGCCAGGTTGACCGGCGCTTCGAAGCCGGGGACCAGCCGCTTGTAGCTGTTGGTTGTCGGGTTGGTGAACGCGAGGATCGACGGCGCGTGCTTGAGGATACCGCCGATGGCGTACATCGCGGTTTCCGACAAGCCGGCGTATCCGTCTCCGTAGAAGAGGTTCTTGCCCCCCTTCCACAGTGACATATGAGTGTGCATGCCACTTCCGTTGTCGTTCCAGATGGGCTTCGGCATAAAGGTTACGGTCTTGCCGTGCTTCTTGGCTGCATTCTTGATGACGTACTTGTACTTGACCATGTTGTCCGCCATCTTGAGCATGTCGTCGAATCGCATGTCGATTTCGCACTGCCCGCCGGTTGCCACCTCGTGGTGATGCGCCTCGACGGGAATTCCGAGCTCGTGCATGTAGAGGACCATCTCGCTCCGGAGATCCTGAAGGGTGTCCGAAGGAGGTACCGGGAAGTAGCCCTCTTTGTACCGCGGCTTGTAGCCGAGGTTCGGTCCCTCGTCCCGGCCGCTGTTCCATCGGCCCTCGGCTGAGTCCAGGAAGTAGTACCCGGAGTGCTCGTTCTGGTCGAAACGGATGTCGTCGAAGACAAAGAACTCCGCTTCGGGGCCGAAGTAGGCAATATCGGCTATACCGAGGCTCTTGAGGTAGGCGTCCGCCTTCCGGGTAATGTTTCGCGGGTCCCGAGTGTAATCCTCTCCGGTAATCGGGTCGCAGATATTGCAGATAAGTACCAAGGTCTTGTGGACCGAGAAGGGATCGATAAAGCCGGTTTCGGGAACGGGCTTTACCAGCATGTCCGACTCGTTGATGGTCTGCCATCCCCGGATGCTGGAGCCGTCGAATCCGATTCCTTCGGTAAAGGAATCTTCCTCGAGCTCCCCCGCGGGGATCGAGAAGTGCTGGGAGATTCCGGGAAAATCCATGAATCTCAGGTCGACGATTTCCACTTTTTCCTTTTCGATCAGAGAAAGGACGTCTTTGGGTGTCTTTAGTTCGCTCATGAACATCTCCTTGTTCGTTGGTGTCGGAAACGCTTACCCTTTCGTTTCACGTTGTTGCCGTACTGAAGCAACAAACGTGCCAATGAATCGGCCGTTCCTAACTTACTATAGCAAAAAGACATATGTGTCGGCCCTTCCGGAGAGCCCTCTACAATGCCTACAATATGGTATGTATCACGCCGATGTTCCTACAAGAATGTAGGCCTATTCCTCGTTCGGTACGACCTTGTACTTCTTTACGAAGCCACAGGGGCGATAGGTCATCTTTGCTTGACGAAGGCCTTCGTCCCCGAGGTCCTGCTCTCGATTTATGTAGTGGTAGTGACGGGGAAGGACCGAGGCGAAGGCCCTGTTGATAAACTGATAGATGCCTTTGTAGTCGCCGATCGCTTTTTCGAAATGGACGGCAAAGCTTCGGCCCTTCGCCAGAGGCTCTCCCAGGGTGTAGGCCGCCGGTTTTCCGTCGACGCAGATCAGATAACCGGTCAACTCCAGCTCGTCCATCAACTGCAAGGCTTCCCGAGCGGCCTTGTAATCCCCCTCTTCCCCTTTCTCCCGGCGCCACTGTTCGAGAATTTCGAAGGTTGCGTCGATATTCTCATGGTTCAAGGGGCATTCCTCGTAGTTGTAGTTGTTGATAAAAGCGTTCACGAGGTTCCGTTTCTTGTGGTACTTCTTACCCTGGAGTGCGGCGAGGTCTTTCTTCAGATAGAGGTAGTCGAAGTTGTCCCTGTCCTCGAAGACCATGTAGCCGAATCGCTCGAGGCGGATGCGTTCCACGTCGGCGTGGGGCTCCGCCAATCCCTTTGCGTAGTCGTGACGCCGGAGAATCTCCTCCGTTAACCCGTTGTCCTCGGGAAACCCGCAGGGGAGCATCGCGAAGCTCTTCCCGTGCTGCTTCCCGGAAATCAGAATGACCTGGTTCGGGAGCCACGAGAGGTGATAGTCGTACTGCTCCCGGAAAAGGTAGAGGTTGGCAAAGGTAAACTCCGAGATGCCGTCGGGAATAACCACGAGGCTCGGGTGAAGCTCGGAGCGCATCTCGAAGCTGATCGGCGCGCTATCGGGGAACGAGGGTATGTTCATGTGTGTCTTGAGTATACTATCTTTCAACTTAATGGACACATCTTCCACTCTCCCACAAACGATCTTGGATCGGTTTCTGAAATATGTTCGTATCCATACGACGAGCACCCGAAACAGCGACCGGACCCCGAGCACCCCGGGGCAATGGGATCTGGCTCGCCTTCTCGAGGGGGAGCTCAAAGAGCTCGGGATCGGAGACGTCGCTCTGACCGATCGGTGCTACTTGATCGCCCGCATCCCCGGGGCGGACCCCGAGGCGCCCTGGATCGGATTGATGGCCCACGTCGACACGACCGAGGAGTGCCCCGGGGAGAATGTCAAACCGCTGGTCCACGAAGACTACGGCGGCGGAGAGATCGTGCTCCCGGCAGGGCTGACGATTTCCCCGGAAACCAGCCCGATGCTCCGGCGGTACGTCGGGGAGACCATCATTACCAGCAGCGGGGACACCCTCTTGGGGGCCGACGACAAGGCCGGGGTCGCCGCGGTAATGTCTTTAGCGGCCCATCTAACAGCCACTCCCCGGGAACGGCGTTGCAACGTCGAGGTAATCTTTACCCCGGACGAAGAGACGGGAAGAGGGATGGATCGCTTTCCTAAAGAGAGCCTAAAGTCGTCGGTCTGCTACACCGTCGACGGTGGAGAGGAGGGCGCCATCGAGGCCGAGTGCTTTACCGCATACGGGGCCCAAGTCCAGTTCGACGGCGTGGTCATCCATCCCGGCCAGGCTCGGGGCCGATTGACCAACGCGATTACCATGGCCGAGCGATTTCTCGCGATGATTCCCGGCGCCGAGCGCCCCGAGTCGACGGACGGCCGTTACGGCTTCTTCTATCCTATGGCTATACACGGCGACGTCGGGCATGCCGAGGTCGAATTGTTGCTCCGGGATTTCGAAACCGAGGGCATGGAGCGCCGCCTGGCGCTTATCGAAGAAGCCGCTAGAGTCGTCGAGCGCGCCTTTCCCGAAGGGCAGGTGACCGTGACAACCCGAAAGCAGTACCTGAATATGAGAGAGAGTATCGAGAGACGGCCCGAGTCGGTTGGACTCCTCGCCCGGGCGATCCGAGAAACCGGAATCGAGCCGGAGTTCCACGCCATCCGTGGGGGCACCGACGGGGCTCGCCTGAGCGAAATGGGGATTCCGACGCCGAACCTCTTTAGCGGCGCTCAGAACATGCACAGCCCGACGGAGTGGGTAGCCCTGCCGGCGATGGTGCGCTCGACGCAGACCCTCGTCAATCTCTGTCGCCTCTGGGCCGATCCCCCGGCCGTCACCGAGGCCCGGGGGCATTACTCTCCGGGCGCCTCGTCGACGTAGATCCGGGGCACCCTCGGCGAGATGCGGGTCAGTATTTCGTAGGGGATGGTTCCGACGAGGGTCGCTAAGCTTTCCGCCGTCGGGGCCCCCTCCTCGGGACCGAAGACCACCACCCGGTCCCCCGGGACCGCCGGGCTGCCGGGGCCGAGGTCGACCATAAACTGGTCCATACAGACGACACCGACCACCGGGACCCTCCTGCCTCCCTTGCCCGGGCGCTGCCCCGGCCCTTCGTATACGAGAACATCGCTCCTGTTCGAGAAGAGGCGCAGGTAGCCGTCGGCGTAGCCTAAGGGAACCGTCCCGATAACCGTCTCTCCGGGTGCCCGGTAGGTCATTCCGTAGGAGATCGGGGTGTTCTCGGGGACCCGTTTGACAAAGCTCAAGGTGGACTCTAAGGACATCACCGGCTTCAAGGCGAGAAGCCGATCCTGCCGATCGCTCGGGTAGTAGCCGTAGAGGAGAATACCGGGGCGGACCATATCGAACCAGCTCTCCGGGTGGGCGAGGGTCGCCCCCGAATTTGCGGTGTGGAGGAGGTCAAAGGCAATCCCGGCTTCGCGAATCTCGGCGACGGCCCGGTCGTACTGCCTTACCTGTTCCCGGGTAAAATCCGGGGAAACACCGTCGGCTGCGGGAAAATGAGTGACGATGCCCCGCAGGACGAGGTTCTCGCAAGAGCCGATCAGACGCGCCCGGGACAGAGCATCCTCCGGGCGGCAGCCGACCCGCCCCATGCCGGTGTCGATTATCAGGTGGACCCGGAGCCGGATGCCACGACTCCGGGCCTCGGCGTCGAGGGCACGGACAACCTCGGCCTCCGAAACGAAGGTCGAAATTTCGGAGGCCACAATCTCCGGCACCTCGGAAACGACCGGGTGGCCGTACATAATAATCTCGGCACCGGGCTCCGCGGCCCGGAGGTCCCGGCCCTCCTCGGCGGTGGCGACGGCGAGGGCCGCCACCCCTTCTTCGAGGGCCGCCCGGGCGACCGGGAGCATGCCGTGGCCGTAGGCCTGAGCCTTTACCGAGCAGCAGATTATCGGGGGGGTGGGGGCCCGAGCGGCGAGGTGGGCCTTGATGGCTCGAATGTTGGAACGGAGGTGATCGAGACGGATGATAGCGCTGGTAGCTCGCATTTTGCGCCATACTACGCGCCGTAAGAATTCACTACAAGGCCGTCGTAAGACGTGCTATTATGTGCCCCACGAGGAGTGTACGATTGAAACGGCTGGTATCATATCTGGTCACGCTTATCCTGTTGTCGGCCCTCTCTCTTCCCGCAGCAGCGCAGCAGTTTTCCGAGCGACGGGACGTCGCGATCTTCCGTCTCAACTACTACGGGGCTCCCCGGGATCCGGCCCCGGAGCGGTCGACCACGATACAGCTCGGCAACGTCTTTCGCTTCGAGCGGACCGTCGAGCGGGATACGACGGAGATTTTCCAGCGGGCCGTCGGGGCCGTCGACGAAAGGATTCGGAGCGTGTTTATCAATCTGGGCCGCTTCAACGTTATCGGTCTGGACAAGCGGCTCCAAACCGAGAACGTAGACGCCTTTATCCGCACCCTTCAGAACTACCGGGAACAACAGGTCGAGATTCCCGAAACGGTGCTCCTCGGTCAGGAGGCCTTTACCGAGGCGGACTTCGAACAGATTGTCGGTGGGTTCATCGTGGTGATACCCTCGGTCTCCTACTATAACGTCTCTCGCGACGACGACGGGGAGTACGATGCCACCATCGAGACCTCCTTTACCTTCATCAACGTGGACACGATGCAGACCGAGGGGCAGTTCTTTATCGAGACTTTCGGGTCCGACGACGACGCCGCCGACGCTATGAAGTCGGCCGTCGACGGCATCCCTCTGCAGCTGGAGTTCCGCCTCCGGGAGCTCGAAATCTTCCGCATCCGAACCGGCATCGTCGACGTCCAGGGGCAGGAAGTCATCCTCGAGCTCGGCCGGAACATGGGTATTCAGCGGGGGGACGAGTACGCGATTATCCAGCCGCGGCTTACCAACCTCGGTTACGAGACCGACGACGAGTCGGGCCTTCTGTTGATAAAAGAGGTGAGAGAGCAGTTCTCCATAGCCCAGGTGCTCTACTCTCGGCCCAACCCCGTCGTCGGGGACCAGCTCGAAGAGATCCCTCGAATCGGTATCGAGATTACCCCCTACGCCGAGCTCTTTAGCGATCTCGAAGTCGATAACTCGATCTTCGTCTTGGGGCTCCGGGCCACCGCGAGCAGGGGCTTCTACCGCTTTCGTCCCCTCGGCGGCATCGAAATTCCCTTTACCAGCACACTTATCGGCCTGCTCTTTCCCATGAATGTGTATATTGGGGGTGACGCAAACTGGTACCTCGGCCGGATCAAGGTTAATCCGAGTATTACCGGAGGGCTCGGGGGAGGCGTACCCTTGGTTGACGATCTTTTCAGCCAGGACTTCTATCTCTCCCATTTAGGCGGCACGGTGAAGGTCGGCCTGAGCTACTTGGTAAATCGGGACACCATGATTAACGTACAGTTGGGTTACGCGCGTTGGATTGGGCTCTACGACCGCTACTTCAACTCGGCGGTCGTGCGCCGCTTTTTCGATGGTTACGGTGGAATTCTCATCGGGGCGGGGGTAACATTCAAGTAGGTAACGGGATCTCATGAAGGTAATTCGGATACTGACGTTGTTTCTTCTTCTCCTCGCGGTTTCTAGCGGATGCGGCTCCGGCAGCTCTTCGTCGGACCAACGGGTCGCCTCACCGAGTGCGCAGGAAGTGTTTACCGGCAGCGGCCGGGGAGAGAGCCTCGGCGTCGCGATCTACAACGCCAAGATCGACGCAATTCGCAAAGCAGTAATCGACATCGCCGGCCCCTCGGCGGAAGAGCAGAACCGACGGCAGCTCGAGGAGACCCTCTACACCACCCGGAATCCCAACGCCTACGTCTACAACGAGACTATGGAAACCCTCCGGCGGGAGAACGTCGGGACCATCGATCGGATGGATATGGTCTACGAAATACAAATCCGGGTTAACCGCCCGGCGATCGAGCAGGCCCTCCGGACCAGTGGCGTCCTCGGGGGCGGCACCGGCCTCGCGTCGACCTCGGCGGAACGGGAGCAGCGGGCCGAGGATCTGGTAGCCGAAACGGACCCCGAAGAAGCAACCCAACCGCCGGGGACCGTCGGTTCCCAGCAGCCGGCCCTGGCGCCTCAAGAGGGCGACTGGGAAGGCGCCACGGAGGAGGAGCAGCGCTTCATCCGCCGTTACGTCGACACCATGACCTACATGGTCTACTTCAACGAGGAATCCCCGGCGGATCCCTTCTTGATGCGGAGCGCGGTCGCCCAGGCCAACAGCTATCTCGCCGGTGCGGGCGTCGTGGCAATCGACGCCGCGCAGATCGAGGCCGTCCGGCGGGACCAGCAACTCGTCTACGAGCAAGAGGTGGGCCGAGAGGTGGGGATTATCCAGTGGGTCGCTCAGCGCCTCAACGCCGATGTCTACATCGAGATCGACGCCGTTACCGCGGGGGAAACCCAGGGGGGGACACACTACGGCTCGGCGAACGTGACCATGCGGATGTTCGAGACCTCCACCGGGCAGCTCTTGGGGTCGGTCAACCGAGCCAGCCCCCGGACGGTGAGCCGGGCGTCCCAGCAGGACGCCGTCCTGAACGCCCTGCAGTCCACGGTCTATCAGGCCATGCCGACGGTTATCGACCAGTCCCGGACCCAGATGGCGCGCTATTTCTCCCGGGGTATCCGCTTCGAGCTGGTTCTCCAGAGCACGCCGGACGCCCGATTGATCAGCGATTTCCGCCGACAGATGCGGAGAAACGTCTCGGACCTGATTACCGTCTCCCAGAGCGCCGAGGAAACCGTCTACGAAGTCTATTTCTTCGGACGGATCGACGAATTGGAAGACCAGATATACATCGTCTCCGACAGGGTGCCCGGATTCGAGGGACTTTACCTGGTGCTTACCCGGGGCAAAAGTCTAACCTTCAACACCGGGCTCTAAGAGCATGAGCTACAGGAGGAACAGAGTGAACAGAAGAGTTTCGACTCTGGCAGGCTTGATTGTCCTGCTGATCATCATGTTGGTTGGTTGTGCCGGCGGGCCCGAAGAGGAAGAAGAGCCGGTCAACGCAAACGTCCCGGAGCCGATTCTCCGACGTCCCGATCTCTTGGACCACAAGAACTACAAGTTCGGTCGGGAGGTCCCTGAGTGGGTGGTGATGGACGCGACGGAAATCGAGGAGATGGACGAGTACGAGGACGTCTACGTCTTTAAGTTCGAGTCTCCCCGGGCCCAGAGCCTCCAGGGCGCCGAGCTATGGACCCGCAACTTTACCGCGGCCTCCCAGATTGCCCAGACCGTCCGTAACCGGGTGCAGGTTAAGTTTGCCGGTGCCGCCGTCGGCGACATGGACATGGTCGAGAGCTACATGGAGCAGGTGGTCCAGAGCCTCTCGGATGCGGAGTTCTCCGGATATCAGCCGGAGGCGGACTACTGGATCCAGATGCGCTACTACCGCCCCGACGGCTCGGTGGATGAGGACGCCTTTACCTATCTGGTCATGTACACCATTCCCCAGACGACCCTGGACCGAATGATCCAGGACGCCTTGGACGGGGCGGATGACGAGCCCGATACCGAGGAAGAAGTGACAGCCCGGCAGCGTGTTCGGGAAGCGTTCGAAAACGGTCTCGATTAGACCCGGAGCGCCCCCCGGAGCATTCCCAAGGTGAAAGCAAGAGTTTCGCGGTGTCACTGTCTCGACGCGGTGACGCCGCATTTTGTTTGAGGAGAGCGCAGTTGAAGCAGAGGATCGCCATAGGAAGCATCGTTTGTGCCATTTTTCTTTTCGGGTGTGCTTCCGTTCCCGAGAGTACCGTGCCCACCGAGGTACCGGACTGGGTCCTTGGCGCCCCCCCGCAGGAAGCCGGTTATGCCTTTTTCGTAGGCGCAGGAACCGACGACCAGGGACGGGTCGTCTCCGCCGAAGAGAGCGCTTCCTTGAGCATGATCGACTCGATCGTACGCTATCTCGGTGTGGAGGTGACCTCTCAGTCCACCGCCGAAGCCCGGGCAACCTTGGACGAGTTCGAGGCGGAGGTGACTCAACAGATCCGCCAGGAGAGCGAGGCCCGTCTCGAAGGGTTCCAACTCGTCGACCGGTTCGTCGACCGACGGGGTGATAGCGTGACCGTCTATCTCCTGGGCCGCTACGAAGAGCGAGCCCTCGAGGCGGAGCGGAGACGCCTCCGGGGACTCTTCGAAGAGCAGATCGCCCTGGTAGAGGAGCCGGCCGGTGAGGCCCGGCGTCTCCTTTCCGTCGGAGACTACTTCCAGGCCGCCCAGAAGTTTCTCGACGCCGCGGCAGCGGCGGCCTCGTCAAATATCAGGAACGCGGATGTCAAGTTTACCGAGAACATCCGGTCGGCCCGGGAGGTTGTGTCGTCCTTCGAGTTCGTGAAACAGAACGACGATCTGTCTACCTTTGTCGCCGAGCCCTTTACCGACCGCTTCGTCGCGCAGCTACGGCGGAGTGACAACGGACGGCCGGTGCCCAACGCGAAGATCGTGGCGAGCTACCGGGAACGCCTCCAAAACGGCCGGATGGGAATTCGCACCGCATCCTTGCGGACCGACGCCGACGGATACGTCAGCTTCGCCCCGGCGCCTCCGAGGGCCGTGGGGGAGTGGAACCTGACCATGTCTCTCGATCTAACCGACCAGCTTTCGCCCCTCGATGCGGTCCGGGGTGAGGACGCGCGGTTCGTCGACGACCTAAGGGATAGCATCGCGTCCCAGAGGACGGTCTTTACCTATGAGGTTCTCTCCCGATCCCGGAGCGTTCCAACGGGTGTCCTGATCGCCGACACCGACATTGCGGGGAACATCCTCGGTTCCAACACGACCGCCGCGGGGGTCGTTCAATTCCTCACGGACGCCGGCTTCAGCGTCCAGCTCCTCCCCGTGGATTCCCGGCTTCTTCTGTCGGGAGAGATACCCGACGTCGTCCGGCGGATACGGAGCGAGGTGAGCGGCTCGGTCGATCGCGTTATCCTGGGAGTCGTCGGCATCGAGGAGTTCGAAGAGGCGGACGGCGTTCTGGTCAAGGTCTCCGGAAGCGTCTCCGCCGTGGATCTGAACACCGGGGTGGTTCTCTATTCGACCTCCACCTTCCAACGGAGCCGGGGAAACTCGGCCAACAGCGCCATCTCCGCGGCGTTTCGCAGCATGGGCCTGAAGGTCGGGGAGGAGATGGCAAACAACCTGCCGTGAGGCGGGACGTGTTAGGCGAGCGGTAGCCCGAGCTCCCGGGCCAAGTGGGCGGGGTTGTCGCTGATCAGGCCCGCCGCTCCGTTCTCCAGACAGTAGCGGCCGAGCTCCGGGTCGTTGATGGTCCAGGGAATCCAGGGGATGGTTTGGCGTTGGAGCTCCCGCACGAGGCCCCGGAAGCCCCGGCGTCTCTGAAAGAAGGCGATGTCCGGCTTCAGGTAGGCCGGGGCGATGCTTCGTCGGTGAAGCGCCCGCCAGCTGAAGTAGCGCAGTGGGTAGCTGGGTGTCAGAATCGGCGCCATCGACGCGAAGACGCGGCGGTGGTCGGTTACCCGGGGAGAAAAAGAAGACAAGACCGCCCGGTGGGTAATACCGTGTTTCTCCAGGGCTATCGCGACCTTGTTGACGATCTTTCCCGAAACAGTCTTTAGCTCGATATCGTAGTAGACGGCATCTCCCAAGAGGGATAGGACCTCCGAGAGGTGGGGGATTCGCTCGCCTCGGTATTCAGGGCCGAACCAGGAACCCACGTCGAGATCCCGGAGATCGTGATACGTTAGGTCCGAGACCGCGGCCTTGTTGCCGGTTAACCGGGCCATGGTCGCGTCGTGGACCACAACCGGTTCCCCATCCCTTGTGGCGCGGATGTCGAACTCGACGCCGGGAATCCGTTGTTCCAGTACCAAGCGAAACGCCGCGAGGGTGTTTTCCGGTGCCTCGGCGGAGCAGCCCCGGTGCGCAAAAAGAAGAGGGTAGCTGACACTTGCCAGGATGTGGTCGGCCGGTACGTTGAGGATGGTTAATGGTGGCGCAAAGCCACCGGTGAATCAACCCCCGGGAGACACGCCCCGGGGCGACCAGCGGCTTCTTGGTCCCGGGGATGGCCCCTCCTCCCGGCCCCGGAGTACCTTCTCGAGTATGATACAGAGTGCGAAGGATGATCCAATCATCGCCCTCGCGACCCCTCCGGGACGCAGCGCCATCGCTCTGATTCGCGGATCCGGGGCCGGATGTCTCGATTTGCTCGCGAGTCGTTTCAGCCGGCCGGAAGCCCTAAAGGAGGCTCCGGGACACTCGTCGGTCGTCGGATACCTCCGCGACTGCGAAGGGACCGAGCGCCTCGACCAGGTCGCCGTGACGGTCTATCGTGGTCCTCGAAGCTACACCGGCGAGGATTCCTTCGAAATCGGCTGCCACGGCAACCCCGGGGGCGTCCAGCGTATTCTCGAAGAGCTCCTCCGGGTCGGTTTCCGATCCGCGGAGCCCGGGGAGTTTACCCTTCGGGCATTCCTCTCCGGCAAGATCGATCTTACCCAGGCGGAGGCGGTCCACGAGGTGGTGACGGCCCGGACGGACCGGGGACGGCAACTCGCCCTGGAGCGTCTCGACGGAAGCATTCGGCGAGAGATCGACTCGATAAAGGATGAGCTGGCCGGATTGATGGTGCAGGTGAACGTGCAGCTCGACTACGGGGAGGACGAGGTCGAGGAGATGCCCCTGGATCCGGACCGGATAGCGGGAGTCGTCGAAGGGGTGCGCCGGCTGCTTTCAACCTACCGAAACGGCCGGCTTTTCCAGGAGGGTGCGACGGTGGTCCTCGCCGGTGCCCCAAACGTCGGCAAATCTTCCCTTTTTAACGCCATGGTTCGAGAAGAGCGGGCCATAACCGACCCGACCCCCGGTACGACTCGGGACTATCTGGAGGTATCCATCGATATACGGGGGATACCGGTTCGGCTCTTCGATACGGCGGGGCTGCGTGAGAGCCGGGAGGGTATCGAGGCCCGGGGCATCGCCCATACCAAGCGGCTGATCCGACAGGCCGATCTTGCGATTCGGCTGGTCGACGCCCGGCAGGCGGCGGGGCACGCGGCGGCCTCCGAGGAAGACGTACGCGAGCTGGTGGTCTACAACAAGGCGGACCTACTCTCCGGCGAGGAGCGCGCGGCATTCGAGGCGTCGGCCATCCTCGATCGGCGCGGGGTCGCCGGGCAGGCTCGAGCGCCGATTCTCGTAAGTGCCACGACCCACGAAGGTATCGCCGATCTGGAGGCGGCACTGGTCGAAGAGCTCCTGGGAAGCGATAGGGCCGACGGTGCCATCATCGACTCGCCCCGGCAGAAAGCGCTCCTGGAGGAGGCTGCCGGGTCTCTGGAGGCGGCGCGCCGGGGACTCGATGCCGGGGTTACCATCGATCTGATCTCGGAGGATCTCCAGCAGGGCCTAAATGCTCTGGGACAGATTACTGGGGAGATAAGCAGTGCGGATCTCTTGGAGCAGATGTTCTCGAGCTTTTGTGTTGGGAAGTAGGGGCGGCGTCGACAACGAGCCCGGTCGTGGGTCGTCCCGGCAGTTTCAGTTGGGCACGACGAAGTGTAAACCGGTAACCGTGGACGGTTTCTCGTCCTCTTCAAGAAGCACCGAAACGCTCGCACCTATGACGCTCTTGTCTCTTGGAAACTGAAAGAACACCCCGACCTCCGGACCAAGAGAAAACATGGTCTCCGACACGGCCTCCGGATATCGCTCAGCCTCGGGAGGGTCTTCGGCGGCATTGAACTGATGATCCAAATCCGTGACAATTCGCGAGAATGTCATTGCGCCACGCATCGCGATCCGAAAAGAAAAAATATCGGTGACACGAATGCTTCGCATGAGCCGAATTCCAACGTCGAGCCCGGCGCTGGACCGTTTGAGCTCCTGATCCGAGAGGGCGTCACTTTCGACGACCCCCGCGAAGTAGCCCGTCGAGACTTCGATCGAAAGAGGTATGTGCCCTCCTTGCTTGACCGGGAGTCCAGCGAGTTCCAGGGCTATGCGCTGCTCTTTCGATTCTTCCGAGCCGATTTCGTCGCGGATCTGGGATGCAGCAAACCCAATATCGAAGACTCCCCCAATGGAATAGGACAGAGATCCGGTAGCCGGCGACAATCCACTGTCACCGACGTGACCCCCAATGAAGATCCCGAAACCGCTCTCTCGGCCCGGGAGTTCCGCACTTTGCGGCAGGAGCGGCACGAGCGCCGGCCCCATGATTAAGAAGAGTGCCATTGTGAGAGTTGACCGGCTCCTCATTTCGGCATTGAGCATAGACTCGGCCGCAAGCATGGTCAATACAAGCGATCTTGGTACAGCGTCAACCCTTTGCTT